>CAYZGL010000050.1:0-19835 GCA_964477985.1 uncultured Rubrivivax sp. | reverse complement strand
GCACGTAGACGTCGCTGCCCGGCGGCGGTGCGACCACCGGAATCTGCTGATCGGTCTCGGTGCGCACCGTGTACTTGTCCACCATGGCCTGCGCCTTGGCGGTGAACTGCTCGGGCGTGGTGCGGTAGGTCTCGGTCGACAGGTTCTGGTTGCCCCAGATATGCCAGCCGACCATCATGCCGAACAGGATCATGCACCAGGTCAAGGCGATCACGATCCACGTGCCCTCGACGCGGTCGATCGGATGCTTGATCCACAGGCGGTCCGCCGGGGGAAGGATGGCGCTCATCGTGCGGTTCCTCGTTGTCTTGTCACTGGACCGTCGCTCACTTGGACACCGGGATCAGCAGGATCTCGATGACGCCCCACAGGTTGTAGACAACCATCGGAATCAACACGCCCAGGAACAGCAGCATGAAGGGGTTGTCCAGCAGCTTTTGCAGCAAGGGGACGGGCTCGTTCGGATCGTCGTGGTGGGACTGACTCATGTCGCTTCCTCGGTCGGCGCAGCCGATGTCGGGCGCGGTGTGCGCGGGTGGCTTTGATTCTGTGGATCCGCAGGCCCAGGTGACTTGAACCAATTCAAGGAATCGCCAGAACGCAGCGGCCGCGCCCGCCCGGGCCGCACTAGCATGCGGCGCCACGATGGATACCGACTTCTCCAAGCTCGCACGGCGGCGCTCATGGCTGCACCTCATGGCCTGGGCCTGCGCCGCACTGATGCTGGCGACGATCACGCTGAGCGCCTACATGCGCTTGTCGCAGGCCGGGCTGGGCTGCATCGACTGGCCGGCTTGTTATGCGCAAGGTCTGCGCGCGGCGCAGGCGGGCGTCGGCTCGACGAGCACCGATGGCGTCGCGCTGGCCCGGCTCGCGCATCGTGTCGTCGCGTCGGCGACACTCGTCCTCGTCGTCGTCATGGTGATGAGCGCGCTGATGACGAAGCCCGTGCTGAAGCGCTCCGGTGCGTACGCAGCCGCATTGCTGGGCGTGGCCGTGGCGCTGGCGCTGCTCGGCATCGCCACTCCCGGGGCGCGGCTGCCCATCGTGGCGATCGGCAACCTGCTTGGCGGCTTCGCCATGTTGGCGCTGTGCGTACGCATGGCGGCCAGCGCGCGGCCGCCGCCATCCGCGGGCACCCCGCCTGAATCCCGCCTGGGCGCATGGGGCCTCGCCGCGCTGGCACTGCTGTGCGCACAGCTTGGCGGCGGTGCGCTGGTCAGCGCGTCGTACGCCGCGCTGTCGTGCAGCGGCCTGTCCGACTGCACGCGGGCGGCCGCCGCATCGGGCTGGGACTGGCAGGCGTTGAGCCCATGGCGCGAGCCCGTGTTCGCCACCGGCGCGCTGCCGATTCACCGCGAAGCCGCGTTGGCCTTGTGGTTGCACCTGGCCGGCGCGATCGTGGTGCTGCCCTTGCTGGTCTGGGCGGGGCTGGCGGCGCGGCGGCACGGGCGGCGGCACGGCGGCGCGGTGCTGCTCGTGTTGCTGGCGGCGCAGGCCGTGCTGGGCCTCACGATCGTCGCCCAAGCCATGCCGCTGGCGGGCGTGCTGCTGCACAACCTGCTGGGTGCGCTGCTGCTGGCCACCTTGGCGCGGCTGGTCTGACGACAAGGGCCTGCGCGCAGCCGCTGCCGCGCCACGGCGGCCACGGTGCCCTGGCGGGTGGGTGCGCGCTGGTGCGCGTCAGTGAGCGCCAGCAGCGCTAGTGCGCACCGAGCAGCCGCAGGTCGCGCGGGTCGATGTGCAGCGCCGGTCCGCCGGCGCGATCGGGCACTTCGAGCAGCTCGCGCCCGTCGATGGCGACGCGCCGCATCGCCGCGGTGTCGGGGTCGCCGCGATGGCTGAAGCTGGCGATGGGCTTGCGCACGTCCAGTTGCACCAGCACCAGCACCGCCTGGCCGTCGGCCCGATCGGGCGCGCGCGCCAGCACCATCGCGTGCTTGGCGTCGAAGCCCGGCTCGCGCAGCGGCTCTTGCAGCGGGGTGCGGCGCACGTTCAGGAAGCCGGGTTCGGCAATGCCTTCGCCCATGCGGTAGTCGTGCACCATGCCGCGGTACACCGGTTCGGCGTTCGGGTCGTACGACAGCTCCCACAGTTGCGGCAGCTGGTCGAAGACGATGATGAAGCTGCGGCGCGCCGGGGCATCGAGCACCGCCGAGGCGGGCGCCGCGGCATGGTCGCGCCGCGGCCGGCCGTCCGCATCGAAGACGCGCAGCGTGCTGCCATCGGCCACCACGCGCCAACGGCCGTCGGCACTGGGCGCTTGCAGCAGCGGCGGCGCCGCACACGCCAACGCGGCCAGCAGCGCTGCGCACAGCGCCGTCAGGCCGCGTTTCACGTGCTCAGCCCTTCAGGATGAACTCGATCACTTCCTTCAGGTCGGCGTCGCTGATGGCCGACGCCGGGTTCGGCGCCATCGGCACAGGCCCCCACACGCCGGAGCCGCCCTTGCGCACCTTTTCGAACAGCTTGGCCGGCGCATCGGCCTGACCCTTGTATTTCGCTGCGATGTCCTTGAACGCCGGGCCGACCAGCTTCTTGTCCTTGGTGTGGCAGGTCAGGCAGTTGCCCTTCTTCATTGCCGCTTCGGGGTCGCCAGCCAAGGCGGGCGCGCTGAAGGCGACGGCGGCGGCGGCGAGTAGCAAGGTCTTCTTCATAGGCAGGGCTCTCCGTGAGGGCAGCGTTCGATCAGTAGACGTCGTGCTGCGTGTTGTAGACGTTGAAGTGGCCGGTGGGAGTGATCAGCCGCGGGTCCTTGATCACCGCCTTCAGCTTGAGCGTCTTGTCGTCGACGACGACCAGCGCACTCTCCTTGTTCTTCGCACTCCACACCGCGAACCATACCTCATCGCCCGCCTTGTTGAACTCGGGCTGGACCACGCGCTTGGCGCCGTCGTCCTTCAGCCCCGCCCACTCGGCGATCGGCAGCACGGTAAAGCCCTTGTCCAGATTCTTGGTGTCGAACACCGCCACCGACTGCGACATCTTGGCTTCGGGGTTCAGCGGCGTGTCGACGTACAGGTGCTGCGACTTCGGGTGCGTCTTCAGGAACAGGCTGCCGCCGCCCTGGCCGGTGAGCTTGGCCACTTCCTTGAACGCGTACTGCTTGTTCTTCTTCGGGTCGGTGCCGATCAGCGAGATGGCCTCATCGCCCAGGTGGCCGGTGGCCCACACCGGGCCGTACTTGGGATGCACGAAGTTCGTGCCGCGCCCGGGGTGCGGGATCTTGCCGACTTCGACCAGCCCGGCGAGCTTGCCGTCCTTGGTGTCGATCGCCGCGATCTTGTTGCTGTTGTTGGCCGCCACCATGAAGTAGCGCTTGGACGCGTCCAGTCCGCCGTCGTGCAGGAACGGCGCCGACTCGATCTCGGTGGTCTTCAGCGAGTTCAAATCAGAGTAGTCGACCAGCATGGTCTTGCCGGTTTCCTTCACGTTCACGATGAATTCCGGCTTGTAGTGCGAGCCCAGGATCGAGGCCACACGCGGCTCGGGGTGGTATTCCTGCGTACCGACGACCATGCCGCGCGTGGCGACGATCTTCAGCGGCTCGAGCGTGTCGCCGCGCATGATCACGTACTGCGGCGGCCAGTAGGCGCCGGCAATCACCAGTTTGTCCTCGTAGCCCTTGGCCTTGGCGGTCTCGACCGAGCGCGCTTCCAGCCCGATGCGGATCTCGGCCACGTTGTCGGGCTTTTCCATCCACAGGTCGATCATGTTGATCTTGCCGTCGCGGCCGATCACGAACAGGTAACGGCCCGACGCCGACACGCGGCTGATGTGCACCGCGTAGCCGGTCTTGACGATGTTGATGATCTGCTTGGTGTCACCATCGATCAGCGCCACCTCGCCGCTGTCGCGCAGCGTGGTCGAGAAGATGTTGTCGATGTTGAAGTTGTTCATCTTCTTCGTCGGACGCTTTTCCGGCGGCACGATCACGCGCCACGTCGACTTCATGTCCTTCAGGCCCCACTCCGGCGGTGTCGGAGGGTCGTGCTGGATGTAGCGCGCCATCAGGTCGACAGTCTTCTCGTCCATCTCGCCCGAGGTCAGCCAGTTGGGCATGCCGGCCGGCGAACCGTAGGCGATGAACACCTTCAGGTATTCGGTGCCCTTCTCCGCGGTGATGTCCGGCGTCAGCGGCTTGCCGGTGGCGCCCTTGCGCAGCACGCCGTGGCAGCCGGCGCAGCGCTCGAAGTAGATCTGCCGCGCCTTGTCGAACTCGGCTTGCGTCATCGGCGGCGCCTTCGGGTGCGACGCCGGGTGCATCTTCTCGCCGGCCAGCGGCGAGCCGGCGGCCTGGTATTGCATCTCGGCCGGCGTCATGTGACCGGCGGCGTCCTTCTCGGCCTCCTTCGTCGTGGCGTCTTGCGCGCTGCTCCAAAGCGGCGCGGCCGCCAACAGCAACGCGGCGGCGAATGGCATCGGTGCAAGGTATTTCATGGCAATCAGCCTTCCTGGCAGTGAGGATTCTTCTGGTGCGCGCATCGTCGGATCGCGTGCGAGGTCCGTCCTTGAACTGGTTCAAGTCGGCCACGTGTCGTCGCGCCGCCGCATCAAAAGGCGAACCATGTCAATGCCTGCGAAGACCAAAGCGAGCAACCTGCACGGATGGGGGTTTTGCCAGTGAATCTTGATCCGGCGCAAGCGTCGCAACCGTGGCAAGCGTGGCCATGGGCGCGCTGCGCGCTGCTGGGTGTGCTCGCCGGCGGCGCGGTCGCGGCGAAGGCCAACGTGGAACCGGCCGACACCCTGCAGCCGCAGCCGGTGGTCGTCACCGCCACGCGCCACCCGATGCCGCTGATCGACGCCCCGGCGTCGATGGACGCGGTCACGCGCGAGCAGATCGAGCAGCGCGGCGCCGACAACGTGTTCCAGGCCTTGCTCGGCGAATCCGGCATCTCCATCCAAAGCCGCACCATCGGCGGGCGCCGCGGCCTGGCCGTGCGCGGCATGGAAGGCCGCCACGTGCTGACGCTGGTCAACGGCAAGCGCATCTCGGCCAGCGACGGCGTCATCGGCCACTCCGACTTCCAGTACGACTGGATCCCGATGGAGGGCATCGAGCGCATCGAGGTCATCCGCGGGCCGATGTCGGTGCTGTACGGCTCCGAGGCGCTGGGCGGCGTGATCAACGTCATCCTGCGCGAGCCGGGCGGCGCCTGGGCCGGCTCGGCGCTGCTCGAAGGCCGCCAGGCCGCCGGCTCGCGCGGCGGCGACGGCCAGCGTGCGGCGGCGCGGCTGGCCGGGCCGCTGTCGGCGCAGTGGCGCTTGAGCGCCGTGGTGTCCGACGTGCGCCTCGACCCGGTGGACTCCGTTGCCGACCGGCGCATCACCGAGATCGAGGAACGCGAAAAGCGCGACGCGCTGCTGCAGCTGGGCTGGCTGCCCGCCCCCGGCCATGGGGTGAGCGCCGAGTACTGGTTCGGCCGCGAAGACCGCTGGGCCAACGCGCGCGAACGCGGCGGGCGCAAGCGCTACTACGAGTCGGTCACCGACATCGACCGCAGCCATGCGTCGCTGGGCTGGGCCGCCGACTGGAGCGGGCCGCTCGAGGTCAGCAGCCTGCTGCGCGTGTACGAAAGCACGCTGCAGATGAACAACACGCGCAGCAACGGCGTGGCGGCGCTGCGCCCGCAAAAACTGGTCGACCGCGTGTTCGAGGGCAACGCGACGATGACGGCCACGCCGCGCCAGCGGCTGACCGCCGGCTTCGAGCGGCGCGACGAACAACTGGACAACGAAGGCCTGCCCGGCGGCTCGGCCGATGCCGTGCACCAGGCGCTGTACCTGCAGGACGAAATCTCGCTGAACCCGGCGCTGATGCTGACCGCGGGGCTGCGCTACGACCACCAGGACATGTTCGGCGGCGAATGGAGCCCGCGGCTGTACGCGGTGTGGCAGCCGGCGCCGCAGTGGACGCTCAAGGGCGGCTATGGCCACGGCTTCAAGGCGCCCAACCTGAAGCAGATCTCGCCGGGTTATGTCGAGGACGAGGGGCCCTTCACCTACCACGGCAACCCCGACTTGCAGCCCGAGACCAACGATTCCTTCGAGCTGGCCGCCGGCTGGTCCAGCCCGCAGGCCTCGGCGATGCTGACGCTGTTCCACAACCAGGTCGACGGCCTGATCGTGCCCAGGCTGTTCGCCGTCGTCGCCGGGCGCAACCACTACGTGTTCGAGAACATCGACGAGGCCACCATGCGCGGCGCCGAAGCCTCGGTGCGCGCCGTGCTGGGCGGCGGCTTCTGGACGACGCTGAACTACCAGTATCTGACCGCCATCGACGGCGACGGCCAGCGCCTGGAAAAGCGCCCGCGCCACTCGTACGGCGCGCGGCTGGACTGGGCGCGCGGGCCCTGGACCGCCGGCGTGCTGCTGACCTCGTCGCGCGGCCAGTTGCTGGCCACCTCGGTGGTCGGCCAGCCGCCGCAGCCGGTGCCCACGCTGACCCTGCTCAGCGCGCAGGCGCAGTGGCTGGTGACGCCGAACGTCGACGTGGGCATCGGCGTGGAGAACCTGAACAACACCCGGCTGTCGGACAAATCGCCGCTGTTCACCTACGCCGAGCCACCGCGCACCGGCCGGCTGTCGCTGCGCGCGCGCTTTTAGAAGGGGTTGCAGGCAAACGATGGCGGAACTGCCTTTCGACGTGCTGGGCGAATGCCACGAGCAGTTGCAGCGCATGCTGCGGCTGCTGCAATGGCTGCGCCTGCACCTGGCGGCGATGGGCTGCGATGCGCAGGCGCTCGACGCGGCGCGCGAGATCCTGCCCTTCTTCGACCAGGCCGCACCCGCGCACCACGAAGACGAGGAGCGCCACGTGTTTCCGCCGCTGCTGGCCGCCGGCCAGCACGTGCAGACCATCTACCGGCTGCAGCGCGAGCACCTCGAGATGGCCGAGCTGTGGACGCTGGTGCGCGCCGTGCTGCAGCCGGTGGCGGCGGGCCGCTGGCAGGCCTTCGCGCCGGACGACGAAGGGCTGCTCGAACGTTTTGCGCGGCTGCACGACTGGCACCAGGCCGCCGAGGACGAGTTGATCTTTCCGGCGGCGGCGCTGTGCCTGGACGGCCCGGCGCTGGCGGCCGCTGCCGGCGACATGGCGCGGCGCCGCGGCGCAAACTGAAGGCGCCGGCCATCGCATGGGCTTCGCGCTCGAGCTGCTGGCGCAACTCGAACGCTTCGCGCGCTGCGGCGCGCTGCCGCGGGTGCGTGCGCTGCACCTGCCGCCGCAGCCGGCAAGCGATGCGCCGCGCGGCGAGTTCTGCGCGCTCGAGCTGGACGACGGCTCGCTGGGCCTGAGCTACGTGCTGCTCGGCGACACGCTGGCGCGGCTGCGCGCGCCGCAGGCGGCATCGGGCCTGGCCGGCGCCGATGCGCTGAGCCTGGCGCGGCGCTTGGCCGCGCCCGATGCGGCGCAGCGCACGCTGGGCCTGGCCGCGGCCAACGCGTTGAGCCGCTGCCTGTACCGCCGCGCCGGCTGGCGCGCGAACGACAGCGCCGACTCGCTGGGCGGCCTGCGCCCGCGCCGGGGCGAGGCGGTCGGCATGGTCGGGCTGTTCACACCGTTGATCCCGCGCGTGCTGGCCAGCGGGGCGCGGCTGACGGTGGTCGAACTCGGCACCCACCTGGCCGCCGAGCACGAGGGCTGGCGCGTCACGCTCGACGCCGATGCGCTGCGCCAGTGCGACAAGGTGCTGGCCACCGGCACGCTGGTGCTGAACGACACGCTCGATGCGATGCTGGCGCGCTGCACGCGGGCACGCCATGTCGCGCTGGTCGGCCCGAGCCTGGGCTGCCTGCCCGACGCGCTGTTCGCGCGCGGCGTCACGCTGGTCGGCGGCAGCTGGGTCGACGACACGCCGGCCTGCGTCGACGCGCTGCGGCGCGGCGAGCCGCACCCGAAGGCGGCGCGCAAGGTGGCGATCACGCCGCGCGACTACCCGGGCTTCGACGCGCTGCTGGCGCGGCTGTGAACCGGCACCGATGAAAAGGATGCAGGCCGCGCCGCGTGGTCATGGCTCGTCGTTCACTGCGGATCAGGCATCGACAAGCGCTTGACCGCCTTGACGAAACGCTCCAGCGTCGGCGACAGCACGCCCGGCGCCAGCCGGATGTCCAGCAGCTGGAAGCGCCCGCGCTTGGCGTGCGCCAGCCGCAGCGCCGACTGCAGCTCGGCGCAGGTGTGCACCACGTGGCCGTCGCCGCCCATGCCGGCGGCCATCGACGCGAAATCCCAGCGGCTCAGGTCGTTGAAGCGCCCGGCGGGCTCGAAGGTGCGCAGCATCTCCCAGCTGGCGTTGTTGAACACCAGCACGATCGGGTCGCAGCCGCAGCGCGCGGCGTTGCCCAGCTCCCAGCCGGTCATCTGGAACGCGCCGTCGCCGACCAGGATCAGCGGGCGCTGCGCGGTCGCCACCTGCAACCCGATGCCGGCCGGCACGCCGTAGCCCATGGTCGCGTAGTAGCCGGGCGCGATCAGCCCGGTGGGCATCACATCCATCGCGGTGAACAGGCAGTCGCCGACGTCGCTGGCCAGCGGCATCGGCCCGTGTTCGTGCAGCAGCGCGTTCAGCGCCGCGGCGATGTGCTGCGGGCGCACCGGCTGCGCGCCGTCGCCGCCCCACGCGGCGCCCGGGGTCGCGGCGCGGGCCGGCATGGGCGCCGCGGCGGGCTTCGCGGCGCGCGTCACCCTCGGCGCCGGCGCGGCGGCGGGCACCCGCGCCAGCAGCGCGTCGACCAGCGCGCCGATCGGCAGCTGGTGGTAGACGTGGTGGCCCATCGCCACGTCGGCGTCGAACGCGTGGATCGCGTGGCGCAGGTCGATGCGCCGCGCCGATACCGCGAAGTTGGTGTCCGACACGATCACCCCCAGCAGCAGCAGCGCGTCGGAGTTTTCCACCAGGTCGCTGACGGCCGGGTCGCCGGCCAGCCCGAGGTAGGTGCCCACCAGCGGCACGTCGTCGTGCGCCAGCAGGCCGCGGCCCATGAAGCTGGTGACCACCGGAATGCGCAGCCGCCGCGCCAGTTCGGCCACCTGCGCCTCGATGCCGTAGCGGCGCACCTCGACGCCGGCCATCAGCACCGGGCGCTGCGCCGCGGCCAGCCGCGCCAGCAGCTCGTCGGCGCAGGCGGCCAGGCGCTGCGGGTCGGGCGTAAAACGCGCCGGCG
Source organism: uncultured Rubrivivax sp. (assembly GCA_964477985.1). Taxonomy (GTDB): domain Bacteria; phylum Pseudomonadota; class Gammaproteobacteria; order Burkholderiales; family Burkholderiaceae_C; genus Rubrivivax. Next base: position 10,667 of record CAYZGL010000050.1, on the reverse strand, counting down.
CCGGCACCGCGCCGCAGGCGGCGCCGGGCATGTCGCGCGGGATCTCCAGGTACACCGGGCGCGAATGCGTCAGCGCCGCGTCGAGCACGCGCGCGATCTGCGCCGGCGCCTGCCGGGCGTCGTCCAGCCGCGCGCGGTCGATGGTCAGCTCCTCGAACAGCCGCCACTGCGAATCCAGCGTCTTGACCTGGTGGTGCAGCAGGAAGCCGCTGGCCGCCTCGTGCGCGGCCGGCGCGCCCGACAGCACCACCAGCGGCACGCGTTCGGCGTAGGCGCCGGCCACCGCATTGACCAGGTTGAAGGCGCCGGCGCCGTAGGTCACGGCGGCCACACCCAGGCCGCCGCGTGCGCGCGACGCCGCATCGGCGGCAAAGCCCACGCCGGGTTCGTGCGACAAGGTGTGCAGCGGCAGCAGCGCGGCGGCTTCGATCTGGCGGAACAGCGGCAGCGCGAAGTCGCCCGGGATGCCGAACACTTCGGTGGCGCCGCGCGCTTGCAGCGCCTGCAGCAGCCGTTGGGTCAGGTTCATGGCGTGGGGCCGCGTCGGCGGCGATGGCAGCAGTGGCAGAACAGTGGCAGGACAGGCCGCGCCAGAGGCTCGGCCGGCGGTCAGCGCAAGGGCGGGGGCGGTGCGGCGGCCAGGCGGATCACCGCGCGCCGGCCAGGGCCGGCGTCGACGGGCGGGACGGGTGGCCCGGGTGGCGCCGGTTGGGCGGACACGATGTCGGCCAAGGTCGCGCCGTCCAGCTCGGCGAAGAAGGCCTGCAGCCCGCTTTGGAACAGCAGGCGCAAGCGGCAGCTGGGCGACAGCGTGCAGGCATTGGTCAGCGGCTCGAAACATTCGACCAGCCTGAAGTCGGTCTCCGACGCGCGCACCACGTCGCCGATGCGGATGGCCTCGGGCGGCTTCAGCAGGCGCAGCCCGCCGCCGCGCCCGCGCGTGGTCTCGATCAGTCCGCGCCGCGCAAGGTCGTTGACCACCTTCATCAGATGGTTCTTCGACAAGCCATGGTGCTCGGCCAGTTCGCCCACCGTGACCAGCCGCTGGCTGTGCACCGCGCAGTACATCAGCACGCGCAGCGTGTAGTCGGTGTACTCGGACAGACGCATGCAAGACCCCGAAAGATGCCCGCAGTTTATTGCTTTGAGTGCGGCGCAGCATTAACATGCATCAACTTCGCATGTTTTCGTCGACCCCCTTCCCCTTGGCCGCCTTTGTCCGATGAGCGCTCCAGCGCGCTTGCGCGCCGCCCCCCCGACGCCGCGCGGCTGGCCCGTGCTGCGGCTGGGTTTTCGCCCGTTCTACCTGGGTGCGGCGGCCTTCGGCATGCTCGCGGTGCCGCTGTGGCTGGCGGTACGCCAAGGCGTGCTCGGCCTGCCGCTGGCCCCGGCGCCGCTGCTGTGGCACGCACACGAGATGGTGTTCGGCTTCGCCGCGGCGGCCATCGCCGGCGTGATGCTCACCGCGTCGGCCAAGGCCTGGAGCCGCCACGGCGCGCCGCGCGGTGCGGCGCTGGGCGTGCTGGCGCTGCTGTGGCTGGCCGCGCGCATCGCCGGCGTGAGCGCGCCCTACCCGCTGTATGCGGCGCTGGACGCGCTGCTGCTGCCGCTGGTGGCGGCGCTGCTGTTCGAAGGCCTGTTGCGCGAACGCCACCGCCCCAGCCTGCCGCTGGGGCTGATCGTCGCGCTGCTGGCACTGGCCAACCTGGCATTCCACCTGGCGGTGCTGGGCGCGATCGGCCTGCCGCCGCTGCAAGCGCTGCACGCCGGGCTGGCGCTGGTGGTGATGCTCGAGTGCCTGGTCGCCGGGCGCTCGATTCCAGGCTTCACCGCATCGGCGGTGCCGGGGCTGAGGCTGGCCGCGCCGCGCCGCCACGAAGCCGCGACGCTGGCGGCCAGCGCACTGGCGCTGGCGCTGTGGGTGCTGGGCGCACCGGGGCCGGCGATGGCCGCCGCCTGCGCGCTGGCCGCGGCGCTGCATCTGCTGCGCCTGCGGTCTTGGCAGCCCTGGCACGCACTGGGGCGGCCGATGCTGTGGGTGCTGCACCTGGCCTATGCCTGGCTGCCCGTGGGCTTCGTGCTGCTGGGGCTGGCCTCGCTGGGGCTGGCCGACGCCTCGGCCGGCGTGCACGCGCTGGGCGTGGGCGCCACCGGCGGGCTGATCATCGGCATGATGACGCGCACCGCGCGCAGCCACACCGGCCGGCCGGCGCGCGCGTCGGCGGCCGAAACCGCGGCCTACGCGCTGGCCGCCGCCGCGGCCGTGCTGCGCGTGGCGCTGCCGCTGCTGGCGCCGTCTGGCCAGCCGCTGGCGCTGGCGCTGGCCGGCGCGGCTTGGAGCGCGGCCTTTGCCATCGTGCTGGGCGTGCTCGCGCCGTGGCTGCTGCGCGCGCGGCGCGACGGCCGCGACGGTTGAACACCACCTGCCGACCGATCGCCTGAAGTGGGATCCGCACCATGACCTTCGTCGTCACCGAAGCCTGCATCCGCTGCAAATACACCGACTGCGTCGACGTGTGCCCGGTCGACGCCTTCCGCGAGGGGCCCAACTTCCTCGTCATCGACCCCGACGAGTGCATCGACTGCGCGGTGTGCGTGCCCGAATGCCCGGTCAACGCGATCTACGCCGAGGAGGACGTGCCGGGCGACCAGCAGTCTTTCATCCCGCTGAACGCCGAGCTGGCGCGCGAGTGGAAACCCATCACGCGCACCAAGGCCGCTTTGCCCGACGCCGAGCAGTGGAGCAAGATCGAAAGCAAACTGCCCGAGCTGAAACGATGAACCGCCCCGTGATCCCGATCCGCCCTGTCGCCCCCAACGCCGCCGGCGCCGCGGACGACGGCGACAGCGCGCAGCTGGTGTCGCTGTACCAGAAGGCGCCGGACATCTACGCGCGCTCGGTCAAGGGCTGGTTTGCCGGCTGGCGCTGGGTGTTCGTGTGGCTGACGCAGCTGTTCTTCTACGGCATGCCGTGGCTGCAGTGGAACGGCCGCCAGGCGCTCCTGTTCGACCTGGATGCGCAGCGCTTCTACATCTTCGGCCTGGTGCTGTACCCGCACGACCTGATCTTCCTGGCCGCGCTGCTGGTGCTGTCGGCGCTGGCGCTGTTCTTCTTCACCGCGGTGGCCGGGCGGCTGTGGTGCGGTTACAGCTGCCCGCAGACGGTCTACACCGAGATCTTCATGTGGGTGGAGCGCAGGATCGAAGGCGACCGCATCGCGCGCATGCGGCTGGACGCCGCGCCGTGGGGCCTGAACAAGATCGTGCGCAAGGGCGGCACGCAGGCGGCGTGGATCGCGATCGCGCTGTTCACCGGCTTCAGTTTCGTCGGCTACTTCACGCCGATCCGCGAGCTGGCGCACGACGTGCTGGGCCTGGACGTGTCGGGCTGGAACATGTTCTGGATCCTGTTCTACGGCGCCGCCACCTACGGCAACGCCGGCTACCTGCGCGAGCAGATGTGCAAGTACATCTGCCCGTACGCGCGCTTCCAGGGCGCGCTGATCGACAAGGACTCGCTGATCATCACCTACGACACCGCGCGCGGCGAACCGCGCGGCTCGCGCTCGCGCAAAGCCAGCGCCGCCTCGCAGGGCAAGGGCGACTGCATCGACTGCACGCTGTGCGTGCAGGTGTGCCCGACCGGCATCGACATCCGCAACGGCCTGCAAAACGAGTGCATCGCCTGCGCCGCGTGCATCGACGTGTGCGACGACGTGATGGACAAGATGGACTACCCGAAGGGGCTGATCCGCTATTCCACCGAGAACGGCATGGCCAACGGCTGGAGCCGCGCGCAGATGTTCAGGCGCGTGCTGCGCCCGCGCGTGCTGATCTACGGTGTGCTGCTGCTCGGCGCCGGGGTCGCCTTCGCGGTGAGCGTGGCACTGCGCAGCCCGTTCCAGTTCGAGGTGATCAAGGACCGCGCCGCGCTGGCGCGCGTCGTCGACGACGGCGTGGTCGAGAACGTCTACCGCATCCGCGTGATGAACCGCACCGAGTCGCCGCAGCACTACCGCGTCGCGGTCGGCGGCATCGACGGCCTGCAGCTGGACGCCCCCGAACTCGCGGTGCCGCCGGCCGCCATCGAGACGCTGGTGGCGCGCGTGAAGCTCGCGCCCGAGGCCGCGCAGCCGCTGCGCGGCCAGACCACGCCGATCGAATTCCAGGTGCGCGCGCTGCAAGACAGCCCCGGCGGCGGCGCCGTGCTGCGCGACAAGTCCACCTTCCACGTGCCGCGCTGAAGGCACGCGCGGCGCGGCGCGGTGCGGGCCCGCGGCGGCCGGGCGCGGCGGCGCTTGTGGTGCAATGCGCCGATGCCCGAGCACCGCCTTCGAACATGAGCACCGCCACGCATTCCAAGCTCGTCGGCTACGCGCTGTGGGTGTTCGGCTTCACCGGCTCGCACCGCTTCTACTACGGCCGCCCGGTCAGCGGCACGATCTGGTTCTTCACGCTCGGGCTGCTGGGCATCGGCTGGCTGATCGACCTGTTCCTGATCCCGTCGATGGACCGGCAGGCGAGCTTTCGCTACCAGGCCGGGCACGTGAACTACTCGCTGGCCTGGATCTTCCTGACCTTCCTGGGCGTGTTCGGCGTGCACCGGCTGTACCTGGGCAAGTGGTTCACCGCCATCGTCTACCTGCTGACGCTGGGCCTGTTCGGCCTGGGCTACCTGTACGACTACTGGACGCTGAACGGCCAGATCGACGAGATCAACCGCCGCGACGGCTGAAGCCGGGGTCTCGCGGTTCGTGGCAGCATCGCGCGATGAGCCAGACCTTCGGCAGTGAATCACCGGCGCCGCACCGCCGCACCCAACACCGTGAGCGCGCGCGCTACCTGGTGGTGATCGAATCGGGCGGCGTGCGCCTGGCACGCTTGCTGCTGGCCAGCCGCGAGCAGGCCGCCGAGTTCGACGCCGGCACCGAAGAAGCCGCGCAGATGATCGCCGGGCTGGTGCCCGCCAAAGGCGCCGACGGCATCGAGTGGGACCGCGCGCTGCAAGGCCACAGCCACGCCGAACGCCGCGCCGCCGAGGTCTACACGCTCGACGTGTAGGCGGCGCTGCGCAGGCGCGCTATCAGGCCGCGGTGGGCGGCGCTGGTGTGGCCCGGTCGCGCGATACGGCGCGTCACCCCTGGGCAAACCGCCGCCTGATCTGCATCAAAGCGCCAAATCATGGATAGTGCCAGGCGCCGCCCCGCCTGCCGTCCGTACCGTGAACGGCGGGTGCGCGGCCAACCTCGAAGGCGGCGGGCCGCTGCCGTTCCAGCGCACCGGGCGCGCGACACCAAGGAGACCGTCAATTGAAGATCCGATCGGGCAGCAGCCCTGTTTACGCCGCCTGCGCGGCCGCGGCGATCGCGTTCGGGGCACCGCCGGCCCACGCCGAGGCGGCTTATCCGAACAAGCCGGTGCGCATCGTCGTCAACTTCACCCCCGGCGGCCCGCTGGACATCCTGGCCCGCGCCGTGGCCGAGGCGATGCAAAAGGAGCTGAAGCAGCCGTTCATCGTCGACAACAAGCCCGGCGCGGCCGGCAACCTGGGCGCCGACCAGGTGGCCAAGGCGCCCGGCGACGGCTACACCGTGCTGGTGTCGATCGACTCGACCTTCACCGTCAACCCGGCGCTGTACGCGGCCATGCCCTTCGCCAGCAAAGACTTGAAGCCGCTGCTGGTGCTGGCCTCGTCGGGCCTGGCCTTCGCCGTCAACCCCGCGGTGAAGGCGGCCACGCTGCCCGAACTGGTCAAGCTGGGCAAGGCCGAGGCCCTCACCTTCGCCACTGCCGGCAGCGGCAGCCCCGGCCACATCGCGGCCGAGATCTTCAGCGAGCACACCGGCGCGAAGATCGCGCCCATTCCGTACAAGGGCAACGCGCCGGCGGTGATGGCGCTGCTGTCGGGCGAGGTGCAGGCCGGCATCCTGGCCACGCCGGGCATGCTGCAGCACATCCACAGCGGCAAGCTGCGTGCGCTGGCCACCACCGGCGCCGGCCGCTCGCCGCTGCTGCCGCAGGTGCCCACGGTGGCCGAGCTGGGGCTGAAGGAGCTGCAGTTCGAGGTGCTGTACCTGGCGATGGTGCCGGCGGCCACGCCCGAGCCGGTGATGCAAACGCTGCGCAGCGCGATGCAGGCCGCACTGGCCGCGCCGCAGCTGCAAACGCGCCTGGCCGGCCTGGACATCGTGGCGCTGGCCGAAAGCGGCCCCGCCGCCGAGCAGCGGCTGCAGGCCCATGCCGCGCGCTACAGTCGTATCGTCAAGGCCACCGGCATGAAGGTCGACTGAAGGCCACGAGAAGGAGACAAACGATGCGCCGCCCGAATTTGATCTTCATCGTCGCCGACGACCTCGGCTACGCGGACCTGGGCTGCTACGGCGGGCGCGACGCCGATTTCGGTGCGGTGTCGCCGCGGCTCGATGCGATGGCCGCCGCCGGCATGCGCTTCACGCAGGGCTACTCCAACTCGCCGGTGTGTTCGCCCACGCGCTTCGCGCTGATGACCGCGCGCTACCAGTACCGGCTGCGCGGCGCGGCCGAGGAGCCGATCAACAGCAAAAGCCGCGGCAGCGCCACGCTGGGCCTGCCGCCCGAGCACCCGACGCTGCCCTCGCTGCTGCGGGCGGCCGGCTACCGCACCGCGCTGATCGGCAAGTGGCACCTGGGCTTCCCGCCGCACTTCGGGCCGCTGCGTTCGGGCTACGAGGAATTCTTCGGCCCGATGAGCGGCGGCGTCGACTACTTCAGCCATGCCGATTCGTCGGGCAACAACGACCTGTGGCTGGGCGAGCAGGCGCATACCGAGGAGGGCTACCTGACCGACCTGATCAGCCAGCGCGCCGCCGACTGGGTGCAGCGCGTGGCCAAGGACGATGCGCCGTTCTTCCTGAGCCTGCACTACACCGCGCCGCACTGGCCGTGGGAGACGCGCGACGACCGCGAGCTGAGCACGCGCATCGAAGGCAGCCTGTTCCACCTGGCCGGCGGCAACATCGACACCTACCGCCGCATGATCCACCACATGGACGAAGGCATCGGCGCGCTGCTGCACACGCTGCAGCGCATCGGCCGGCTCGACGACACGCTGGTGGTGTTCACCAGCGACAACGGCGGCGAACGCTTCTCCGACAACTGGCCGCTGGTGGGCGGCAAGATGGACCTGACCGAAGGCGGCATCCGCGTGCCCTACATCGTGCAGTGGCCGAGCACGATCGCCCCGGGCGGCGTGAGCGCACAACACTGCGTGACGATGGACTGGTCGGCGACGATGCTGGCCGCCGCCGGTGTTGCCGCGCAGCCGGACTACCCGCTGGACGGCGTGTCGCTGCTGCCGGTGCTGCGCGATGCAGGCCACCGCTTCGAGCGGCCGCTGCACTGGCGCATGAACCACCGCGGCCAGCGCGCCTACCGCGAAGGGCGCTGGAAGTACCTGCGCGTGGACGGCAACGACTACCTGTTCGACATCGACGCCGACGCGCGCGAGCGCGCCAACCGCGGCCCCTACGAAGGCGAGCGGCTGCAGCGCATGCGCGAGACGTGGGAGGCCTGGCACGCCACCATGCCGCCGATCCCCGAGGACGCGACGGTCAGTCTGGGCTATTCCGCCCAGGACATGCCGCAGCGCTAAGGAGGCGCGGTGGGCGCGGCAGGCACGGCGCACGCCACCGGCACCATCGGCAGCACGCGCGCGCGCAGCTGGCCGCAGCCGCCGTCCACGTCCTGCGCCGCCGAGCGCCGCAGCTTGGTCAGCACGCCGCGGCGGTGCAGCGTGCGCGCCATCGCCGCGGCATGCTCCATCGCCGGACGCGACCAGGGCAGACCGCCGACGCGGTTGCAGGGGATCAGGTTCAGCACCGCATAACGCCCGGCGAGCAGCCGCGCCAAGGCGTCGACCTCGTCGTCGCCGTCGTTGACGCCACCCAGCAGCGTCCACTGCAACTGCAGCGGGTAGCCGCTGGCCCGGGCGTAGGCTTCGGCGCGCAGCACCAGCTCGGCCGGGTCGATGCGCGGTGCACGCGGCAACAGCTGCGCGCGGCGCTCGGCCTGCAGGCTGTGCAGCGACAGCGCCAGTGCCGGCTTCACAAGGCCCAGCGGCAGCCGCTCGAACACGCGCGCATCGCCCACCGTCGACAGCACCAGCTTCTTGTGCGCGATGCCGCCGGCCGTGCCCATCAGCTCGATCGCCTCGAGCACCGCATCGAGGTTGTGCGCCGGCTCGCCCATGCCCATGAACACCACCTTGGCGACGCGGCGCCGCGTGCGCGCCAGCACCAGCTGCGCGACGATCTCGGCGCTGCTCAAGCTGCGCTGCAAGCCGGCGCGCCCGGTCATGCAGAACACGCAGCCCACCGCGCAGCCCACCTGCGTGGACACGCACAGGCCATCGCGCGGCAGCAGCACGGCTTCCACGCTCGCGCCATCGGCCAGCCGCAGCAGCCAGCGCTCGGCGCCATCGGCACCGGCGTGCACCGAATGCAGCTGCGCCAGCGCCTGCAGCTCGGCCAGCAGCGGCGGCAGCTGCCGGCGCAGCGCCAGCGGCAGGAAGTGCTCGATGCGCCTGCGCCCGGCCTCGAGCGGCAATGCGTGCAGCCAGTGGCGCAGCACGCGCTGCTCGTGCACCGGCTTGGCGCCGGCGTCGCGCAGGCGCTGGCGGATGAATTCGAGCTGCGGCGCCGCCATCACGCCCGCGGTGCCTTGCGTGGTGCCTTGCGTGGTGCCTTGCGTGGTGCCTTGCGTGGTGCCTTGCGCGGTGCCTTGCTGGGTACCGAGCCGGGTGCCCGGTGCGGCGGTGCCGGCGCCGCCCGGGGCAGCCTCCGCGTGCGCCGCAGCAGCTTGTCCAGTTCGGGCGCGAAGCGCTCGACGATGCGCTGCGGCTCGGGGCACAGCGCGGCATCGGCGATCAGCCCGAACTGCACGCCGCCGGCATAGGAGAAGATGCTCACGCCCACCGCGACGTTGCCGGTCTGCGGCACCCACACGATGCACTGGCGCAGCGTCGCGCCGCACAGGCGCAGCGCTTGCGGCGGGCCGGGCACGTTGGTCATCACCGCGGTGGCCTTCTTCGCGAACAGGTCCAGCAGCGAGCGCTGGCCCGCCTCGTTCAGCTGCCCGGCCAGCGCCAGCACGCCGAAGGCCAGCAGCGGCTGCCAGCTGTCCTTCAGTTCGCTCATGCGTGCGTGCACCGCGGCGACGCGCTCCACCGGGTCGTCCACGCCGATCGGCAGCAGCAGCGGCACCAGGCCGAACTGGTTGCCCAGCTGGTGCGCCTGGTGCAGCGGGCGCAGGTTCACCGGCACCACCGCGCGGACCGCCTTGTCGGCCACGTCCACCCCGATGTCGCGCAGATAGCCGCCGATTGCACCGGCCACGCAGGCCAGCAGCACGTCGTTGACCGATGCGCGCAGCGTCTTGCCCACCGCCTTGACCACGTCCAGCGGCACCGGTTCGGCCCAGGCCACGTGCTTGCGCCCGACCGGCGTGCCTTTGAGCGGCGTCGGCGCGTCGTCGTCCATCAGCGCCAGCGCCGCGAGGTCGGCCGCCGCGCGGCGCGCGTTGCGCGCCAGGTCGCGCAGCCCGGCACGCGGCTGCGCGGCAAAGGCCTTCGAGCGTGCCAGGCCCTGGTCGAACAGCTCGGCGGCCTTGCCGGCCAGCCCGCGCAGCGGCTCGAGCACGCTGGCGCCCAGCCCTTCATCGCGCGGCGCGGCGTCGCGCGGCAAGGCCCGTGGCGGCGGTTCGCCGCCGTCGGTGATCGACATCAGCACCGCAGTCAACGCGATGCCGTCGCCGATGCAGTGGTGCACGCGCACGATGACCGCGCTGCCGCCGTCGTAGCGCTCGATCAGGTGGAACTGCCACAGCGGATGCGCCGGGTCCAGCCGGGTGCTCGCCAGCTCGCCGCAGCGCTGCTGCAGCGCCTCGCGCTGGCTGCGGCCGCGGCGGCGCTCGAGGCGTTCGTGCAGCACATGGCGGCCGATGGCGAAGCGCTCGTCGTCGACCCAGCGCGCACCGCGCGCGTCGGCGAGCACCTTCTGGCGAAAGCGCGGGTAGTGCAGCAGCCGCTGCTCGATGCGCCGGCACAGCGCGCGATGGCTCAGCGCCGGGCGCAGCAGCCACACGCCGACGATCGTCATCAGGTTGACGTCGCTGTCCATGCGCAGCCAGGCGTGGTCGACGCGGCTCATGCGCTCGGCGGTGGCGGGCATGGCTGCAGTCTACTTGCGCATAAGATGCCGACCGCTACGCATCCCCGCCACAGCCACTGGAGACCACAGCGATGGCCAGCCTCAAAGCGCAGTTCGACCAGGCCGTGAAGGACAGCAAGTCGCTGGAAAAACCCGACAACCCCACGCTGCTGAACATCTACGCGCTGTACAAGCAGGCCAGCGAAGGCGACGTGCAAGGCAAGCGCCCGGGTTTCACCGACTTCATCGCCCGCGCCAAGTTCGACGCCTGGACCGCGCAGCAGGGCAAGTCCAAGGACGATGCGATGCGCGAATACGTCGCGCTGATCGAATCGCTGAAGTAGCCGCCGCGCGGCCGCAGCGGCCTGCTTTTTCGGCCTGCTTTTTCGGCCTGCTTTTTCGGCCTGCTGCTTCGACTTGCTTCTTCGACTTACTCAGCAGTCAGTAATATAGGCAACAGATGGATGTCCGAAGAATGACCGC
>CAYZGL010000049.1:0-20331 GCA_964477985.1 uncultured Rubrivivax sp. | reverse complement strand
ACGCGCGAGATCGGCATCCGGCTGGCCATCGGCGCGCTCGAGCGCGAGGTGCTGCTGCAGTTCCTGATCGAGGCGGTGGTGCTGGCCGCGCTGGGCGGTGTGGCCGGCGTGCTGCTGGCGGTGGCGGCCAGCGTCGGCCTGGCGCGGCTGATGCAGGTGCCGTTCGGCTTCAACCTGGGCATCAACCTGCTGGCGCTGGGGTTTTCAGCGGCGATCGGCGTGATCTTCGGCTACTTCCCGGCGCGCCGCGCGGCGCGGCTCGATCCGATCGAGGCGCTGCGCCATGAGTGACGCACGCCGGCGCCGTGCGCGGCGATCGCACGGCGAACGGCGCGTCGCGCCTCCGGCTGCACCACCTGCCGCAGCACCTGCCGCAGCACCTGCCGCAGCACCTGCCGCGCGGTCGTGAAGGGGCGACCCGCCCGCCGGCCTTGGCCGATGTCAACGCCGCGGCCGCGGTCTTGGGCTAGGCTTGCCGCCGCCGCCACCACCACCACCACCGCCGCAGCACGCGGCCAGACTGCATCCATGCCTGCACCTTCGGACACCGCACCGGCGCGCGCCGACCCCGCGCTCGTCTTCGACGGCGCGTTCCACGCCGCGTTGGCGCCGCTGAGCGGCGGCTTGTCGCCGATCTCGCTGCTGCTGGCGCACGCCGACTGGGCGATGCACCTGCTGACCCAGCCGGCGCAGTCGTTGCGCCTGGCGCTGGATGCACAACGGACCTGGCTCGAAAGCAGCCTGCAGGCCTGGCTGCCGTCCGCGGCGCCGGCGCCGGGCGCCGCGGACGCGCGCTTTCGCCACCCGGGCTGGGCGCAGTGGCCCTTTGCGCCGATGGTGCGCGCCTACCTCGATGCCGAGGCCTGGTGGCAGCGCGCCACGCAGCTGCGCGGCATGAGCGCGCACCACCGCGACGTGACGCGCCTGTTCGCGCGCCAGTGGCTGGACACGCTGTCGCCGGCCAACTTCGCGCTGACCAACCCCGAGGTGCTGCAGCGCACGCGCGAGCGCTTCGGCGCCAACTTCGCCGACGGCGCGGCGATCACGCTGGACCGCTGGCGGCAGGCGCACGGCCTGCCGCCGCTGCAGCCGCCCGAGCACCCGTACCGGCCCGGCGTGGACCTGGCGGTGACGCCGGGCAAGGTGGTGCACCGCAACGCGCTGGTCGAACTGATCCAGTACGCGCCGCACACGCCCGCGGTGCACGCCGAGCCGGTGTTCATCGTGCCGTCGTGGATCATGAAGTACTACGTGCTCGACCTGTCGCCGCACAACTCCCTCGTGCGCTGGCTGGTGTCGCAGGGGCACACCGTGTTCATCGTCTCCTGGCGCAACCCCGACGCGGGCGACGCGCTGCTGGCGATGCAGGACTACCTGCAACTCGGCGTGTTCGACCCGCTGGCGGCGATCGCGCGGCTGCTGCCCGGCGAGCGTGTGCATGCCTGCGGCTACTGCCTGGGCGGCACCTTGCTGGCCATCGGCGCGGCGGCGCTGGCGCGGCCGCAAGCGGTGCAGCGCGCCGAGCTGCTGGCACCGCTGGCCAGCGTGTCGCTGCTGGCGGCCGAGACCGACTTCAGCGAGCCCGGCGAGATGGGCGTGCTGATCGACGAGTCGCAGGTGGCGATGCTCGAGGACCAGATGGCCGAACGCGGTTTCCTCACCGGGCGGCAGATGGCCGGCAGCTTCCAGTTCCTGCACTCGCGCGAGCTGGTGTGGACGGTGCGCACGCGCGAGCTGCTGCTGGGCGAGCCGATGCGGGCGAACGACCTGATGGCCTGGAACGCCGACGTCACGCGCATGCCCGCGGCGATGCACAGCGAATACCTGCGCCGCTGCTACCTGCGCAACGAACTGGCCGAAGGGCGCTATCCGGTCGAGGGCCAGGCGGTGTCGCTGGCCGACATCCGGCAGCCGATCTTCCTGGTGGGCACCGAGAAGGACCACGTCTCGCCGTGGCGCTCGGTGTACAAGCTGCACCGCCTGACGCAAGCCGAGCTGTGCTTCGTGCTGGCCAGCGGCGGCCACAACGCCGGCATCGTCAGCGAGCCCGGCCACGCCGGGCGGCGCTATGCGATGCACACGCGCCGCCGCGGCGACCCGGTGCCCGACGCCGATGCCTGGCAGGCGCGGGCGTCCAGGCACGACGGCTCGTGGTGGAGCGCCTGGCACGGCTGGCTGCTGCAGCACGGCAGCGGCACGCAGCGCCCGGCGCGCGCGATCCCCGAGGCGGTGGCGCTGGCCGACGCGCCGGGCGAGTACGTGCTGCAGCGCTACGACGACTGAACCGCGGGCTGGGGCCGCTGCGGCGGCTGCGGCGCCGGGTAGTGCAGGCCGTCGGCCCCCGGCACGGCGGCGTCGTTCATGCGCGCCGGCTCGCTGCGGCCGTCGGCCATCAGGTGGCGCACCTCGCGGCCTTCGTGCAGCAGGTAGTCGGCGACGATGCGCCGGTGGCAACGCCACCACAACGCTTCGGCGCACATGATCGCCGTGCGCTGCGCGCCGGCCAGCGCCAGCAGGCGCTGCAGCCCGGCGCGAAACGGCGCCGTCAACGCGTAGTCCGCATAGTTGTGGAAGCTGGGGTGGGTCCAGAAGGCGTTGACCTCGGGCAGCACCGTCTTCGACCTGCCGCGCAGGCCGCCGAGTTCTTCGATGCGCACATAGCCGATGCCATACGGGCGCAAGCCCTCGGCGATCACGTCGGCGTTGAACTGCGGGTTGTGGCGCGAACGCGCGACGCTGCGGATGTCGGCGAGTTGGCGCACCTCGGCCGCCTGCAGCAGCGCGGCCAGCGCAGCCAGGCTGCGGTTCGAGTGGCCGACGGTGCAGATCAGGGCGTGATCACCACCAGCACGCTGCACGGCGAGATCTCGATCAGGGTCTTGGACACCGAGCCGCGCCACCAGCGTTCGGCCCAGCTGTGCAGGTGCTTGTGGCCGACGATGATCAGGTTGGCCTGCACGCGCTGCGCGACGCGCACGATCTCGTCGACCGAGATGCCGGTGACGACCTCGCCGTGGGCGTCCAGCCCGGCCGCGCGCAGCCGCGCCACACCTTCGTCGAGCACCGTCTGGAAGTGCGCCTTGTCCTCGCTCTCGGCGGTGGGGCTGTAGGCCCAGGCTTCGCCGGCGATCAGCGCCACCGGCGGCGGCATCACCGCCACCAGGTGCAGCTGCGCCCGGCTCCACTGCGCGATCTCCTGGCAGTCCAGCAGCGCGCGCTGCCCCGCCTGCGAGCCGTCATAGGCCATCACGATGGTCTTGTACATGGTCGGTGTCCTGGCGGCCGTGGCCGCGGTGGTGGTTGGTTCGACGCGCAGTGTGGCGCAGCGTTCCCACTCCTACAATGCGCGCCCTTCCGACCGGCACGGCCATGTTCAAGAACGCACTGATTCTGCGCATCGAATCCTGGGACCCGCCCGAGCGTGCGGCCATCGAAGAGCGCGCGCAGCGCCAGCGCTTCGTCGCCTGCGGCGCGTCCCAGGGCGAATCGGCCGGCTGGGTCGAGCCGCGCGGCAAGGCGCACGGCGCGCTGCTCGAGCAGCTCTCGGGGCACGCCTTGCTGAACCTGTGCGTCGAGCGCAAGCCGGTGCCGGCGTCGGCGGTGAAGGACGTGCTCGAGCAGCGGCTGGACAAGATCGAGGCCGACACCGGACGGCGCCCGCGCGGCAAGCGGCTGCGCGAGCTGAAGGAAGACATCGTTCACGAGCTGCTGCCGCGCGCCTTCGCCAAGCGCTCGCACACGCGGGTGTGGGTCGACGCCCAGGCCGGCTTCGTGGTGGTCGACGCCGCCAGCGTCAAGCGCGCCGACGCGCTGACGCCGCTGCTGGGCGAACTGCTCGGCGGCGGGCTGCGGCTGGCGCCGCTGCACACGCAGATCGCGCCGGCCACGGCGATGGCCAGCTGGCTGGCCGCGCGCGAGGCCCCCGCCGGCTTCAGCATCGACCGCGACTGCGAGTTGAAGCAGCCCGACAGCGACAAGGCCAGCGTGCGTTATGCGCGCCACACGCTGGACATCGACGAGCTGGGCGAACACATCCGCCAGGGCAAGCTGCCCACGCAGCTGGCGCTGACCTGGGCCGGGCGCGTCAGCTTCGTGCTGACCGAGGCGCTCACGCTCAAGCGCATCAAGCTGCTCGACGGCGTGCTCGAAGGCGGCGCCAAGGCCGACGGCGAAGACCCCTTCGACGCCGACGCGGCGCTGTTCGTCGGCGAGCTGACGCAGCTGCTGCCCGAGCTGATCGCCGCGCTGGGCGGCGAGCCGCCGCGCCCGGGCTGAGCGGGCCGCGCGCATCGATTGCGGCGGCCGCGCGAGGCTGCCATCATCGTGTGCAGGCGCCGCTGCGCGCGGCCTGCCGCATCGATGCCATCGCCGAAGCCGCGCGGCAAACCACCAGGAGACCGTCATGACCGACCTGTTCGACAACCCGATGGGCTTGATGGGCTTCGAGTTCGTCGAATTCGCCTCGCCCACCGCGGGCCTGCTCGAGCCGCTGTTCGAGAAGATGGGCTTCACGCTGGTGGCGCGGCACCGCAGCAAGGACGTGGTGCTGTACCGCCAGGGCGACATCAACTTCATCGTCAACCGCGAGCCCAGGAGCCTGGCCGGCTACTTCGCCGCCGAGCACGGGCCCAGCGCCTGCGCACTGGCCTTTCGCGTGCGCGATTCGCACCAGGCCTACCAGCGCGCGCTGGAACTGGGCGCGCAGCCGGTGGACGTGCCCACCGGGCCGATGGAGCTGAAGCTGCCGGCGGTCAAGGGCATCGGCGGCGCACCGCTGTACCTGATCGACCGCTTCGACGACGGCAAGAGCATCTACGACATCGACTTCGAATGGATCGCCGGCACCGAGCGCCATCCGCGCGGCCACGGCTTTCGCACGATCGACCACCTCACGCACAACGTGTACCGCGGCCGCATGGCCTACTGGGGCGCGTTCTACGAGCGGCTGTTCAACTTCCGCGAGATCCGCTGCTTCGACATCCAGGGCGAGTACACGGGGCTGACCAGCCGCGCGATGACCGCACCCGACGGCCTGATCCGCATCCCGCTGAACGAAGAGGCCAAACAAGGCGGCGGGCAGATCGAGGAATTCCTGATGCAGTTCAACGGCGAGGGCATCCAGCACATCGCGCTGCTCAGCGACGACATCTGCGCCAGCATCGACGCCCTGCAGATGGCCGGCGTGCCGCTGCTGAGCGCACCCAACGACGTGTACTACGAGATGCTCGCGCAGCGGCTGCCCGGCCACGGCGAGCCGGTGGGCGAACTGCAAACACGCGGCATCCTGCTCGACGGCAGCACGCAAGGCGGCAAGCCGCGCCTGCTGCTGCAGATCTTCAGCGAGCCGCTGCTGGGGCCGGTGTTCTTCGAGTTCATCCAGCGCAAGGGCGACGAGGGCTTCGGCGAAGGCAACTTCAAGGCGCTGTTCGAAAGCCTGGAGCGCGACCAGCTGCGCCGCGGCGCCATCGCCGCCACCTGAGCCGCGCGCCGACAATGCGGCGATGACGCGTCTTGCCGAACCCTTGCAACTGCCGCGCGGCCCGAGATGGGCGCATCGCCTCGCGCTGGCCCCGCTGACCAACTGGCAAAGCCATGCCGATGGCACGTTGGGCGAAGACGAATACCGCTGGCTGACGATGCGCGCCCATGGCGGCTTCGGCATGGTCATGACCTGTGCCGCGCACGTGCAGGCCAATGGCCAGGGTTTTCCGGGGCAGCTGGGCGTTTGGTCCGACCTGCATCTGCCGGGCCTGACGCGGCTGGCGCAGGGCCTTCACGCTGCCGGCAGCGTGTGCAGCGTGCAACTGCAGCATTCGGGCCTCCGCGCCGACCCCGCGCTCACGGGCCAGCCGGCGGTCGCACCCTGGGACGACGCCGAAGCCGGCGCACGCGCACTGCGCACCGCCGAGGTCGAACAGCTGGTGCGCGACTTCGCCGCCGCGGCGCGGCGCGCCGAACTTGCCGGCTTCGACGGCGTGGAATTGCACGGCGCGCACGGTTACCTGCTGGCGCAGTTCCTGGACGGCGCACACAACCAGCGCAGCGACCGCTATGGCGGCAGCTTCGACAACCGCTGCCGCGTCGTGTTCGAGTCGATCGACGCCATCCGCGCCGCCACGGCGCCCGGCTTTCAGCTGGGTCTTCGGCTGTCGCCCGAGCGCTTCGGCATCCGCATCGGCGAAGCGCTGACGCTGGCGCGGCAGGTGCTCGAGCACGGCCAGCTCGACTACCTGGACATGTCGCTGTGGGACTGCTTCAAGGCGCCGCAGGATCCGGCTTTTGCGGCACGGCCCTTGATCGAGCACTTCGCGGCGCTGCCGCGCGGGCGCACGCGGCTGGGCGTGGCCGGCAAGATCATGGACGCCGCCACCGCGCAGCGCTGCCTGGACGCCGGTGCCGACTTCGTGTTCATCGGGCGCGCCGCGATGCTGCATCACGATTTCGCGCGCCGCGCGCTGGCCGATCCGGGGTTTCGTTGCATGGAGCGACCGGTCAGCCGTGCCCATCTGCAGGCCGAGGGCCTGGGGCCTGCCTTCGTGCACTACGTCGCCAGCACCTGGCCAAAGTTCGTCGCCGAGGTCTGACGCCGGCCTGCGTTCACAGGCAACGGGTCGGCTGTGGCGCCTTGCGGCGCAAAGCGGCCTTCGGCCGCTTTGCGCCGTGAACTGAAATCCGCCGCCTGCGTCATGGCCACGAAGCCGCTTCAACCGTCGCCGCCGCGCGGCAGCCGCAGCGCGGCGCGCAAGCCGCCCAGGGGCGAGGTGTCGAGGGTGAGCGAGCCCTCGTACAGGGCGGCCAGGTCGCGCACGATCGCCAGCCCGAGGCCGCTGCCGGGCACCGACTCGTCCAGCCGCGCGCCGCGCTGCAGCGCATGTTCGCGCGACAGCGCATCGATGCCCGGCCCGTCGTCCTCGATCACCACGGCCACCGTGCGCCGGCCGCCGCTGTCGTGGGCCGCGGCCGATATCCGCACCTGGCGGCGGGCCCACTTGCAGGCGTTGTCGAGCAGGTTGCCGACCATCTCCTGCGCGTCCTGCGACTCGCTGCCCAGCGCCAGGCCGGCCGGGATGTGGGTGCTGATGCGCAGCTCGCGCGCCGCATGCAGCCGCACCATCACCTTGACCAGCGTGTCGGCCAGGGGGCCGAGCTCGGTGCGCACGCCGGGCAGGCCCAGTGCGCCGGCGGCGCGCGCGCGCGCCAGATGGTGGTCGACCTGGCGCCGCGCCAGCTGCACCTGTTCGGCCACCGTGCGCGCCAGCGCCACAGTGCTGCCGCCGCCTGCGGCGGCCTGCGCCGCCTGCGCCGCCTGCGCCGCCTGCGCCATCACCGCCAGCGGCGTCTTGATCGCATGCGCCAGGTTGCCGGCGTGGCTGCGCGAGCGCTCCATCCCCTGCTGCGCACGCTGCAGCACCGCGTTGAAATCGTCGACCAGCGGCTGCACCTCCGCCGGAAAGCGCCCTTGCAGCCGCGTGCTGCGCCCGGCGTGCAGTTGCTGCAGCGCCGCGCGCAGCGCGCGCAGCGGCGCCAGGCCGATCGCCACCTGCGCCAGCGCCGCGGCCACCAGCAGCAGCGTCAACCCGGCCAGCGACAGCGCGAGCGTGCGCTCGAAGCCGTCGATGGCCGCGCGCATCGGCGCGGTGTCGCCGGCGACCAGCACGCGCCAGCTGGCGGCGGCGCCGCTGCCGAGCTGCACTGTGCGCTCCACCACCAGCAGCGCCGCGCCGCCCGGGCCGACGATGCGGTGGCGGTGCAGCTGGCTTTGGGCGAGGGCATCGCTCGGCACCGCCAGCTCCGCGTCCCACAGCGAACGCGAGCGCAGCTGCGCGCGGTGCGTGCCGCTGCTGTCGACGCGGTCCAGCTGCCAGTACAAGCCGGAATAGGGCCGGGACCAGCGCGGGTCGCTCAAGCCCGCGGCGTCGATCGCGGGCGCGCCCTGCGCGTCGAGCTCCAGGCGTGCCGTGACCTGGTCGAGCTGCGCCACCAGCGCGTCGGCGAACTGGCGCTCGGCATGGTCGCGGAACAGCGCCGACAAGGCCCACCCGGCCGCCAGCGCCGCCAGCGCCACCGCCACCGCGGTGGCCAGCAACAGCCGCCAGCGCAGCGACAGCGGCTGGCGCGATGCGCGGCTCACGACACGCTCACCCGGCACTCACGCGCGGTTCACTGCGCACCATCGAGCCGGTAGCCCAGCCCGCGCACGGTCTCGATCGCGAGCGCCGGCAGCTTGCGGCGCAGCCGCCCGATGAAGACCTCGATCGTGTTGGAGTCGCGGTCGAAGTCCTGCGCGTACAGGTGTTCGGTCAGCTCGGTGCGCGACACCACCTTGCCCGGCCGGTGCATCAGGTAGGCGAGCAGCCGGTATTCGTGCGCCGTCAGCGCCACGGCCTGGCCGGCCGCGTCGACGCGCCCGCTGCGCGTGTCCAGCGTGACCGCGCCGCAGCGCAGCAGCGGCGAGGCGATGCCGTGCGCGCGGCGGATCAGCGCGCGCAGCCGCGCCAGCAGCTCTTCGACGTGAAAGGGCTTGGCGAGATAGTCGTCGGCGCCGGCGTCGATGCCGGCGACCTTGTCGGTCCAGCTGTCGCGCGCGGTGAGGATCAGCACCGGCGTGGCCAGGCCGCCGGCGCGCCAGCGCTGCAGCACGCTCAGCCCGTCGAGCTGCGGCAGTCCGAGGTCGAGCACCACCGCATCGAAGGGTTCGGTCTGGCCCAGGTGCAGGGCGTCGCGGCCGTTGTCGGCTTCGTCGACGGCATAGCCCGCGCCCTGCAGCGCCAGCCGCAGCTGGGCCCGCAGGGTGGGTTCGTCCTCGACCAGCAGCACACGCATCGGCAGCGATCTTGACACGCCGTTCAGCGCGTGCGGCCGCGGCGCTCGCGCAGCACGTCGCCGCTGCGCGCGTCGAGCTCGAGCTTGACGATGCGCCCGTCGGGCTGCAGCAGCTTGATCTCGTAGATCCAGCGGCCTTGCTCGCGGTCGCGCTCGAGTTCGAGTTCGAGCACTTCGCCCGGGTGGCTCTTCAGCAGGCGCTGGCGCAGCACGTCGAAGGACATCACCTCGCCCGAGCGTACGGCATCGCGCACGCGGTCCTGCTCGTTGTCGCCGCCGGCGCCAGCACCCGCGGCGCCGAACGCGAGCAGCGCGGCGAGCCCGCAGGCGGGCGCAGCGGGCCAGCGCGCGCGGCGCCGCGTGCGGCGCTTCGGCGTCGAGCTGGAGCCGGCAGGGTGCGACATGGCCCGAGCATGAGCGCGGCAGGCTGAACGCGCGATGAACGCCGCGCGCGGCCGCAGCGGCGCGTGCTCGGCAAGCGCCGGCCGCGCCGGCCAGCGGCGCGGGCCGCGTCGCGCCGCCCGGCAACTGCCTCCCATAATCGCGGCCGACGGGAATCGGCAGCGCAGCAACCGACGATGAGCGAGATCGACGCACTCTGGCAGCACGCGCCTTGCGCGGCGCTGCGGCTGTGGCATGACGCAGGGCAGGCGCGGTGGGGCTTGAACCGCGCCGCGCTCGAGTGGTCGCTGGACGTGGGGCTGGCCGAGCCCGACTGGCAGCAGGCGGTGCGCGCGCTGGCCGGCCTCGGCGATGGGCTGGACGCCGGGGTGCTGCACGCCGCGGGCTGGGCGCTGGACTACCGCGCCGTGGCGCTGCCGCAGGGTTGGCTGCTGTGGCTGACGCCGCGCGCGCGCTTCGCCGCGGGCACGCGCGGCGGTTGGCGCGATGCCCAGGACAAGCTGGCGCTGGTGCAGGGCTTCGGGCGCATGGGTTTTTTCGAGCGTGCGATCGGCGGCGGGCGCGACTGGTGGGACAAGCACATGTTCGTGCTGCTGGGCCTGCCGCCGGCGCTGCAGCCGCCGCCGTTCGAGCAGGCGGTGCAGCGCGTGCACCCCGACGACCGCGCGCGGCTGATCGAACACCATCGCCGCTCGGCGCAGCGCGCCGGGCGCTACGAGGTGCGCTACCGGCTGGTGCTGCCCGACGGCCGCCTGCGCGACCTGCATGCGCTGACCGAGGTGCGCAACGGCGCCGGCGGCCAGCCCGAAACCATGCTCGGCGTGCTGATCGACGACACCGAGGGTGCCGAGCGCGTGCGCGCACAGCAGGCGGTCAGTGCCGAGCTGGCGCGCGCGCTGGACCTGGCGATGGTGTCGGTGTGGCGCATCGACCTGCCGCGCCGGCGCATCCACTACAACGACGTGGGCTACCGCATCGCCGGGCTGCGGCCCCGGCCCGAGGGGGTGGACCTGGACGTGATGCGCGCGCTGGCGCACCCCGACGACCTGCACGCGGTGCAGCGCGCGGCCGAGCAGGCGATCGCCGGCCAGGACGTGGTCGACGTCGAGGCGCGCTACCGCAACCCGGACGGCAGCTGGCGCCACCTGCTGACGCGGCGGGTGACCGAGCGCGACACCACGGGCCGCGTGGTGGCGCTGGCGGGTGTGTCGCTGGACCAGAGCGAGCAGATCGCTGCGCGCGAGCGCGAGCAGGCGCTGGCGCAGCGCATCCAGCTGGTGTCCGACGCCGCCGGCGTGGGCGTGTGGAGCATCGACGAAGGCACCGATGGCGCGCCCGCCAAGGTCGAGTGGAATGCGCAGATGCGGCGCATCTGCGGCTTGCCGCCGGGGCAGCCGGCGCCGTCGCTGGACCAGTGGCTGCACCAGATCGTGCACCCCGACGATTGCCAGCGGGTGCTGTGCGAGGCGCTGCTCACGCGCCAGGGTGGCGGCAGCGACTTCGAGACCGAATTTCGCGTCGTGCGGCCCGACGGTGCGGTGCGCTGGGTGATGTGCCGCAGCCACTTCGAGCAGCGCGGCGGGTGCGTTGTGCACCAGGGCATCTATCTGGACCTGACGCAGCAGCGCGCGCTGCAGGCGCAGCTGCGGGCGCACGAACACCGGCTGAAGCTGGCCACCGAGATCGCCGGCGTCGGCATCTGGGACCGCGACGTGCAGACCGACACCGTCATCTGGGAAGAACAGATGTACCGGCTGCGCGGCCTGCGGCCCGACGACGCGCGCACGCCGCGCCAGATCGACACCGCGTTGCTGTCGCCGCAGGCGCTGGCCGAGCGCTGGCGGCGCATCGAGCGCCACCTGGCCGACGGCGAACCCTACGCGTTCGAGTTCGAGGTGCGCTGGGCCGACGGCTCGTCGCACTGGCTGGCCAGCACCGGCCACGCGCTGCGCGATGCCGACGGCAAGGCGGTGCGCATGGTCGGGTTGAATTGGGACATCACGCAGCGCAAGGTGGCCGAAGCCGCGCTGCGCGACGCCGAGGCGGCCGAGCGCGCCAGCCGTGCCAAGTCGCAGTTCCTGGCGCGCATGAGCCATGAGCTGCGCACGCCGCTGAATGCGATGCTCGGCTTTGCCCAGCTGCTCGAGCACGACGCGCAAGCCGCAGCGCACGGCCGCGCCGATGCGCTGCGGCGCGAGCGGCTGCAGCGCATCCGCTCCGCCGGCACGCATCTGCTGGCGCTGATCGACGAGGTGCTCGATCTGAGCGCAGTCGAGGCCGGCTCGCTGCCGCTGGCGCTGCAGCCGGTGGCGCTGGACGAGGCGGTCGACGAGGTGCGGCAATGGCTGGAGCCGGCGGCGGCCGAACACGGGCTGACGCTGCGCGTCGCGCCCGGCGACGCGTGCGTGCTGGCCGATGCGCGCCGGCTGCGCCAGGTGCTGAGCAACCTGATCAGCAATGCGATCAAATACAACCGCCGCGGCGGCAGCGTGAGCCTGCGCACGCACCGGCTGGTGGTGGACGGCGTGCCGGGCTGGCAGCTGGCGGTGCGCGACACCGGCCGCGGCCTGAGCGCCGAGCAGCAGGCGCACCTGTACGAGCCCTTCAACCGCCTGGGCGCCGAACGCGAGGGCATCGAGGGCCGCGGCATCGGCCTGGTCACCGTGCACCATCTGGTGCAGGTGATGGGCGGGCGGCTGCAGCTGCAAAGCGCGCTTGGCGCCGGCAGCGAATTTCGCGTCTGGTTGCCGCAGGCGCCGCCGGCCTGCGAGGCCGAGGCCGCCCACGCCGCGCCCACCGCGGCCGCGGCGGCCGCGCCGGCCGCGCCGGCCGCGCCGGCCCATGGCGCCGCGGCGGCGGACGAGCGCGTGGCGGTGCTGTACATCGAGGACAACGCGGTCAACGTGCTGGTGATGCGCGAGCTGTGCGCGCTGCGCCCGGCGATCGCGCTGCATGTGGCGGCCGACGGCGGCAGCGGCGTCGAGGCCGCGCGGCAGCTGCGGCCCGAACTGGTGCTGGTCGACCTGCATCTGCCGGACATGGACGGCTTCGAGCTGCTGCGCCGCTTGCGCGAGCAGGCGCCGCCCCGTGCGGCGATCGCGTTGTCAGCCAATGCGATGCCCGAGGCGATCGCGCAGGCGCGCGCCGCCGGCTTCGACGACTACTGGACCAAGCCGATCGACCTTGCGCGGCTGCTCGCCGGCTTGGACCGGCTGGTCGCCGCGCGCGGCGCGGCCGGCGCAGCGACCCGATGACGAAAGGGGTTCGAACGATGGACGAGCGCATCCGGATCGAGCTTCACGACGGCGTGGCCGATGTGCGCCTGGCGCGCGCCGACAAGATGAACGCGCTGGACGACGCCCTGTTCGAGGCGCTGCGCCGCAGCGGCGAGCAGCTGAAGACCCTGCCCGGCCTGCGCGCGGTGGTGCTGTCCGGCGAAGGCCGCGCCTTTTGCGCCGGGCTGGACACCGCCAACTTCGCCCAGATGGCCGCGGGCGGCGGCGGCGCGCAGCGGCTGCTGCAAGGCCAGCGCACGCCCGGCGGTGCCAACCCGCCGCAGCAGGCGGTGTGGGTGTGGCGCGAGTTGCCGGTGCCGGTGATCGCCGCGGTGCACGGTGCCGCTTACGGCGGCGGCTTGCAGCTGATGCTGGCGGCCGACCTGCGCCTGGTGGCCGCCGACGCGCGGCTGTCGGTCATGGAGATCCACTGGGGTCTGGTGCCCGACATGGGCGGCATGGTGCTGCTGCGCGGCCTGGTGCGCGACGATGTCGCGCGCGAGCTGGTCTATACCGGCCGCGTCTTCGACGGCGCCGAGGCGCTGCGCCTGGGCCTGGCGACGCGGCTGTGCGCCGACCCCCGCGCCGAGGCGCTGGCGCTGGCGCGCGAGATCGCGTCCCGGCCGCCGCAGGCGATGCGCGCCGCCAAGCGGCTGCTGGACATGGCGGCGCACGCCGATGCCAAGGACCTCCTGCTGGCCGAAAGCCGCGAACAGGCCGCGCTGATCGGTGCGCCCGAGCAGGTGGAGGCGGTGAGCGCGCGGCTGCAACAGCGCGCGCCGAAGTTCGCCGACTGACACCCGCCGGCCGGTTCGCGGATCGCTCCGCAAACCGATTCGCAGCGCCGGCTGGCACCGCGGCGCCACACTGTGGCCGGGGCCGTGTGCAATGGGTCCGGGCCTGGCGCCGGCCAAGCCGATACAGTTCCGCCATGGCCCGACCGATCCTTGCCCTCGACGCCGACGGCGTGCTCGTCGACCTGCACGTCGGTTACGCGCGCGCCTGGGAGCACGCGTTCGGCGTGCGGCCCGGCGAACGCGACCCGCACGCCTATTGGCCCATGGACCGCTGGGAGGTCGGCCGCGTCGAAGCCGAGCAGCGGCTGGCGCTGCGCGCGCAGTTCGAGCGCGTCGAGCTGTGGGAGAACCTGCCGGCCATCGCCGGGGCGGTGCAGGCCTGCCACCGGCTGCACGACGCCGGCTACGAGCTGGTGTGCGTGACCGCGCTGGAAGAACGCTTCCGCCTGGCGCGCCAGCGCAACCTGAGGGCGCTGGGTTTTCCGATCCGCCGCGTCGTCGCCACCGGCCATGCGGAGGGCGAACGCAGCCCCAAGGCCGACGCCATCGCCGCGCTGCGCCCGGTGGCCTTCGTCGACGACTACATCGCCTACATGCGCGGCATGCCCACCGAAGTGCATACCGCGCTGGTGCTGCGCGCGCCCAACGGCAGCCCCAACGTCGGCGACGAGTTGCGCCTGGCGCGCTCCACGCACCAGGATCTGGCGGCTTTCGCCGACCATTGGCTGGGCGCCTGATCCGGCTCGGCCGGGTCCGGTTTCCCCCTTCCGGTGGATGTTTCGCAGCGCGTGTTGCGCGCATCATCGGCGCCACGGCGGCGCGATGGGCCCGCCGCCAGGAGCACACACCGTGATCTTCGACGAACGCGCAGAAGGGGACTACCGCATCTACGCCGGTGCGCTCGAAGCGCCGCGCGGCCAAGGCTACATCGCCGCGCTGGTGGTCAACCGCGTGCGCGGCACCGCGGGTGCGCCGCGCGAGGCCTTTCGCGACGACAGCCTGGCCGGCGGCCATCGCTGGCTGTCGGCGCACGAGGCGCTGAGCTACGCGCTGAACCAGGCGCGGCGGCTGATCCGCTGCGAGCCGCAGCGCCTACATTGCTGAAGGGCCGGCGCTGCCGTCGCCGCCGCCTGCGCCGTACTGGTGCGCGGCGCGGCGCAGCCGTGCGGCCACCAGCGCGGCGAGATCGGCAGGCTCGAGCACCCGCACCTGGTCGCCGTGGCGCAGGATGTCCATGCTCAGCTCGGTGGCGTCGGCGTAGGGCAGGCTCAACTGCAGGCTGCCATCGCCCTGCCAGCGCAAGCGCTGGCGCGGGTGCCACTGCTCGGCGGCCACCCAGCGCGCCGCCTCGGCGCTGAAGCGCAGCACCGCCCACTTCAGGCGGCGGCCGGAAAAGGCGCCGTAGCCGCTGTCGAGCTCGGCGCGCACCGTGCGCAGCGCCACCTCCTTGGCGCGCTGCGGCTGCGCGGTGGCCTCGCGCACCGCATCGAGCGCGAAACGGCGCAGCGCGTCGCTGCGATGGCACCACGCGTCCAGATACCAGGTGTTGCGGTAGTGCGTCAGCCGCTGCGGCGACACCACGCGCAGGCTTTCGCTGCCGCGCGCACGCGTGTAGTAGCGCAGTTCGATGCGGCGGCGCTCGAGCAGCGCGCTGCCGACCACCTCGAAATGCTGCGTGGCCACCGGCCGGCGGGCGGCCGCGACGATGTGCACGCGCTGCATCAGCTCGCGCGCGGCGACGTCGTTCGCGCCGAGCATGCCGTGCAGCTTGTCCAGCAGCGGCTGCAGGTGGCGCCCGAGCACGCCTTCGGCTTCCAGGCCCTGGATCAGCTGGTGCATCGTCAGCAGCGCGTGGATCTCCTTGTCGCTGAACCACAGCCCGGGCAGCTGGTGCGCGGGGGCGCGCGCATCGCCGGCGAAGCGGTAGGCGTTGTCGGCGCGCTCGTAGACGATCGGCGCGTCCAGCCGCTCGCGCAGGTACTGCAGGTCGCGCTTCAGCGTCGCGCGCGAGACCTCCAGTTCGCCGCGCAGCGCCTCGAAGCTGACCCGGCCGCGGCTGCGGATCATCAGCTCGATCTTGTAGAAGCGTTCGGTGCGGTCCATGCCGCGCGGATGATAACTTGCACAGGCTCACGCCATGAGCCTGTGACCTTGCACACTGCCGTCATGCGGCGGGCGCGGGGCCCGGCGCTTCCGACCGGAGTGAACCATGGCGCAGATCCTTCTCGACTTCGCGGCACCGCCGGCCGAGCCTCAGCTCGGCTTCGACATCGGCTGGGACCACGCCCGCCACGGCCTGCCGCCGCCGCCCGAGCAGTGCCGGCCAGGCAATGCGCTGCTGCGCGGCTGGCGCGCCGGCCACGCCTGTTTCGGCACGCGCACACGCAGCGCGTCGCACCGCGTGCGCTTGTGGCTGGCGCTGCGCGTGCACGCCTGGCTGCGCGGGCGCGCCTTCGAGCTGGCCGACGTCACGCCGCACTACCTGGGGCAGATCGAGGTGCTGCACTGCCCGCTCACGCGGATGCCGCTGCTGCCGGCGCAGGTCTCGGTCGACCGCGTGTGCGACCGCGCCGGTTATGCCGCCGGCAACCTGGCGATGATGAGCGCGCAGGCCAACCGCGCGAAGGCTGCGCTGGGCTGGGAGCAGGCGATGCAGCGGGCGCAGCAGGCACCGGGCGCCGGCGGCGGCGCCATCGACGGTCTGGACGCCGCCGCGTGGACGCGCGCGGCGGTGCTGATCTCCTTCGTCACGCCGCTGCCGCACGCGCAGGCGGCTTGCATTCCGCTGCGCGTGCTGCCGCCGAACCGGCTGCGGCTGCTGAACCCGGTGCAGGGTCTGCAGGCGCTGGTCACGCGCGAGCTCGCGCGCCCCGACGGCACGCGCCGGCTGCGCGCGCTGGCCGAGCTGCTGCCCGGCGAGGCGGCGCGCGTGGCCTTCCACCGATTCCTCAGCGCGCTGCTGCCGCGCCGGCTCGAGGCCGGGCAGGGCGCCGATGCGCTGCAACTGCGCCACGCGCTCGAGGATGCCTGGGCCGATGGCTGCGTCAACCGCTGCTGGCAGCGTTTTGCGCTGTCGCTGGACGAGGCGGCGGTGCACCGGCTGCTGCAACGCTGCGCGGCCGGCGCGCTGACCGCCACGCGGCTGCTGGTGCACGAGACGGCCAGCGCCACCGAGGGCTGGGCGCTGCAAAGCGGCGGCCGCACCCCGCGCGCCGAGCAGCCGGCACGCGGGGTGCCGGCGGCCGGCGCAGCGCCGCGCGGCCAGACTGCGGCGAGAATGCCAGCCCAGCGCACGAGGACCGCCGATGGCCATCTACCAGCTTGACGATGGGGTACCCGAAGTGTCGGCCACCGCCTGGGTGGCCGACAACGCCTGCGTGATCGGCCGCGTGCGGCTGGCCGAGGGCGTCAGCGTCTGGTACGGCGCGGTGCTGCGCGGCGACAGCGAGCTCATCACGCTCGGGCGCAACACCAACGTGCAGGACGGCAGCGTGCTGCACGCCGACCCCGGCGTGCCGCTGACGCTGGGCGACGACGTCAGCGTCGGCCATCAGGCGATGCTGCACGGCTGCCGCATCGGCGACGGCACGCTGGTGGGCATCCAGGCGGTGGTGCTCAACGGCGCGAAGATCGGCCGCCAGTGCATCGTCGGCGCCGGCGCGCTGGTCACCGAGGGCAAGGAATTTCCCGACGGCTGGCTGATCGTCGGCGCACCGGCGCGGGCGGTGCGCCCGTTGTCGGCGCAGCAGCTCGAGATGGTGCGGCGCATCCCGCTCGAGTACGTGAACAAGGCGCGGCGCCATCGCGATGGCCTGAAGCGCATCGGCTGAAGGGGGCCTGCCGGCATGGACGCGCTGCACGGCTTCCACTTCGAAGGGTTGCCGGTGCACGGCCGGCTGCTGCGGCTGGACGAAGGCTGGCGCGAGCTGCTGGCGCGGCACGCCCACCAGCCCTATGCGCCGCCGGTGCGCGAGCTGCTCGGCCAGATGACGGCTGCGGCCGTGCTGCTGCGCTCGAACATCAAGTTCGACGGCAGCCTGCTGCTGCAGGTGCACGGCGACGGCCCGGTCAAGCTGGCCGTGGCCGAGGTGCGCGACGGCCTGGGTTTTCGCGCCACCGCCACGGTGTCGGGCGAGGTGGCGGACGATGCCGCGCTGAACACGCTGGTCGATGTGCACGGCCACGGCCGCTGCTCGATCACGCTCGATCCGGGCCGCGACCGGCCGGGGCAGCAGCCCTACCAGGGCGTGGTGCCGCTGCGCGACCCCGCGGGCCAGCCGCTGCGGCAGCTGGCGCCGCTGCTCGAGCACTACATGCGGCAGTCCGAGCAGCTGGAAACGCGGCTGCTGCTGGCCGCCGGCGCGCACACCGCGGCCGGCCTGTTGCTTCAGCGGCTGCCCGGCGCCGGCGTCGAGGCGCGGGGCGCCGCGCGGTACGACGAGGCCTTCGGGCACGACGAGGACTTCAACCGCATCGCCCATCTGATGGCCACGTTGACGCACGACGAGTTGCTGCAGCTGGACGCCCACACCGTGCTGCACCGGCTGTTCTGGCAGGAGCGCGTGCAAGCCCACGCGCTGCGGCGGCCGCGCTTTGCCTGCAGCTGCGCGCGCGAGCGGGTGCGCGACATGCTGCGTGCGCTGGGGCCGCACGAGGTGCAGGGCATCGTCGTCGAGCGCGGCGAAGTCGAGGTCGGCTGCGAGTTCTGCGGCCAGCGCTACCGCTTCGATGCGGTCGACGTCGGCGGGCTGTTCACGCCGCAGCGCGACCTGAGCGCGGCGCCGGGCTCGCTGCAGTAGCGGCGCGCGGCGCGCAGCGCGCCGCCGGGCTGTTCGTGGCCCGGCTGCCGCGGCGCGGGCTTCAGCCGCGCGGCAACAGGTGGCGCTCGCAGCCCGGCTCGCCGCAGCGTTCGCAGCGCCATTGCCGACCCGGCGCGGGTGCGGGTGCGGGTGCGGGTGCGGGTGCGGCGGGCGTGCGCAGCGCGGCCAGCGCGGCGGCGGTGCGTGCCGGGCCTTGTCCGCCGACCACGCCGTAGCCGCGTGCATGGCGCTGCAAGGCGGCGCGCAACAGGGCGTCGACCGGCTCGCGCACGTGCGGCCCGTCGCGCTGCAGGCCATCGGCCACCCACGGCAGGTCCAACGCACAAAGCAGCGTGTGCTCGCAACTCGCCTGGGCGCGCAACGCGTCGTCGTACAGGCTGCGATCGCCGAACACGATGTCGCTGTACACCGCGATCTGCAGCGCGGTGGTGTCGGCGACGACGACATCGTGCGCCAGCGCCGCCGCCGCGATGCGCCGCGTCTGTTCGGCGGCGATGCCGGCCTGTTCATGGCGCAGCGGCGTGCGCTGCTGCGCATCGCAGAACTCGCGCAGCACTTCGCCGACCCGCGCGACGCGCCGGCCTTGGCCGGCCAGCGCGCCGGCCAGCGCCTGTGCCAGCGTGCTCTTGCCGGTGCTCTCGGCGCCGAGGATGGCGACGATCATCGCGTGCTGCCCGCCGCGGCCAGCCGCGCCCATTCGCGCCAGCCCCACAGCGACATCAGCAGGAACAGCGCGTACAGCAGCACCGTCAGCCACAGCCCCTTCCAGGCGAACAGGCCGACCGACACCGCGTTGACCGCGGCCCAGGTCAACCAGTTTTCCACGTACTTGCGCCCCAGCAGCCACTGCCCGGCCAGGCTGCCGGCGGTGGGCAGCGCGTCCCACCAGGGCACGTCGCTGTCGGTGGCACGCAGCAGCACGCTGCCCAGCAGCGGCCAGGCGATCGCCACCGCCAGCAGCAGCCGCCAGCGCGAACGGCGCGACAGCCAGCGCACGTGCAACGCGGTGCCCTCGGCGGTGCGCCCGCGCAGCCATTGCCACCAGCCCCACGACGCGACCACGACGAAGAACAACTGCAGGCTGGCTTCACCGTACAGGCGGCTGTGCCAGAACAGCACGAAGTACAGCAGCGACGCGCTGATGGCCAGCGGCCAGGCCGTGGCATCGACCCGCACGTTGCACACCACCATCACCAGCGACAGCGCCACCGCCAGCAGCTCGAGCCAGGTGACGGGGCTGCCCCACAGCTCGAGCACCGGCGCGAGCAGCGGCTGTGCCGCCTGCAGCAGCAGCTCCATCGCGCGCGAATCAGGGCCGACGCGCGCGCAGCTGCACCAGCACTTCGTCGGGCTTGACCATGCCGAGCTCGCCGCGCGCCTTTTCCTCGACCATCTCGAGGCCGTCCTTCAGGTCGTTGACCTCGGCGGCGAGCTGCTCGTTGCGCAGCCGCGCCGCGTCGTTGGCCTGCTGCTGCGCTTGCAGTTGCGATTGCAGCTGCACGACGTGGCTGCGCCCGCCCTTGCCGGCCCACAACTCGGCCTGCACCAGTGCCAGCAGCGCGATCAGCACCAGGGAGATCAGTCGCATGCGAGCCTCAGGGCGTACGTTGCGGCAGGATGTTGGCCTGCCCGGACACGCGCTGCCGGTAGGCGTCGATGACCCGCATCAGCAGCTGCTCGTCGGCATGCGTGCCGAGTGCGCTGAAGTTCACGCGCACCGTGCTGTCCAGAAAGTTCGGCTGCAGCGTGGCCTGCACCACATCGCCGTTCAGCTCGCCCACCAGCAGGCCCTGGCGGCGGTCCTGCACGCTGAAGGTGAGCTTCTGGTCGGACATCGCGGCCATCACCATGTTGAAGGTGCGATCGAAGCTGAACTGGCTGTCGAACTGCGTGCGCGGCGACGCCGTGCCGCAAGCCGCCAGCACGGTGCTTGCCAGCACCGCCAGCAAAAGGTTGCGCCGGCGCCCGAGGACGCGGCCGCAGGAGCTGGCCGGGCTTGCCGGCACCGTGCGGGCTGCGGCCGCACCGCAGGCGCAGCGGCACCGCCGCCAGGCACCCGGGCCCGGCGCCGCCACCCGCGAGCCCGGCACACGACGCACGGCGGTGGCCTTCAGCGCAGGTTGTAGAAGGCCGCGCGCCCCGGGTAGCTGGCGACGTCGCCCAGGTCTTCTTCGATGCGCAGCAGCTGGTTGTACTTGGCGATGCGGTCCGAGC
>CAYZGL010000048.1:0-20757 GCA_964477985.1 uncultured Rubrivivax sp. | reverse complement strand
CAGGCCGATGATGCCCAGGTTGGTGTTGCGCTGGCGGCCCCAGGTGACGGTGCCGCTGGACTGCACGTTGGCGAAGTCGCGCAGCGTGTCCTCGCTGTAGGCGCGCGTCGGGAAGGTGTTGTTCATCAGCAGCTCGCTGCCGTCCTTGGGGATCGGGAACGGCACCGCGCCAGTGACGGCACCCTGGATGCCCATACCGCCGTCGGTGATCTCGGCGTTCAGCGCGTTCTTCTTGGCCGACTCGCACACGTAGTCGGCGTAGCGAAAATCGCGCCGCGTGGGATAGACATCCATGCGGAAGGTCTTCGGGAACTTGGCGAACATCGCCTTCTGGCCGTCGGACAACTTGTCGCCGTACTTCTGGTAGTCGGCCGCGGTGATGCTGAACAACGGCTTGTCGGCGGCATACGGGTCCACCGGATGCTGGCCGGACTGCGGCTTGTAGTCGGTACCCGGCGGCGAGCCCAGCCACTTGCCGGAGAAGGCCGGGATCGAGCCGTCCTTGTTGCCGGCCTTCTCGGCACCGACACACGTGAGATCCTTGCCCAGACGGTCGGCCTCGGCGGCGCTGACCTTGGCGAAAGCGGCGCCGCAGCACCCCAGCGTGATCGCCAGCGCGATCGGGGTCCAGGCCTTGGCTGTGGGCATGTTCGGGCTCCTTGGCGGCTTGCGGGCCGTGCTCTGTGTTGGGGGGGGCGATCGTGCTGCACACAGGCCGAATCGACAAGCCGGAGTTTTCCGAAGGCGGCGGCGGCCGGCGGCGGCCGCATTGCGCGCCAAGTGCGCGCCAAGTGCGCGCCAGGTGCGCGCCAGGTGCGCGCCAGGTGCGCGACGCTTTCATGCGCGACCCGGTCCTCGCTTCCTGCACCCATCAGCGCTCGGCGGCAGCCCGGCTTCAGGATATTCTGTGCACTCGCTCATCTGACCAGGAGAGCTTCGTTGCACGCTGCAGCCCAAATCACGCCGGCCAAGGCACTTGGCCTGTTGGTGGTGATCGCCGCCGTCGTCACAGGCTTCGTGGCGCTGACGGCCGCCGTGGGCAACCACGAGGCCTGGGCGGGCTTCCTGTTCCTGCTGTATTGGTCGATGGTCGAAGGCATGAAGACCGAAGCCCTGCCCAAGTCGATCCTCGGTGCGCTGGCCGGTCTGGGCATCGCGAGCCTGTTGTTCCTGCTGCCCGATCGCCTGGGCAGCACGCCGGGCCTGCTGGCGTTTCTGGTCGTGATCCTGGTGCTGGTCTACCTCCAGCTCCGAAGCCGGCTGCCGATGGCGATCAACCCCGCGACGATGATCTATCTCACCGTCGCGACGATCCCCCATGTCCAGGCGCACGCGAGCTTCACCCAGACGCTGGGCGCGCTGCTGCTCGGCGTCGCCTACTTCGGCGGGTTGGCGGTCATCGTCACTTGGGTCATGAAGCGGCGCGCTGCCGCATCGCCCGAGACACCCTAGGCCGAGCGGCCGCATCAGCCCCGTCATCGTGCCGTCGCGCAGCGCCAAGCCCAGCCCCCTGCCCCGCACCGGCGCAGGCCACGGCCTCGCCGGGCGTGTCGCCCTGGTCACCGGCGGCAGCTCGGGCATCGGCGCGGCCACGGCGCGCGAACTCGCCGCCCATGGGGCGCGGGTCATGATCGCCGACATCGAGGACGAAGCCGGCGCGGCCGTGGCCGACGCGCTGCGCGCCGCCCACGGTGCCGATGCTGCCCGCTGCGTGCACGCCGATGTCGCGGTGCCCGAGGACGTGCAAGCCATGGTGGCCGCCGCCGAACAGGCCTATGGCCGCCTGGACATCCTGGTGAACAACGCCGGCATCGGCAACTACGGCGAAACGCCCGACCTGGCGCCGGCGCAGTGGGATCGGGTGCTGCGCGTCAACCTGAACTCGGTCTTCCTGGCGTGCAAGTTCGCCATCCCGCTGATGCGGCGCCACGGCGGCGGTGCCATCGTCAATATCGCGTCCATCTCGGGCATGGCGGCCGACTACGGCCTGACCGCCTACGCCGCTTCCAAAGGCGCGGTGATCAACTATTCGCGCGCGCTGGCCATCGACCACGCGCGCGACGGCATCCGCGTCAATGCCGTGTGCCCCGGGCTGATCGACACACCGCTGACCGCGGGCGTGCTCGCGGTGCCCACCGTGCGCGACGCTTGGTCGGCCCAGGTGCCGCTGAAGCGTCCCGGCCGGCCCGAGGAGATCGCCCGCCTGGTGCGCTTCCTCGCGTGCGACGATGCCAGCTACATCACCGGTGCCATCATCCCGGTGGATGGGGGGCTGACCGCCTGGACCGGCCAGCCCGACGTGGCCCGCTTGCTGGGCCCGGGCTGAGAACCTTCGCATTCAACCCCCTGCGTGCGCCCGGCATCGGCCTGGCCGGGCGCAGACGAACCGAGGAAGACGGCATGACCCTGAGCGAAACCCGCCCCGACGGCGGCGAACTGCTGGCGCGCACGCTGCAGGCGGCCGGCGTAACCGACGTCTTCGCGCTGCACGGCGGCCACCTCGAATCCTTCTGGCAGGGCTGCGCGCGCCACGGCCTGCGGCTGACCGACTTCCGCCACGAAGCCAGCGCCGGCCATGCCGCCGACGGCTACGCGCGCACCACGGGGCGGCTCGGCGTGTGCGTGGTGACCTCGGGCCCCGGCTTCACCAACGTCGTCACCGCGATCGCCAACGCCTACCTGGACGGCGTGCCGGTGCTGTTCATCGTCAGCTCCCCGCCGCTGCGCGACGTCGAGACCAACCCGCTGCAAGGCGGCATCGACCAGGTGGCGATGGCGCTGCCCACCACCAAGTGGGCGCATCGCATCACCCACACCGAGCGCATCCCGGAACTCACCGCGCAGGCCGTGCGCACCTGCCTGAACGGCCGCCCCGGGCCGGTGCTGCTGGACCTGCCGATCGACGTGCTGCACATCCCGGTGGACGCGGCCCGGGTGCGCCCGGCCACGGGCCTGAACGTGCGCACCGCGCCCGCCCCGGCGGCGAGCGACGTGGCGGCGATCATCGAGCTGCTGCGCACGGCGCAGCGCCCGGCGGTTTTCGTCGGCAACGGCATCCGCTTCGCCGCGGCCGAAGGCGAACTGCGGCGCTTTGCCGAGACCGCCGGCATCCCGGTGTTCTGCGGCGGACACGGCTATGGCGCCATGCCGCACGACCATCGCCTGTGGGGCAAGGACCTGGCGCTGCTCGGCGCGCTGGGCGCGATGGGGCAACCCGGCCTGGACGCGCTGCTGGTGGTGGGCGCGCGCCTGGGCATGTACTCGGGCGGGCGCAGCGAAGCCATCGTGCCCAACGGCATCCCGATCGCCCAGGTGGACCTGCATCCGGCCGAACTGGGGCGGCTGCGCGAGGTGAAGGTGCCCGTGCTGGCCGACGCCCGCGAAACCCTGCGTGCGCTGGCCGACGCCGCGCAGCGCGTGGCCTGGCCCGACTGGTCGGCCTGGGCCGCCACAGCCACCGGCATCAAGGCGATGACCGCGGCGATGTTCGGCCCGGCGCAGCCCGAGCAATCACCGGCGCATCCCTATCACGTGATGCACACCCTGGCGGCGGTGCTGCCGCGCGACGCGATCCACGTGCTCGACGGCGGCGAAACCTCGGCCTGGAGCCACATGGTGCTGCAGGTGGATGCCAGCCACCAGCTGATCGGCGCGGGTTACCACGGGGCCTTGGGCGTCGGCCCCGGCATGGCCATCGGCGCGCAGATCGCGCACCCCGACAAGCGCGTGGTGCACATCACCGGCGACGGGGCGATGGGCTTCAACATCCAGGAGTTCGACACCCAGGTGCGCCACGGCCTGCCGGTGCTCACGGTGGTGTGCAACAACCAGTTGTGGGGCATGTCGGCGCATGGTCAGGACCTGATCTACGGCCGTGACCGGCGCGTCATCACCGAACTGCGCGGCACGCGCTACGCCGACATCGCGCAGGCCTTCGGTTGCCACGCCGAGCGCGTGCAGCGGCTCGCCGATCTGGCACCGGCGCTGCAGCGTGCCCTGGCCGCCGGCAAGCCGGCCTGCGTCGAGGTGATGACCGACCCCGAGGTGATGCACCCCACCATGCCCGCCATGGTGGGCGCCGACAAAGCAACACCCGACGAGATCATGATCCCCTACTACGACAACCTCGTGATGGGCTGAAGCCATGAAGCAGCTGCAGGTCTTCGGCCGCGGCGACGTGCGTCTGGTCGAGGTGAGCGAGCCCGACTGCGGCCCCGGCGACGTGCTGGTGGCGGTGGCCGCGTGCGGCGTGTGCGGCAGCGATCTGGGCTACATCCAAAGCGGCGGCCCGGCGGGGCCCACCGGCCAGCCGATGGCGCTGGGTCACGAGTTCGCCGGGCGCATCAGCGCGGCCGGCGCGCGCGTCGGCGGCTGGGCCGTGGGGCAGGCGGTGGTGGTGAATCCGCTGGCCGCGGCCAACATGATCGGCAACGGCGGGCCCGACGGCGCCTTTGCGCCGATCGTCAGGGTCAGGGCGGCGGACACGCCGGGCACGCTGTTCGCGTTGCCCGATGCCGTTGCGCTCGAACACGGCGCGCTGGCCGAGCCGCTGGCCGTGGCTTTCCATGCCGTGCACCAAGGCGCGGCGGGCGCGCGCACGCGCTGCGTGGTGCTGGGCGCAGGCCCCATCGGCCTGGGCTGCGTGATCGGCCTGAAGCGTGCGGGGGTGCGCGACGTGGTCGTGCTGGACCGCGCCGCCCAGCGGCGCGACACCGCCTGCCGGCTCGGCGCCGATCTCGCGCTGGCCGAGATGGACGAGGCCTTCTGGCAGGCCCTGGCCGAGCGCCACGGCAGCGTGCCCTTCTACGGCATGAGCCTGCCCGCGACCGAGCTGTACATCGACTGTTCGGGCGCGCCGGCGCTGGTGCAAGCCGTGGTTCAGCGTGCCGCGCCCCGCGCGCGCATCCAACTGGTGGCGGTCTACGAACGGCCCGCGGCGCTGGACCTGACCCTGGTGATGGCCAAGGAGCTCGAGTTGCGGGGTGTGTTCTCCTACGGCGACAGTTTTCCCGACGCCATCGATCACCTGGCGCGCCACGGCGATGCGATCGCGCCCTACGTCAGCCACCGTGTGCCGCTGTCGCAGGTGCAGCAGGCGCTGGCGCTGGCGGGCGATCCGCAGCGCTCGGCCAAGGTGCTGGTGATCCCCGACTGAACGCGCGCGGTGCCGTTGCGGCGACGGTCCGCGGGTCAATCATGAACCGCAAGGGGCGTCGGCCCGGCCCCTGCCGCCGGCGCGGGCTGGCGCCCGCGGCCGGCCTGGCTCTCGAGGAAACGCCGGGCCGCCCCAAGTTTCCTTGACCCCCGCGGGTGGGCCGAGCCCGGACGAAGAACAGTCCACTGCGGACTGTTCTTCGCCTAGCGAGGGCCATCGGACCTGCAGGTCCGATGGCGGGCTGGGCGCTGCCCCGGCCCTGGGGGCGCTCAGAACGCGTAGGTCAGCTGCGCCGACAGCACGACGACGCTGTTGCCGTAGCTGCCGCTGACGCGGCCGCTTTGCGCGGCGCTGGGCGGCATGCCGAAGTTGCTCGACCCGATCTCGTCGATGCCCCCGCTCTTGACCCAGATGTACGCCGCGCCGACGTCGATCCACCACGTCGGGTCGGGCGTCCAGCGTGCGCCCAGCGCGAGCCAGGTGCGGTCGGCATCGGGCAGGCGCACGGTGCGCCAGCCGTCCTGCA
The DNA here is from genome assembly GCA_964477985.1 of uncultured Rubrivivax sp. GTDB lineage: Bacteria > Pseudomonadota > Gammaproteobacteria > Burkholderiales > Burkholderiaceae_C > Rubrivivax. Next base: position 15,076 of record CAYZGL010000048.1, on the reverse strand, counting down.
CCGGCGAGCGGTCGTAGGCGACGCCGCCGCGCAGCAGCCACTGCGCGTCGTGGCGGTAGTTGGCGCCCAGCGCCACGCGCCAGGCGTTGCGGAAGTTTTCGGCCGTGGTCTGCAGCGGCTGGCCGTTGCCGCGCGTGAAGGTGAGCGTCTCGATCGAGCTCCAGCCGGTGTACTGCGCGTCGGCCATCAGGTCCCAGCGCTCGTTCAGCCGGCCGAAATACGACACGTTGACGATCTCGGGCAGCTTGATGCTCGAGCGCACCGACGAGTTGTAGAGCAGCTGCGTGTTCACCCCGTTGGCGAGTGCGCCCACCACCCCCGCCAGCGCCGGCGGCAGCGCCGGCAGCGCCGGGTTGGCGAACGAGACCTTGCCGCCGATCTCGTACTTCAGCGCCGAGCGGTATTGCGCGCCGATGCGCTGGTCGGGGGCAAATTCGAACAGCACGCCGAGGTTCCAGCCCCACGCCGAGTCGTCGCCGGTGACTTCGACGTTGCTTTGCAGCCCCGGCGTCGCCCGCGCGATGGCGTTGAAGGTCGGCGAGCCCGGCGCGATGCCGTTGGCTGCCGCCGCCGACAGCAGCGCACCCGAGTAGTTGGCGTTGCTGGTGAAGGTCGCGTCCAGGTACTGGTAGTTGGCGCCGGCGCCGATCGACAGGCCTTCGACCGGCTGCCACGACACCGCCGGGTTGACGTTGACGGTCTTGATCTCCGACTTCAAGCCCTGGAAGCGGCCGATCCAGCCGTTGTCGTATTCGGTCTTCAGCCCGAAGGGGGCGTTGACGCCGACGCCGACCGACCACTGGCGGTCGATCGGCCAGGTGAGATACAGGTTCGGGACGGCGGCTGGCCCGCCGGCATTGCCGCCGTCGCCGCCCAGACCCTGCTGCGCCGCGGCGATCGAACCCGAGTTGCGGAACTCCATCGACGGCCACACGATATTGAGCGCGCCCGCCACCTGGCGGCTGCCCAGGCGCGCCATGCCGGCCGCGTTCGACCACAGCGTGGTCGCGTCGTCGGCGGCCGCCGCACCGCCGGCATAGGCGTTGCCCAGGCCGCTGGCAGAGTTCTCCTGCAGCGCGAACCCGGCGCCGAAGGCCGGCGCAGCGGCCAGCAGCGAAAGATGCGCGAGCGCCGGGGCCGTGCGGCGAAAGGCAGCAAGGGGGTGGAACATGCGACTCCTCGATGAGCCGTCGGCGCGCCGGTGCGGCATGCGTCGGCTTCGCGCCACGACGGCCCATTGTGCAAGCACAAGGCGTCGGTGGGGGAGTGCATGCGTGCCGGATGCCGCATGGGCGGGCCCGAGCGGCGAGCGGCCGCGGCGCATTTGCTTGCCGGCCGGGCAAGCCAGGCGCGGCTCGCACGAAGGCCCGCGGGCCGCTTGCGCTTGGGTAGGATCGCCGCCATCGTGAAGCGGCTGCGGGCCGAGCCGGCGCAGGGCGGCGCCACTCGACACTGCCGAAGCTGCCGACCTTGCCGACACTGAGTTGCCACCGAAAGCACACCCCCGTGAAGCTCGCCATCATCCCCGTCACCCCGTTCCAGCAGAACTGTTCGCTGCTGATCTGCCCGGCCACGCAGCGTGCCGCCTTCGTCGACCCCGGCGGCGAGGTCGACCGGCTGCTCGAGCTGCTGGCGCAGCGCGGCGCCACGCTGGAGAAGGTGCTGATCACCCACGGCCACATCGACCACTGCGGCGGCGCGGCCGAACTTGCCGAGCGTGCCGGCGTGCCGATCGAAGGCCCGCACCCCGACGAGAGCTTCTGGATCGACCAGCTCGACCAGCAAGGGCGCATGTTCGGCGTGGCCGGCGCACGCCGCTTCACCCCCGAGCGCTGGCTGCACGGCGGCGACGAGGTCACGGTGGGCGACCTGCGCTTGCAGGTGCGCCACTGCCCCGGGCACACCCCCGGCCACGTGATCTTCGCCAGCACCACCTTCGGCGTGGCCTTCGTCGGCGACGTGCTGTTTGCCGGCTCCATCGGCCGCACCGACTTCCCGCGCGGCGACCACGACACGCTGATCCGCTCGATCACCACGCAGCTGTGGCCGCTGGGCGACGAGATGCAGTTCGTGCCGGGGCACGGGCCGATGTCCACCTTCGGCGCCGAACGCCGCAGCAACCCCTTCGTCGGCGACGCGGTGCTGGGTCTTCGCGCCGCCCGCCCGACGGCGGGCTGATCGCGCGCGCACCGCCCGGTCCGGCGCGGGGCGCGGGGCGCGGGTGCGCCGCCGCTCAGACCCGTTCGATGAAGATCGCCGGCGCCATGCCGCCGCCGGCGCACATCGTCGCCAGGCCGCGCCGCAGGTCGCGGCGCTCGAGCTCGTCGAGCAGCGTGCCGATCAGGATCGAGCCGGTGGCGCCGATCGGGTGGCCGAGCGCGATCGCGCCGCCGTTGACGTTGACCTTGTCGCGGGGCAGCTTCAGGTCGCGGATGAATTTCTCGGCCCCCACCGCGAAGGCTTCGTTGATCTCGAACAGGTCGATGTCATCCAGCGTCAACCCGGCCTTGGCCAGCACCCGGCGCGCCGCCGGCACCGGCGCGTTGAGCATCAGCGTCGGGCAGTCGCCGGCGTTGGCGGTGGCGACGACGCGCGCGCGCGGCTTCAGGCCGTGCTTGTTCGCGTCGTCGGCCGAGGCCAGCAGCACCGCCGCCGCGCCGTCGACCACGCCCGAGGAATTGCCGGCGTGGTGCACGTGCGCGAACTTCAGTTCCGGGTAGACCTGCCGGATCAGGCTGGCGCAGGTGCTGCCGCGCTCGTCGATGGCCATGTCGGCCAGCGCGGCGAAGACCGGCTTCAGGCCGGCCAGCACCTCGGCGCTGGTGTCGGGGCGCGGATATTCGTCGTGGGCCAGCGCCAGCGAGCCGTCGCCGCGGAACACCGGCACCAGGCTGTTCTTGAAGTGCCCGCCGGCGATCGCCGCGCCCGCCTTGCGCTGGCTGTGCAGCGCCAGCGCATCGACATCCGCGCGCGTGATGCCCTCGATGCCGGCGATGGCGTCGGCGCACACGCCCTGCTGCGACTGCGGGTGCTTGGCGCGCAGCCGCAGGTTGCCGCTGTCCAGCATCGGCGGGCCTTCGCCGCCGCGGTGGCGCGGCGCCGACATCATCTCGCTGCCGCCGGCCACCACCAGCTCTTCCATGCCCGACATCACCTGCGCGGCGGCGAAAGCCACGCTGGTGATGCCCGAGCCGCAGAAGCGGTCGAGCGTGACGCCGGAAGAGCGGATGTCGCAGCCGGCATCCAGCGCCGCCATGCGGCCGAGGTCGCCCGACTGCGCGCCGACCTGCGCGCTGGTGCCCCAGATGACGTCGGCGACATCGGCCGTATCGATGTGGTTGCGCTCGGCGATCGCCTTCAGCACCGCGGCCGCCAGTTGCTGCGGGTGCAGCCCGGACAGCGCGCCCTTGCCGGCCTTGCCGATGCCGCGCGGCGTGCGGCAGGCGTCGACGATGAATGCGTCCATCGTGGGCCTCCTGCGCAAGGGGCCAATCATCCGCCGGCCTGCGGGCCGCGCGGTGTCACGCCAACGACAGCTCAAAAGGTGTGAATGAATCCGGCGTGTCCGAGCGGGCCGCCAGATTGCGTCCAATCGAGGCGCAAAGCGCAGCCGCAGCTCGGGCTGCGGCGAGCATTTGCAACGACGAGTGGGCGCGATATGGCGCAACGAGCGGGCATGTCGGGTTCGTTCACACCTTCTCAGCCCAGAAGCTGCGCGAGGTCGATCTCGGTGCCCGGCAGCGCCGCGATCGGCGTGCGCCCCGGTGTGGCGGTCGTCGTGGCCTGGACGTAGGCATCGCCCGCCGGCTGGCGGTAGAAGCGCACGAGCCGCGCCTCGAGATCGACGATCCAGACCTCGGGCACACCGTGGCGCGCGTACAGCGGCAGCTCGATCTCGCGGTCGTAGCGCGCGCTGGCGTCGGCGACTTCGATCAGCAGCAGCACGTCGGCCGCGCCGGGGTGCGCGTCGGCGTAGAAGTCGGCGCGCGGCTGCAGCAGCATCAGGTCGGGTTCGGGCTCGGACAGATCGCTCAGGCGCAGCGGGTTCTGCACCGAAACGATGGCCCTTGTATTCACAGCGGCCGTCACTGCGCGATTCAGTCGCGACACTGCGGCCGCATGTCTGGCCCCGATGGGCGCCATATCGATGATCTCCCCGTCGATCAACTCGACGCGCGCGTTCGGCGCGAAGATGCCCGCCTCGCCCATGCGGTAGTAGTCGGCCACGCTCAGGCGGTGACGGCTCAGCAGGGGGGTGTTGTCGTTCGCTCCCATGGCGCACTCGACGAGTTGTGGCGACGGTTCCGAGCCAGTATGCCAGCGCTGCCTTGGCAACGGCCTTCAGTCGGGCTTGCCCAGCAACGCAATCCCGCCGTCCGAGCCGCTGCCGAGCAGCCCGGTCTTGGTGTAGATGCCCAGCTTGGCGCGCGTGTCCTGGATGTCCAGGTTGCGCATCGTCAGCTGGCCGATGCGGTCGGCCGGCGTGAACGCGCCTTCGACCTTCTCCATGCTCAGCCGCTCGGGCTGGTAGCTCAGGTTCGGGCTTTCGGTGTTCAGGATCGAGTAGTCGTTGCCGCGGCGCAGCTCCAGCGTCACCTCGCCACTCACCGCGCGCGCCACCCAGCGCTGTGCGGTCTCGCGCAGCATCAGGCACTGCGGGTCGAACCAGCGGCCCTGGTACAGCAGCCGGCCCAGGCGCAACCCGTTGAGGCGGTACTGCTCGATGGTGTCTTCGTTGTGGATGCCGGTGACCAGCCGCTCGTAGGCGATGTGCAGCAGCGTCATGCCCGGGGCTTCGTAGATGCCGCGGCTCTTGGCTTCGATGATGCGGTTCTCGATCTGGTCGCACATGCCCAGGCCGTGGCGGCCGCCGATGCGGTTGGCTTCTTCGAACAGCGCCACCGAGTCCGCAAAGCTGCGGCCGTTCAGTGCCACCGGAACGCCGTCCTCGAAGCGCACCGAAACCGTTTCGCGCTTGACGTCGACATCGTCGCGCCAGAAGGCCACGCCCATGATCGGCACCACGATGCCGATGCCCTTGTCGAGGAACTCGAGGTCCTTGGCCTCGTGCGTGGCGCCGAGCATGTTGCTGTCGGTGGAGTAGGCCTTTTCCACGCTCATCTTGTAGTCGAAGCCGTGGGCGATCAGGTATTCGCTCATCTCCTTGCGCCCGCCGAGCTCGTCGATGAACCGCTGGTCCAGCCAGGGTTTGTAGATCTTCAGCGCCGGGTTGGCGAGCAGGCCGTAGCGGTAGAAGCGCTCGATGTCGTTGCCCTTGTAGGTGCTGCCGTCGCCCCAGATGTGGACGCCGTCTTCCTTCATCGCGATCACCAGCGAGGTGCCGGTGACCGCGCGCCCCAGCGGCGTGGTGTTGAAGTAGGTGGCGCCGCCGGTGCGGATGTGGAAGGCGCCGCACTGGATCGCCGCGATGCCTTCGGCCACCAGCGAGGCGCGGCAGTCGACCAGCCGCGCGATCTCGGCGCCGTACTGCCGGGCCTTGCGCGGGATGTCGTCGTAGTCGCTCTCGTCGGGCTGGCCGAGGTGCGCGGTGTAGGCGCAGGGGACCGCGCCCTTGGCGCGCATCCAGTGCACCGCGGCGCTGGTGTCCAGGCCGCCGGAAAAGGCGATGCCCACGCGCTCGCCGGCAGGGACGGATTGCAAGATGGTGTGCGACATGGAAAGGCGCGCGTGAATGCTAAGGGGCGCATTGTCTCAAGCTTCGGTGCAAGCACCGGGTCGCAGGGCGTGGCTGCTGGATCGCGGCCACGCAGCTCGGCTGGTCGCCGCTGGCGATGATCCCGTTGAGCTTCGCGCTGTGCTTCGCGCTCGGGCTGCTGATCCACCGGCTGTGGTTCAAACGGCTGACCGAGACCTCGGCCAACGTCGATGTGTTCGAGGCGCGCGCGCTGATGGTGTGCTTCGGCCTGATGTTCCTGGTGCAGAACTTCGCCTCGTGGGTGTGGGGCGGCGAGCTGCGCGGCTACGACTACCTGACCGCACCGGTACACATCGGCACGGCGCAGTTCGCGGCCAACAAGCTGCTGGTACTGGTCTTGTCGCTGGCCTTCGCCGCGGCGCTGATCGTGCTGCTGCGAACCACCTTGCTCGGCAAGGGCGTGCGCGCGCTGATGCAGTCGCCCACCGGCGCGCAGCTGGTGGGCATCGACACCGCGCGGCTGCACCCGCTGATGTTCGGCATCGGCCTGGGGCTGTCGGGCGTGGCCGGGGCCCTGCTGTCGATGACCTACACCATCGCGCCGGCGATGGGCGAGCCCTACACCGTGACCGCGCTGATCGTCATCACGCTGGGCGGCTTCGGCAGCATGGGCGGCGCGCTGGCCGGCGGCCTGCTGCTGGGCGTGGTCGAGGCCGTCGGCATGCACTTCACCAGCCCGTCGCTGAAGCCGCTGCTGTCGTACACGGTGTTCATCGCCGTGCTGCTGCTGCGGCCGAATGGGTTGTTCCACCGCAAGCGGTGACGCTGATGCAGCAGAACCCGCATTTCGCTAAACTAGTCAGCAGACTAGTCTGATGGAGGGTGTCATGGATGCTTGGCCGGTACAGGATGCCAAGGCCCGCTTCAGCGAGTTCCTCGAAGCCTGCCTCGCCGAAGGGCCGCAGCTGGTCACGCGCCGCGGTGCCGAGGCGGCGGTGCTGGTGCCGGTGGACGAATGGCGGCGGCTGCAGGCTGCGGCGCGCCCATCGCTCAAACAATTGCTGCTGGCCGACCAGGGCCGCGCCGAGCTGGCGCTGCCCGCGCGCGGCAAGGCGCGCCGGCGCGCCCCGGCGGCGCTGCGCTGACGGCCGTGTACCTGCTCGACACCAACGTCGTGTCCGAACTGCGCAAGCCGCGGCCGCACGGCGGCGTGCTGGCCTGGCTGCAGGGGGTGGACGACAAGGCCCTGTTCCTGTCCGCGGTGACGGTGGGCGAGATCCAGGCCGGCATCGAGCTGACGCGCGAACAGGATGCCGCCAAGGCCGCCGAGATCGAGGCCTGGCTCGAACAGGTGGCCGCGTCCTACAACGTGCTGGCCATGGATGCCGCGACCTTCCGCATCTGGGCGCGCCTGATGCACCGCCGCTGCGACACGCTGATCGAGGACGCGATGATCGCGGCCACGGCGCAGGTGCACGGCTTCACCGTCGTCACGCGCAACGTCGCCGACTTCAAGGCCTTCGGCGTACGCGTGCTCGACCCATTCAAGGCCGCGCCGCGCTGAGCACGTCGCGGCAGCAGCGCAGGCGCGCATCACGATGAACGATCGCCAGTTGTTGCAGCGCGACCTGCTGGTGCTGTTCGCCCTCACCGGCTGGGCGCTGGCGCTGCCCGCCTACGGCAGCGACTTCGCGGTGTCGCTGGGCCTGAGCTGCCTGATGTACATCGCGCTGGCCACCAGCTGGGCCCTGTTCTGCGGCAGCACACGCTACCTGTCGCTGGCGACCAGCGCCTTCTTCGGCATCGGCGCCTACAGCGGCGCGCTGGCGCTGGACCCGTTCCCCTGGGCCGGCGCCGTGCTGCTCGGCGCGGCCATCGCCACCGGCGTCGCGCTGGTCATGGGCGCGCTGGTGCTGCACCTGCGCGGCACCTACTTCGCGGTGCTGACCTTCGGCATGACCGAGCTGATCCGCCACGCCATCACCTACTGGGAAAAGCAGGTCACCGGCACCGTCGGGCGCGTGCTCACCGTGGTGCCCGAGCGCGACACCATCTACCTGACCATGCTGCTGATCGCGGTGGGCGCGCTGGCCGCATCGATCCTGCTGCGGCGCACCCGCTTCGGCTTGGCCTTGCGCGGCATCGGCGCCGACGAGCAGCGCGCGATGACGCTGGGCGTGGACACGCGGCTGATCAAGATCGGCGGCTTCGCGCTCACCGCCGCCTTCGCCGGCGCCGCCGGCGCGGCGATGAGCGTGCGCTGGACCTACATCGACCCGACCACCGTGTTCAACCCCTTCATCGGCTTCCAGACGGTGCTGATCGCGCTGATCGGCGGCGCCGCCACGCTGTGGGGGCCGCTGATCGCCGCCATCGTCTTCAGCCTGCTGGCCGAGACGCTGCGCCTGCAACTGCCGCAGGCCTACATGATGGCGCTGGGTCTGCTGCTGATCGCCTCGGTGCTGTACCTGCCGGGCGGACTGGCGTCGCTGCGCTGGGCCACGCTGCTGCAGTGGCGCGACGCGCTGCGCGCCGGCTGGCGGCCCCGCGCGCGCCAGCTCGCGAAGGAGCGGCGCCGTGCCGGCTGAAGCGGCGCCGCCGCTGCTGCAGGCGCACGAAGTCACGGTGCGCTTCGGCGGCCTGAGCGCGGTCGACGCGGTCAGCGCGCAGTTCGGCGCCGGCGAGCTGGTGGGCATCATCGGCCCCAACGGCGCCGGCAAGACCACCTTCTTCAACGCCATCTGCGGCGTGCAGCCGCTCAGCGCCGGCCAGTTGCACGTCGACGGCCGCAGGCTCACCGGCCAGCGTGCGCACCGCTTCGCGCGGCTGGGCGTGGCGCGCACCTTCCAGACGCCGCGCACCTTTGCCGAGATGAGCGTGCGCGAGAACGTCGAATTCGGTCTGATGTTCGCCGGGCGGCGGCCAGCCGCCGTGCCCTGGGCACTGCGCAGCGAGCACAGCATCCTCGAGCTGATCGGCCTGGGCGCGACGGCTGACCTGCCGGCCGCGGCACTCACGCCCAGCCAGCAGCGGCTGCTGGAGATCGGCATGGCGCTGGCCACCCGCCCGCGGCTGCTGCTGCTGGACGAAGTGGCCGCCGGCCTGACCGAAGCCGAGGTCGAGCACATGGCGTGGCTGATCCGCCGCCTGCGCGACGAACTGGGCTTGGGCGTGATCTGGATCGAACACGCGGTGACGATCCTGCTGCGCCATGTCGAGCGCGTGATCGTGCTGCACCAGGGGCGCAAGATCGCCGACGGCAGCCCGGCCGCGGTGCAGGCCGATGCGCAGGTGATCGAGGCCTATCTGGGCGATGAAATGCTCGAAGGCGAGCCCGGACAGTCCAGCGTCCCTGCGGACACTGGACTGCCTGGCGAGCGGCCACGGCCTGCAAGCCGTGGCCTGGAGGCCGCGCCATGATGGGGTGGCGCGACCAGCCCTTCGTGCTCGGTGGCAACAGCCGCGCGCACCTCAAGGTGCAGGGCTTGAGCGCCGGCTACGGCGCCTTCCTGGTGTTGCGCGACCTGACGCTGGAAGCTCGGCCCGGGCTGACCGTCATCCTCGGCCCCAACGGCGCCGGCAAGACCACGCTGCTCAAGGCACTGGCCGGGCTGATCCCGCGCGGCGGCGTTGTCACGCTCGACGGCGCGGCGCTGCCCGAGAAGACGCACCAGATCGTGCGCGCCGGCGTGGCGCTGGTGGCCGAGGGCCGGCAGCTGTTCGCGCAGATGACGGTGACCGAGAACCTCGAACTGGGCGGCTGGCTGCTGCCCAAGGCCGAACGCGCGCAGCGCATCGAGCAGGCCTTTGCGCTGTTCCCCAAGCTGCGCGAACGCGCGCAGCAGCTGGCCGGCACCATGAGCGGCGGCGAGCAGCAGATGGTGGCGGTGTCGCGCGCGATGGTCAGCGCCCCCAGGCTGCTGATGCTCGACGAACCCTCTCTCGGGCTGGCGCCGAAGAGGGTGGCCGAACTGCTGGCCGCGGCCCGGCGCATCGCCGATGCCGGCACCACGGTGCTGATGGTCGAGCAGAACGTGAAGAAGGCGCTGGCCGTGGCCGACCGCGGCTACGTGCTGGAACGCGGCGCGCTGGTGGCCAGCGGCGACGCGCGGCTGCTGGCGCGGTCCAGCGTGGTGCGCGAGGCTTACCTCGGCGCGACCAAGGCCGCCGACACCCCCGCCAGCGCCGCCGTCGCCTGACGCGCGACCGGCTCAATCCGGCCCCAGCCGCAGCCCGCGGCAACTGCGCCACAGCGCCAGGTCGTAGCCCACCTTCAGCACGCCGCAGGCCACCAGCGGCAGCGCGATCCAGCCGGCGGCGAACCAGGCGCCGGCCAGCGCCGGCGCGAGCGCGGCGGCCAGGCTGCGCGGCACCGCGGTGAAGCTCGCCGCCGCGCTGCGCTCGGCCGGCGTGACCACCGCCATCACGAACGCGCTGCGCGTGGGCACGTCCATCTGCGACAGCGCGGCGCGCACCAGCAGCAGCGCCAGCGCCCAGGCCAGCGTGGGCGCGAAGGCGGCGCCGATCAGGCACAGGTTGGCCGGCAGATGGGTCAGCACCATCGTCGGCAGCAGCCCGATGCGCCGCGCCAGGTGCGGCGCCAGCAGTTGCGACAGCGCCGACAGCCCCCCGGCGACGAAGAAGAACAGGCCGGCCTGCGCCAGCGACACGCCGAAGTGCTGCAGCAGCCACAGGCTGAGCAGCGAATTGACGACCAGCCCGCCGGCGAAGGCGTCGACGCCGAACAGCGCCGCCAGCCGCAGCACGGTGCGGCGCGACTCGCGCAGCGGCGCGGCCGGCGGCGCGCCCGCCGCGTCCGCCGCGGCATCGGGCAGACGGCGGTACAGCAGCCAGACGGCGACGCCGACCAGCGCATAAGCCGCGAACATCAGGCGCAGCGCCTGCGCCTGCGCCAGCCCGGTGGCCGCCGCCAGCAGCGCGGGCGCCCCGGCGGCGAGTGCGCCCAGCGCCGCGCACAGCGCGCCAGCGACGCTGTAGCGCGCGAACAGCGTGGTGCGCGCATCGCCGCGCGCCGCGGCCGCCAGCCGCGCGTGCTCCAGCGGCAGGAACACGCTGACATCGCCGCCGCTGGGGTTGAGCGTGCCCACGAACGCCACCACCAGCAGCGGCCAGAACTGCTGCAGCCCGGCGAAGCCCAGCCCGGTGGCGGCCATCAACAGCGCCGCAGCGCGCAGCAGCCAGCCCGACGCGAAGCGGTGGCCGAAGGCGCCGACCATCAGCGTGACCAGCGCCGAGCCGAGCAGCGTGGCGCTGATCAGCACGCCGACCTGCAATGCGTCGAAGCCCAGGGTCAGCAGGTAGGCCGGCAGCAGCACCGCCATCCAGCCGTCGGCCAGCGCGCGCAGGCCGCGACCGAGCAGCAGCGGCGCGGCGGCTGCGTCGGCGCCGCGCGGCAGCAGCCAGGTGCGATGCGGCGGCGCGTCGTACATCCCCATCGCCGCATCATCGCGCAGCCCGCCTCGCGCGCGCGGCGCACGCGGCGCGTGCGGCTACGGTGCGAAGCGCGGCGCGCGCACGCGCCGCGGTTCAAGTGCCGTGCTTGTGCATCCAGGCGCTGTAGTCCTTGTCGGCCGCCAGCGTCCACAGCGCCAGCACGAGCACGACGATGCCGGCGATCAGCGCGGCGTTGCGCGCGTGCGTGAGCGCGGCGAAGCCGACGATCCACGGCGACGCCAGCAGCCACAGCCCGATCACCGCCTCGGACCATTCTTCCCAGGCCCGCGGCATGAACATCGCGCCCAGCGCCACCGCCACCAGCAGCGCACCCGCCAGCAGCGCGTTGGCCAGCGCCGGCATCTCGCCGGCGTAACCCAGCAACCAGGGTGAGAGGATCAGGAAGACTCCGATCAAGGCGTTGACCGGATCCTGCCAATGCTTCAGCGGCTTCATGGTCGAACCCTCCATCGTCCCAACCGGGGCCGACCCTGCTTCGATCCGGCGCCGCGCGGCGTGTTCCGTCGGCGCCCGGGCGCGGCGCACAATGGCTTGCGCAGCACCCTGCCGTGCCAGCGCCCTGCTGCGCACCGGCCCTATCGACCCCAAAGGAGCCCCCGATGTCCGACCTGTCGATGCTGATCAACGGCCTCAAAGTCACGGCCGAGAAGAACGCCACCTTCGAGCGCCGCAACCCGCTGGACGGCAGCGTGGCCACGCGCGCGCCGGCGTGTTCGCCGGCCGACGCGGTGCTCGCCGTCGAAGCCGCCGCCGAAGCCTTCCGCAGCTGGAGCGAGACCGGCCCCAACGCACGCCGCGCGCTGCTGCTGAAGGCGGCCGACGCATTGGAAGCCAAGACCCCGGCCTTCATCCAGGCGGTCGCCGCCGAGACCGGCGCGCCCGGCATGTGGGCCGGCTTCAACGTGATGCTGGCCGCCGGCATGATCCGCGAGGCCGCGGCGCTGACCACGCAGGTGGCCGGCGAGGTGATCCCGTCCGACGTGCCCGGCAGCCTGGCGATGGGCGTGCGCGTGCCGGCCGGCGTGGTGCTGGGCATCGCGCCGTGGAACGCGCCGGTGATCCTGGGCGTGCGCGCCATCGCCACGCCGCTGGCCTGCGGCAACATCGTGATCCTGAAGGGCAGCGAGAACTGCCCGCGCACGCACGGGCTGATCATCGAAGCCTTCGCCGACGCCGGCTTCCCGCCCGGGGTCGTCAACTACCTGACCAACGCGCCGGCCGACGCCGCCGCGGTGGTGCAGGCGATGGTCGCGCACCCGGCGGTGCGGCGCGTCAACTTCACCGGCTCGACCAAGGTCGGCAAGATCATCGCCATGACCTGCGCCAAGCACCTGAAGCCGGTGGTGCTCGAGCTGGGCGGCAAGGCGCCGCTGGTGATCCTGGACGATGCCGACGTCGACGACGCGGTCAACGCCGCGGCCTTCGGCTGCTTTGCCAACAGCGGCCAGATCTGCATGAGCACCGAGCGCATCATCGTCGACGCCAAGATCGCCGACGAGTTCGTGCACAGCTTCGCCGCCAAGGCCAAGGCCCTGCCGCTGGGCGACCCGCGCAAGGGCGACCCGGTGGTGCTGGGCTCGGTGATCGGCATGGCCACGGTCGAACACTGCAACGCGCTGATCGACGACGCGCTGGCCAAGGGCGCCAAGCTGCTGTGCGGCGGCAAGGCCGAGTCCACGCTGATGCCGGCCACGGTGCTCGACCACGTGACGCCTTCGATGCGCATCTACGGCGAGGAAACCTTCGGCCCGGTGAAGTGCGTGGTGCGCGTGGCCGGCGTCGACGAAGCCGTGGCCTGCGCCAACGACAACGAATACGGCCTGTCGTCGGCCGTCTTCGGCCGCGACTTGGCGCGTGCCTTCCAGGTGGCGCGGCGCATCGACTCCGGTATCTGCCACGTCAACGGCCCCACCGTGCACGACGAGGCGCAGATGCCCTTCGGCGGCGTCAAGGGCAGCGGCATCGGCCGCTTCGGCGGCAAGGCGGGCATCGCCGAGTTCACCGAGCTGCGCTGGATCACGATGCAGACCACGCCGCGGCACTATCCGTTCTGAACCCACTTCACGCCCCTGCCCCGACGCAGCGGCAGGCAGCTCATCATGTACGCACCCTTCGATCTGGCCGGCCAAGGCATCGTCGTCACCGGCGGCAACGGCGGCATCGGCCTGGGCATGGCGCGCGCGCTGCTGGCCGCAGGGGCCAAGGTGGCGATCTGGGGCTCCAACGCCGACAAGACCGAGCGCGAGCGCGCCCGGCTCGCCGATGAATGCGGCGACGCCGCGCGGGTGTCGGCGTTCGTGTGCGACGTTGGCGACGAGGCCCAGGTGGACGCCAGCTTCGCCGCGTCGGTGGCGGCACTGGGCCGCGTCGATGCCTGCTTCGCCAACGCCGGCGTGGCGGGCTTCCATACGCCGCTGGCGCAGATGAGCCTGGACGAGTTCCGCCGCGTGCAGCGCATCAACGTCGAAGGCGTGTTCCTGACGCTGCGCGCCGCCGCGCGCCACATGATCGCGCACGGCCAGGGTGGCTCGCTGGTGGCCACCGCCAGCACCGCGGCGCTGGAGGGCGCGGCGCACAACAGCCACTACGGTGCCTCCAAGGGCGCGGTGACGGCCTTCGTGCGCGCCTTGGCAGTGGAGCTGGCGCGCCAGCGCATCCGCGTCAATGCGATCCTGCCGGGCTGGGTGCGCACCGAGATGACCGAGGCCTTGTTCGACCACCCGAAGTTCGCCGGCGCGGTGCTGCCGCGCATCCCGGCGCGGCGCTGGGGCACGGCCGACGACTTCGGCGGCATCGCGGTGTACCTGGCCAGCAGCGCGTCCACCTACACCAGCGGCGAGCAGTTCGTCATCGACGGCGGCTACACCAAGTTTTGATGGGGGCTCGCCCAGCGCGTGATGCCGGCCGGCGCGCGCGCCCCGCTGCACGCTGGCCGCTGATACCGCTGCTGCTGGGCGCCACCCTGGCGCACGGCGCGCGCCCGATGGCCACCGACGACACCGGCACCGCGCCGGCCGGTGAGTGCCAGATCGAGGCGTGGAGCACGAGCGACGGCGACGCCCGCGCACTGACCCTGGCCCCGGCCTGCGGCTTGACCGATCAGCTCGAGCTGGACAGCGGCATCGGCCGCAGCAACGGCGCGGGCCAAGGCATCGACGCCCTGGCGCTGGGCCTGAAGTGGGCACCCGAAGCGGCGAAATGGAGCACGCCGCTGGGCCTGCTGAGCCTGGGTGTCATCGGCGGCGGCAGCTGGGCCAGGGACGACGCGCGCGGCTGGCGCGGCGACAGCGCCGCCGTGGCCGGGCTGGCGTCGTGGCAGTTCGCACCGCAGTGGTCGCTGAACCTGAACCTGATCGGCACGCGCGCGTGGCAGTCCTCACGCTGGAGCAACGGCTGGCGCGGCGCACTGGCCTGGCAGCCCGACGAGCGCTGGCTGCTGTTCGCCGAGACGCTGCAGTCCAGCCAAACCAGCGCGGTGCGCAATGCCGGCGCGCGCTGGTGGCTGCTGCCCGGGGTGCTGGGGCTGGACCTGGTGCTGACGCGCGCCGATGGCGGCAACGCGCTGGGCCTGGGCTTCGGCTGGTACGGCATCTTCGGGCGCTGAGCCGCGCGCTCGGCGCGCGCTACGCGCCGAACAACCCGGCGTGCAGCTCGCGCAGCTGGCGCTTGAGCAGCTTGCCGCTGGGGTTCTTGGGCAGCGCGGCGGCGAAGACCACGCCCTTGGGCGCCTTGAAGCCGGCCATCGCCGCGCCGCAGTGCGCCAGCGCCTCGGCCTCGGTCAGCGTCTGGCCGGGCTTGACGACGATGATCGCCACCACCGCCTCGACCCAGCGCGGGTGCGGCAGGCCCACCACCGCCACCTCGGACACCTGCGGCAGCCGGTAGATGGCTTCCTCGACCTCGCGGCTGGCGACGTTCTCGCCGCCGGTCTTGATCATGTCCTTC
>CAYZGL010000047.1:17379-20792 GCA_964477985.1 uncultured Rubrivivax sp. | reverse complement strand
TCAGGTTCCACAGGAACACCGGCTTGCCCTTGAGCAGGTAGAAGCCGTAGCCGGCGAAGCGTCCGCCGGAGGTCAGGATCATGCCCTCGGCGCCGCCCTGCGGCACGTCGATGTCGGCTGTGATCGTGTACGAGGTGTTCAGCAGCAGCGGCGAATCGCCCTGCGGCAGCCCGGTCATCGGCCGCGTATAGACGAACTCGCTCTGGCCGGCGGTCAGGCTCGGCCGCGGCTGCACGAAGGTCCAGATGAGGTTGGAGTTCATCGGGAACACCTGGTGCGCCTTGGCCTCGGCGACGAACTTGGCGCGCATGGCCTTGACCTTGGCCGGGTTCTTCGCGGCGATGTCGTCGGTCTGGTTCCAGCTCTTGTGCAGGTCGTACAGCTGGAACACCTGGTTGTTCAGCGGGTCCGGGTTGCCGGGGCCGAAGGCGTCCCACGGCGCGCGGTTGACCTGGGTCGAGAGCAGCCATCCGTCGTCGTACAGCGCGTACTGCCCGAACATCTCGAAGTATTGCGTCTTGTGGCGCGACGGCGCGTTCGCGTTCTTCGCGTCGAAGGTATACAGGAAGCTCGTGCCCTCGATCGGCGCCTGCTTGATGCCGTCCACCATCAGCGGCGCCTTGATGCCCGCGGCTTCGAGCAGCGTCGGCACGACGTCGATGACGTGGATGAACTGCTGGCGCAGGGCGCCCTTGTCCTGGATGCGTGCCGGCCACGACACGACCATGTTCTGGTTGATGCCGCCCAGGCGCGAGGCGTTCTGCTTGAACCAGTCGAACGGCGTGTCGAAGGCCCACGACCAGCCGGCCGACATGTGGTTGTAGGTCTGCTCGGTGCCCCAGACGTCGTACCACTTCAGCTGCGTCTCGGCGGGCATCATGTTGACGCCGTTGAAGAACGCGACCTCGTTGGGCGTACCCAGCGGCCCGCCCTCGGCGGAGGTGCCGTTGTCGCCGTTGATGTAGATGATCAGCGTGTTGTCCAGCCGGCCGAGATCCTGGAACGCCTGGACCACGCGGCCGATTTCGTAGTCGTTGTAGGCGGCGTACGCGGCGAAGATCTCGACCTGACGGATGAAGAGTTTCTTTTCGTCGGCACTGAGTTGGTCCCAGGGCTTGAGGTGCTCCTTCGGCCACGGCGTCAGCGCCAGGTCCTTCGGGATGACGCCGAGCCTCTGCTGGTTCGCGAAGATGCGCTCGCGCAGCTTCTCGTAGCCGTCGTCGAACAAGTGCATCGCGCCGATCTTGTCGACCCATTCCTTCGTGGGATGGTGCGGCGCGTGTGTCGCCCCGGGCGCGTACTTGATGAAGATCGGCTTGCTCGGATCGGTCTGGTGCATCCGCGTCATGTAGTCGATGGCGTCGTCGGCCATCGCGGTGACCAGGTTCCAGGTGCCCGGTTCCTTGCCCAGGAACGGGTAGATCTGCGTCGTGTTGCGGAACAGGTTCGGCTGCCACTGGTTGGCGTCGCCGCCGACGAAGCCGTAGAAGTACTCGAAGCCCATGCCGGTGGGCCACTGGTCGAACGGCCCCGACTGGCTGGCCTGGAACACCGGCGTGTTGTGGTCCTTGCCGAACCAGGCGGTCGAGTAGCCGTTGTCCTTGAGCATGCGGCCGATGGTGGCCTTGTCCCTGGTGATCACGCTGTCGTAGCCTGGAAACCCGACCGACTGCTCGGAAATGACGCCGAAGCCCGCCGAATGGTGGTTGCGACCGGTGAGCAGCGCCGCGCGCGTCGGCGAGCACAGCGCGGTCGAGAAGACGCGGTTGTAGCGCAGCCCATCCTTGGCGATGCGGTCCATCGTCGGCGTCGGGATCACGCCGCCGAAGGTGCTGGGCACGCCGAAGCCGGCATCGTCGGTGATGATCAGCAGCACATTCGGCGCGCCCTTCGGCGGCACGACGCGCGGCGCCCACCACTGCTTCGAGAGCTGCGCGTTCTCCTTGATCGCACCGCCGAACTTCGGGTCGGGCGCCGGCAGCTGGGTGTTGGGGACCGTGGTGGTGGCGCCCGGTGAACCGAGCACGCCGGTGACCTGCTGCGCCATGGCGCTGCCGCACCCCATGGCGGCCAGGACGACACAGGACACCATCAGGCGCTTGGAATTCGACATGCCGAAACTCCCCAACAAGTGCAGGCGCCGAAGATGCTACGCAGTTCCACTGCGCAACAATTGACATTCGCGGACATGGCCGCGTCACGGCCTGATTGCCGCCCATGCCCAAGCCCGTACCCAACCATGCGCAAAGAACGCCAGCCGCCCGAGCCCGTGCCCGTACCCGGGAATGCAGCGCCAAAAGACGCGATCCCTCGGGCCGGCGAAGTGCGCATGGGCCCGCTGCGGCCGGCGGCTGCGCTGCTGCGCGAACATGGCGTCGACCCCGTGCGCATCCTCGCCGAGTGCGGCCTGCCGCCGGGCGCCTTCGACGAGCCCGATCTGCGCATTGCGTTCCGCGCGGCGGCGTGCTTGGTGCAGCGCGGCGCCTGGGCGGCGCGGCGCCCCGACTTCGGCCTGTTGATGGGCCAGCGGCTGGACTTCGCCGACCTTGGCCTGCTGGGCCTGCTGGTGCAGCGCGCACCGACCGTCGGTGGCGCGCTCGACAGCCTGGTGCGCTTCTTCCACCTGCAGGACCGCGGCAGCGTCGCCTACCTGAGCCGGCCCGAGCCGCGGCTGGCCGCGCTCGGCTACGCGATCTACGAGGCGGACACGCCGGGCATCGGCCTGGCCTACGACATGGTGATTGCGATGGCGATGACCACCCTGCGCGGCCTGTGCGGGCCGGCGTTTCGCGCCGCGCAGGTGCAGTTGGCCCACACCGCGCCGGCGGACATGGCGCCTTACCGACGCTTCTTCGGCGCACCGGTCGTCTTCGACGCGCCGCATTGCGAGGTTCGCTTCGAATCGCGCTGGCTGGCAGCTGCCAACGCCGGCGCCGGCGCCGATGCGATCGCCCATGCGCTGGCCCGCGGGGTCGCACACGATGTCGCGCACGGGGCCGAGCGCCGCCTGACCGAGACGGTGCGCGGCGTGGTGCGCACGCTGGTGATGAGCGCGTCGCTGTCGGGGCCGGGCGTCGCTGCCGCGCTCGGCCTGCACGAGCGCACCTTGCGCCGCCGGCTGGCCGCCGAAGGCTCGAGCCTGCAGGGACTGATCGCCGAAGCGCGCTTCGACGTCGCCCGCCAGCTGCTGCACGAGACGCGGCTGCCGCTGGCGGACATCGCCGACGCGCTCGGCTACGCCGAAGCCAGCGCCTTCGTGCGCGCCTTCCACGGCTGGGCCGGTTGCACGCCGGGGCGTTGGCGCGGCACGAACGCATCGGCGGCACCGGCGGCTGCGGGCATCCGCCGCTGACCCTGCGCGGGCTGCGGGCTGCGGGCTGCGGGCTGCGGGCTGCGGGCTGCGGGCTGCGGGC
>CAYZGL010000047.1:0-17279 GCA_964477985.1 uncultured Rubrivivax sp. | reverse complement strand
GCGGGCTGCGGGCTGCGGGCTGCGGGCTGCGGGCTGCGGGCTGCGGGCTGCGGGCAGCGGGCAGCGCGCGGCGATGGCGAGCGCGAGTTCGAGGCCGGCTGTGGAACAATTTCGCGGCCCTGCTTTGGCTCGGCTCTCACCGCGCAGACCCAGGCCCTTTGCCATGAATGCCCGCATGCCGCTCGCCCGCGCTGCGCTGATCATCGGCGTGGCGCTGGCCGCCGGTGCCTGCACGACCTACGGCGTGATCGAGAACAAGCCGCTGGCACCCGCTGAGGGCCAGCCCGCCTACACGCTCGGCGAGTTCGCGCGGAAGCTGAATCGTCGTTCGGACGAGCTGGCGCTGGCCGTCGTCTTTTCCGGCGGCGGCACGCGGGCGGCGGCGCTTTCCTACGGCGTGATGCTGGAACTGCGCGACACGCGCGTGCCGATCGGCGGCAAGGAGCAGCGGCTGCTGGATGCGGTCAGCGCCATCAGTTCGGTGTCGGGCGGCAGCTTCACGTCGGCGTACTACGGCCTGTACGGCGACCGCCTGTTCGTGGACTTCGAGCAGCGCTTCCTGCGCCGCGACGTCGAAGCTGCGCTGCTGCGCGGCCTGCTCGACCCGCTGCGCTGGTTCAGCAGCCGCGGCCGCACCGAGATGGCGGTGGCCCACTACCAGGAGTCGCTGTTCGGCGACGCCACCTTCGCCGACCTGATGAAACAGGATTCGCCGCTGATCCTGATCAACACCTCCGACCTGAGCTCCGGGGCGCGCTTTTCCTTCGTCCAGGAGTACTTCGACCTGTTGTGCTCGGACCTGACCTCGTTCCCGCTGGCCCGCGCGGTCACCGCATCGAGCGCGGTGCCGGTGGTGTTCGACCCGGTGGTCGTGGAGAACTACGCCGGCTGCGCGCGGCGCCTGCCGCCCTGGCTGGCCGCGGCGCAGCAGCGCGACAACGACAACCCGAACCTGCGCATGATCGTGCAGGCCGACGCCGCGTACGAAGACAAGGTGGCGCACAAGTTCGCGCAGTTCGTCGACGGCGGGATCACCGACAACCTGGGCCTGCGCGCGATGCTGGACACGATCGAGCTGGTGGGCGGCGCGAAG
Source organism: uncultured Rubrivivax sp. (assembly GCA_964477985.1). Taxonomy (GTDB): domain Bacteria; phylum Pseudomonadota; class Gammaproteobacteria; order Burkholderiales; family Burkholderiaceae_C; genus Rubrivivax. The sequence continues at coordinate 16,186 of CAYZGL010000047.1, read as the reverse complement.
GAGTATTTGCAAAGCGTGGGCATCGCGGCGCCGCGCCGCATCGCCATCGTTTCGGTGAACGCGTCGGCCGATTCGCCGCTGGGCATCGGCGCGACCCGCGAGGCGCCGGGGCTCGAGAAGACGCTGGACGCGGTGACCAACATCCAGCTCCACCGCTACAACGTGGCCACGCTGCAGCAGGCGCAGCAAAGCCTCGAACGCTGGGCGCGCAACCTGTCCACCCCCGAGCGGCCGGTGACGCAGTACTTCATCCGGCTGAGTTTCGCGGACGTGCCCGAAGGGCCGCTGCGCCGCTTCCTCAACGAGATCCCGACGAACTTTGCGTTGAGTGCCGACCAGGTGGACCAGCTCATCGCCACCGGCCGCGAGCTGCTGCGCAACAACGCGGAGTTCCGGCGGCTTCTGGCCAGCCTGCAGGGGCAGCCCGGTGCGGCCGATGCGGCGGCGGGTTCCACACCGGGCGGCCGCTGAAAGCCGGCGCCGCCGCGCCGACGCCTGCAGCCCGCATCGGGCCGGCCGCTGCAGGCCGCACGGCACCGCATCCGCTGGGCGCGGCTGCCCAGGCCGGTCTCAGCTGCGACGTGACCCGGGTACGAGTTGGTCTTCGCCGAAGCTTCGCTTTCGACATCGACATGCCGCGCGCCCGAACTGCGGCGCCGGGGAACTGAGCTGGCGTCCCAGGAAGTGGTGTAAGTCCACAAGTGCGCGGCAAGGCGCGAAGGGTGAAGCCCGAAGGGCGTAACCCGTAGCGGCTTGCCGCGCGGCGGCGGCCGTCCCGCTCGGGGTGGTCATCGTGGCCTGCGGATATGGTTGAGGTGCGATCCACCAACCTGGTCCGAAGGAGATTTCACGATGACCAACGCCACTATGGCACTGGCCGAGCTGGCCGAGAAGGGTGCCGACATCGACGTGCTGCGCCAGATGGTGCAGTTCATGGCCAATCGACTGATGGAGATCGACGTCGAGGCGCGCTGCGGCGCCGGCTACGACGAGAAGGCACCCGGCACCCGGCTGAACAGCCGCAACGGCTTTCGCGAGCGGCCCTGGGACACCCGGGTCGGCTCGGTGCAACTGCAAATCCCCAAGCTGCGCCGCGGCAGCTGCTTCCCCGAATTCCTGGAGCCTCGGCGCACCGCCGAGAAGGCACTGGCCGCCGTGATCCAGGAGGCTTACGTGCAGGGCATCTGCACGCGCTCGGTGGACGATCTGGTCAAGGCGCTGGGCATGAACGGCGTGTCCAAGAGCGAGGTCAGCCGCCTGTGTGGCGAACTCGACGAGCGCGTGGGCGCCTTCCTGGAGCGCCCCATCGAGGGCGACTGGCCGTACCTGTGGATCGACGCGACCTACGTGAAGACCCGCGAGGCCGGACGCATCGTCAGCGTGGCGGTGATAGTGGCGGTGGCGGTCAACACCGACGGGCAGCGCCAGGTGCTGGGCATGAAGGTCGGCGCCTCGGAAGCCGAGCCGTTCTGGACGGAGTTCCTGCGCAGCCTGACCCGCCGCGGGCTGCGCGGGGTCAAGCTGGTCATCAGCGACAGCCACGAGGGCATCAAGGCGGCCATCGCCAAGGTGCTCAAGGCGACCTGGCAGCGCTGCCGCGTGCACTTCATGCGCAACGCGCTGGCGCACGCTGCGAAGACGCAGCGGCGCATGGTCAGCGCGGCCATCGCCACCGTCTTCGCGCAGGAGTCGGCCAAGGACGCGCACGCACAGTGGCGCGTGGTGGCCGACCAGCTGCGCGGCAAGTTCGCCAAGATCGGCGACCTCATGGACCGCGCCGAGCACGAGGTGCTGGCCTACATGGACTTCCCCAAGGCGCATTGGCTGCAGATCCACTCCACCAATCCGCTGGAGCGGCTGAATGCCGAGATCAAGCGGCGCACGAACGTCGTCGGCATCTTCCCCAACGACCGCGCCGTGACCCGGCTGGTCGGGGCAATGCTGCTGGAGCAAAGCGACGAGTGGACCCTGCAGCGCCGCTACATGCAGCTTGAAGGCCTGCAGGCCCTCAGCGATACTGCCCCCACTCGGCTGCCCGCTGGGGCTCGCTGAGTACCGCGCATCTCAGCTCTGTCCGGGCTGTGGACCTACACCATGCGCTGGGACACGATCCGAGCTTCACCGCCAGGCAGTGCCGGCTTGGATGCAGATGGCGGCATCGCCCGCGGCCTTGTGCAGTGCGCGCTAGTCCTTGCCCCGTGCTTGCGTGGAAGCGTCATCCTTCGTGCGCAATGGCAGCACGCGCAGTCGCGTGCGGTTTGCATCGATGGTGACCAGTGCGCCTTCCTGCAACTCGGACTCCATCTGCCGCAGCGCAACGAGCACTGGGCGGCCAATCGCGTCCGGGCTCACGTCGTCGGCTCGGAGCTGGACGACACTCGGCTTCTTGCCGTGTGTCGCAGCGAGGATCGCGCCGAAGTCAAGGTCGTGCGTCAGCACCACGAAGTCCTCTTCCAGCGCGTAGGCCATGATCGCCGCATCGGGCGCGTTCATCGCGCCGACAGTGGACCAATGCGATGCCTCGAAGCCGGCGCCGGTCAGCAGATCGACCCACCGCGGCGACAGGTTCATGTCCACCAGCAGCCTCATGCGCTGGCGATCTGGATCTCGCGTTCCTCTGCGCGCCAGGCTGCGTAGCGCAGCGCCTGCAGGATGTCCTCGCGCTCGAGGTAGGGGTAGTCGGTCAGCACCTCGTCGATGCTGTGGCCGGCGCCGATCTGTCCGACCACCATACCGACCGTGACACGCATGCCGCGTATACAGGCCCTGCCACCCATGACCTCGGGCTGCTGCGTGATGCGATCGAGTTGCGGCACAACCATCTCCTCCTCGAGACCTGTGTCCATCGTACAGAAGTCCGCAGGCGCCGCGGCGGTCCGGCAGCGGAGGGGCGCCCTTGCGCCCCACCAGGTCGCCGAACCGACCGTGACAAACGGGTTGGCCCGCAAGCATGAACCGGCAGGCCGGCGCCAAAGCTCCGCGAAGCGCCCGAAGCCGGCGCCACCAGTGCAGGGTTCGATCAAGGCCGCAGCCGCAGCAGTTGCCCGTCGGCGCTGTCGGTCAGCACGTACAACAGGCCGTCCGGGCCCTGGCGCACGTCGCGGATGCGCGCGTTGGCGCCCGACAGCAGCACTTCCTCGCCGGCCACGCGGTTGCCATCGAGTTCCAGCCGGCGCAGCGACTCGCCGCGCAGCGCGCCGACGAAGACGCTGCCCAACCAGCCGGGATAGCGGTCGCTGGTCAGGAAGGCCATGCCGCTGGGGGCGATCGACACCGGCAGCCACACCTTCAGCGGCTGTTCGAAGCCGGGCTTGGGGCCCTCCTCGCCGATGCGCGTGCCGCTGCCGTAGTTGCGCCCGAAGGTCAGCAGCGGCCAGCCGTAGTTGCGCCCGGGCAGCACGCGGTTGATCTCGTCGCCGCCTTGCGGGCCGTGTTCGGCGATCCACAGCTCGCCGCTTTGCGGGTGCAGCGCCGCGCCTTGCACGTTGCGGTGGCCCAGGCTCCAGATCTCGGGCTTCGCGCCAGGCGTGGCGGCGAAGGGGTTGTCGGGCGGCACCCGGCCGTCGGCCTCGATGCGCACGATCTTGCCGATGTGGTTGGACAGGTCCTGCGCGTCGTCCTTGCGCGAGAAGCGGTCGCCCAGCGTGACGAACAGCCGGCCGTCGCGCGCGAACACCAGCCGCGAGCCGCAATGCTGGCGGCTCGCCACCTTGGGCAGCTGCGTGAAGATCTTCTGCACGTCGCGCAGCTGGTTGCCCTGCAGCCGGCCGCGCGCCACCGCGGTGCTGTTGCCGCCGTCGCCGCCGGCATCGGCCTCGGCATAACTCCAGTAGACCAGCGAGTTGTCGGCGAACTTCGGGTCCAGCACCACGTCGAGCAGCCCGCATTGGCCGCCGGCATCCACCGGCAGCAGCCCCGACACCGGCGCGCCGACGCGGCCGTCGGCTTCGACGATGCGCAGCCTGCCGGCGCGCTCGCTGACCAGGTAGCGGCCGTCGGGCAGGAAGGCCACGGCCCAGGGGTTGGCCAGGCCGCGCGCCACGGGTTCGAGCTTCGGCTCGGCGCCCAGCGCCGCGCCCGTCGCGGCGCCCCAGGCCAGCGCCAGCGTCAGCGTCAGCATGAAGGTTCGGATCATTGCGCGCACACCGCCATCACAAGGGGCCAGGGCGCGATCTTGCCGCAAGCGCGCCTCAATCCGCCGCCTGCACCACCATCTGCACGCGCTGGCGGCCCTGCCATTCGTCCACGCTCAGCCGGTAGGCCAGCCGCACGCGCGCTGCCAGCGGCTCGGCGCGGCCGAACCAGATCGCATCGCGCTGCTCACCGCCCAGGCGCAGGCGCAGCTTCAGGTGCTTGTCGGCCACCAGCCGCTGCTGCAGCACCTCGACCTCGTCGCAGAACAGCGGCGGCTCGAAGCCCTGGCCCCAGACCTGCGCGTCCAGCAGCGCGGCGGTGTCGGCGTTGAACCACTCGAGCGCCAGCGGCCCGTCGGTGTGCAATGTGCGCGTCAGCGTGGCCGCGTCCAGCCATTCGCCGGCCACCTGCTGCAAGGCGCGGTCGAAGGCGGCGAAGTCGGCTTCCGCCAGGCTGCAGCCGGCGGCCATCGCATGCCCGCCGAAGCGCCGCAGCAGCTGCGGATGGCGCTTGGCCACCAGGTCCAGCGCGTCGCGCAGGTGGAAACCGGGGATCGAACGCCCCGAACCCTTCAGCCAGCCGTCGGCACCGCGCGCAAAGACGAAGGCCGGGCGGTGCAGCTTGTCCTTCAGCCGCCCGGCGACGATGCCGACCACGCCTTCGTGGAACTGCGCGTCGAACAGCGCCAGCGCGTTGGGCAAGGTGTTGCCCGGGGCACCCGGCTCGTCGGCCACGGCCGGCACCAGCCGCTGCAGCCAGGCCTGCGCCTGCTCGTGCATGCCGGCTTCGACCTCGCGGCGCTGGCGGTTGATCGCATCCAGCGCCTGCGCCAGCTGCAGCGCGTGCGCGGGGTCGTCGGCCAGCAGGCATTCGATGCCCAGCGTCATGTCGGCGAGCCGGCCCGCGGCGTTGATGCGCGGGCCCAGCGCAAAGCCGAAGTCGAAGGCGGCAGCACGCCGTGCATCGCGCACCGCCACCTGGAACAGCGCGGCCACGCCGGCATGCATGCGAGCGGCGCGGATGCGCTTCAGGCCCTGCGCCACCAGCCGGCGGTTGTTGGCATCCAGCCGCACCACGTCGGCCACCGTGCCCAGCGCCACCAGGTCGAGCAAGGCATCGAGCCGCGGCTGCGCGGCGGCGTCGAAGGCGCCGCGCGCGCGCAGCTCGGCGCGCGTGGCCAGCAGCACGTAGAACACCACGCCGACGCCGGCCAGCGCCTTGCTGGCGAAGGCGCAGCCGGGCTGGTTCGGGTTGACGATGACGTCGGCGTCGGGCAGCCGCACGCGTTCGCCGTCCAGCGCCGGCAGGTGGTGGTCGGTGACCAGCACCTGCAACCCCAGTGCGCGCGCGTGCGCGATGCCCTCGAAGCTGGCGATGCCGTTGTCCACCGTGACCAGCAGCTCGGGCCGGCGTGCGTGGGCCAGGTCGACGATGGCCGGCGTCAGGCCGTAGCCGTGCACCGTGCGGTCGGGCACCACGTAATGCAGCGTGTCGGGCTGCGCGCCCAGCAGCTTCAAGCCGCGCAGCAGCACCGCGCAGGCGGTGGCGCCGTCGCAGTCGTAGTCGGCCACCACGCACAGGCGGCGGCGCTGCTGCAGCGTGTCGGCCAGCAGCCGCGCGGCAGCCGCAGCGCCGTGCAGGGTCTGCGGACCCAGCAGCTGCGCCAGGCCGTCGTCCAGCTCATCGGCCGCGCGCACGCCGCGTGCGGCCAGCAGCCGCGCCAGCAGCGGGTGCGCACCGGCCTGCTCGAGCGCGAACGCGGCGCGCGGCGGCACGTCGCGCATTTGCAGCCGCGGCGCGCTCATAAGCCCTCCAGCAGCTTGGCAGCGTCGAAACGGCGCCAGGGCTGGGTGAGCCGCGCCCAGGCGCCGCGCGGCAGGGCATCGAAGCGCTGCGCCGCACGTTCGCCGCACAGCGTCAGGCTGACGGCCTCGCCGGCCGCGGCGCGCTCGGCCAGCTCGGCCAGGCCTTGTGCATCGAGCTGCGCCCAGGCCTCGGCCCAGCCGGCCGCATCGCCGGCCAGCCAGGGGCCGCGCAGGTGCAGCTCCAGCCGCGGCTCTTGCGTGCCGGGCGCGGCGCCCTGCGTGGGCCCGGTGCCGCTGAGCCAGAACGAATTCACCGCCAGTGCGCCGCGCGCCTCGCGCGCCGCGTTCACCGGGTGCGTGTGCAGCAGCATCTGCGCTTCGCTCTGCAAGCGCCGCACCATGCGCCCGGCGCGCCGATCGGGCAGCCACTGCTCGATGCCGCGGCCGACCACGCGGTCCAGCGCTGCCGTGGCCAGGTCGGCCAGCGACGCATGGCACACGTACCAGCGCTGCGCCGTGCCCCAGTGCAGGGCCCAGCCCTCGCTGCCGAACAGTTCGTGCAATGACTGCCACAGCGCGCGCGACTCGGCTTCGTCCAGCTGCAACTCGGCCGGGTCGAGCAGCACGATGCCGTCGCCGCCGACCTGCCAGTGCGTGGGCGTCAGCAGCCCCCAGCCGAGGTCCGGCGCGGCCAGCGCCAGGCCGTCGGCATGCGCCTGCCACGCCGCCAGCGGCAGGCGGCCGTCGTGCAGCGGCCAGCCGCGCCACGCCGCCAGCAGGTGCTCGTGCGGCAGGTTCAGCACCGCGGCATCCAGCGCGACCGCCGCGGCGGGTGTCAGCCGCGCCAGCAGCCGCTGCAGCTGCGGCAACTGCAGCGCCTGCAGCGAGCGCGCCGGTGCGTCGGCCGGAGCGCTGGCGAACGGGATCAGCAGATGCATCGGCCGATTATCGCGACGGCACGGTGACGCAAAGGCCGCGCACCGGCCGCGCGCCGGGCGCGCACCGGCCGCGATCGGGGCCTCGGGTAGCATGCCGCCGCCATGAGGCTCCCGTACGAACTGCAGATCGGCTGGCGCTACACGCGGGCCGGCCGCAGCGGCCGGCGCAACCGCTTCATCTCCTTCATCTCCGGCGTGTCGATGCTGGGCATCGGCCTGGGCGTGGCCGCGCTGATCATCGTGCTCAGCGTGATGAACGGCTTCCAGAAGGAGGTGCGCGACCGCATGCTGTCGGTGATCGCGCACATCGAGATCTTCGAGCCGCGCGGCGCGGCGCTGCCCGACTGGCAAGCCACCGCCGCACAGGCGCGGCGCAACCCCGAGGTGCTGGGCGCCGCGCCCTTCATCGCCGCGCAGGCGCTGGTGGCACGCGGCGACGACATGCGCGCGGCCATCGTGCGCGGCATCTCGCCGGCCGACGAGGCCACCGTCACGCCGCTGGCCGCACAGTTGCGCGACAGCGTACTGGCGGCGCTGACGCCGGGCAGCTGGCACATCGTGCTCGGTGCCGAGCTGGCGCGATCGTTGGGCGTGCGCGTCGGCGACAAGGTCACGCTGGTGGCCGCCGGCGGCCAGATGACGCCGGCCGGCGTGATCCCGCGGCTCAAGCAGTTCACGCTGGCCGGCACCTTCGAGGCCGGGCACTACGAATACGACAGCGGCCTGGCATTGATCGCCATCGACGATGCGGCGCGTTTTTTCCGCGTCGACGGGCCCACCGGCGTGCAGCTGCGGCTGCGCGACGTGCACCAGGCGCGCCGCGTCGCCGCCGAGTTGGCGGCCGAGCTGGGCCCCGGCGTGATCGTGCGCGACTGGACGCGCACCAACCGCAACTGGTTCGACGCGGTGCAGATCGAAAAGCGGCTGATGTTCATCATCCTGACGCTGATCGTCGCGGTGGCGGCGTTCAACCTGGTGTCCACGCTGGTGATGACGGTCACCGACAAGCGCGCCGACATCGCCATCCTGCGCACGCTGGGCGCCAGCCCGCGTTCGGTCATGGGCGTGTTCATGGTGCAAGGCGCGGCCGCCGGCATCATCGGCACGCTGGGCGGCGTGGCCTTCGGGCTGGGGGTGGCCTTCAACATCGGCGTCATCGTGCCGGCCATCGAGCGCGCGCTCGGCGTGGCCTTCCTGCCCGGCAGCGTCTACCTGATCAGCCGCATGCCCAGCGAGCCGCTGGCCAGCGACATCGTGCCGATCACGCTGATCTCGCTGGCGCTGGCCTTCGTCGCCACGCTGTACCCGAGCTGGCGCGCCAGCCGCGTCAACCCGGCCGAGGCGCTGCGTTATGAGTGAGCCCGGCCCCACGCCGGTGCTGCGCTGCACCGGGCTGCACAAGCGCTTCGACGAGGGCGGGCTGCATGTGCAGGTGCTGCGCGGCGTCGAGCTGCAGGTGCATGCTGGCGGCACGCTGGCCATCGTCGGCGCGTCGGGCTCGGGCAAGAGCACGCTGCTGCACCTGCTGGGCGGGCTCGATGCGCCCAGCGCCGGCCAGGTGGAACTGATGGGCCGCGACTTCGCCGCGATGTCGGCCGCCGAACAAGGGCGCTGGCGCAACCGGCACCTGGGCTTCGTCTACCAGTTCCACCACCTGCTGCCCGAGTTCAGCGCGCTGGACAACGTGGCGATGCCGCTGCGCATCCGCCGCCTGCCGCGCGACGCGGCACGCGCGGCCGCGCAGCAAGCGCTGGCGCAGGTGGGGCTGGCCGAGCGTGCCGCGCACCACCCGGCGCAGTTGTCGGGCGGCGAACGCCAGCGCGTGGCGCTGGCGCGCGCATTGGTGGGCCGCCCGAGCTGCGTGCTGGCCGACGAGCCCACCGGCAATCTCGACAGCGACACCGCCGACAAGGTGTTCGCGCTGATGCTGCAGCTGGCGCGCGAGCAGCACATGGCCTTCGTGCTGGTCACGCACGACCGCGGCCTGGCTGCGCGCTGCGACCGCACGCTGCTGCTTTCGGGCGGGCGCCTGGGCTGAACAGCCCAGCATGCGCAAGGCCCCAGTCCTCGATGCGCAAGCCGGCCTTCCTACAATCGCGCCGGTGCATTTGCTCAACGCCGACCTCCACTGCCATTCCGTCGTCTCCGACGGCACCTTGCAACCCGAAGCGCTGGCCGCGCGCGCCAAGGCCAACGGCGTGCAGCTGTGGTCGCTGACCGACCACGATGAAGTCGAGGGCCAGCCACGCGCCGCCGCCGCGGCGCGCGAGCTGGGGCTGGACTACCTGAGCGGCTGCGAGGTCTCGGTCAGCTTCGCCGGCGTCACCGTGCACATCGTCGGCCTGGGCTTCGACGCCGGCGACGCCGCGCTGCGCGCCGGGCTGGCGGCCACGCGTTGCGGCCGCGACGCGCGCGCTCGCGAGATGGCCGACTCGCTGGCCGGCGTGGGCATCGAAGGTGCCTTCGAAGGCGCGCTGCGCTACGCCGGCAACCCGGCGCTGGTCTCGCGCACCCACTTCGCGCGCTACCTGGTGGAGATCGGCGTGTGCGCCGACACCGGCGAAGTCTTCCGCCGCTTTCTCACCGAGGGCAAGCCGGGTTACGTGCCGCACCGCTGGGCCGCGCTCGGCGATGCGGTGCGCTGGATCACCGCGGCCGGCGGCGTCGCGGTGATCGCGCACCCCGGGCGCTATGGCTTTGCCCCCAGCGCCGAGTACGCGCTGTTCAGCGAATTCATCGCGCACGGCGGGCGCGGCGTCGAGGTCGTCACCGGCAGCCACGGCAGCGCCGACTTCGTCAAGTACGCCGACATGGCGCTGGAGTTCGGCCTGCTGGCGTCGCGCGGCAGCGATTTCCATTCGCCGGGCGAGAGCCGTACCGACCTGGGGCGCTTGCCCGACCTGTCGGGGCGGCTGACCCCGGTGTGGTCGGCGCTGCAGCCGCGCATCCAGCGCGCCTGAGGCCGCCGGCTGCGGGTTCGTGCGCGGGGCGCACGCGCGGCCAACGACAATGGCGGCATGTCGCAGTACTTCGAGGTCCACCCCGACAACCCGCAGCCGCGGCTGCTGAAGCAGGCCGCGCTGATCCTGCAGCAAGGCGGCCTCGCCGCGGTGCCCACCGATTCGAGCTACGCGCTGGTGTGCCGGCTGGACGACAAGGCCGCGGCGATGGCGCTGCGCCGGGCGCGCCAGGTCGACGACAAACACCACCTGACGCTGCTGTGCCGCGACCTGAGCGAACTGGCCACCTACGCGCGCGTGGACAACCAGCAGTACCGGCTGCTGAAGCTGGGTACGCCGGGGCCCTACACCTTCATCCTGGAAGCGACCAAGGAAGTGCCGCGCCGCCTCAGCCACCCGTCGCGCCGCACCATCGGGCTGCGCGTGCCGGCGCACAAGGTGCTGCAGGAACTGCTGGGCCTGCTGGGCGAGCCGCTGCTGGGCACGACGCTGATCCTGCCGGGCAGCGAGCAGGCGCTGAACGACCCGCAGCTGATCCGCGAACACTTGGAGAAAACCGTGCACGCGGTGGTCGACGCCGGCGCCTGCCCGCTGCAGCCGACCACGGTGATCGACCTGGTCGCGGGCGAGCCGCGCGTGCTGCGCGTGGGCCGCGGCGAGCTGGCGCGGCTGGGTCTGGTTGCGCAGTGAAGCCCAGGCAGCGCGCACGCGGCGCGCTGCGGCGCTGCTGGCACTCCCCCTTGCCGCAGCCTTGCAGGCGACGCGCCAGCGGCGCCACAATGCCGCGCCGCCAAGGGTGTGCCTGAGCGCACGCGGTGCACCCCGACAACAAGCAGCGGCCGGCAAAGGAGACAAGCATGGCACTCGGCATCGTCGGCATCGTCGTGTCGCTCGCGCTGCTGATCTTCCTGGCCTATCGCGGCTGGAACGTGATCATGATCGCGCCGGTCTGCGCGGCGGTGGCCTTGCTGTTCAGCTGGGGCGAATCGCCGCTGCTGGCCACCTACACCCAGATCTTCATGCCGGCGCTGGGCACCTACTTCGCCAAGTTCTTCCCGCTGTTCATGCTGGGCGCCATCTTCGGCAAGCTGATGGACGACTCCGGCTCGGCGCGCACCATCGCGCACAAGATCGTCGGCTGGGTGGGCAAGGAGCGCTCGATGCTCGCGGTGGTGCTGGCCTGCGCGCTGCTGACCTACGGCGGCGTGTCGCTGTTCGTGGTGGCGTTTTCGGTGTATCCGATCGCGGTGTCGCTGTTTCGCGAGGCCGGCATTCCGAAGCGCTTCATCCCGGCGGCGATCGGCCTGGGCTCGTTCACCTTCACCATGACGGCGCTGCCCGGCACGCCGGCGATCCAGAACGCGATCCCGATCCCCTTCTTCGGCACCAACAGCTTCGCCGCGCCGGGGCTGGGCATCATCGCGTCGATCTGGATGTTCGGCTTCGGCATGCTGTGGCTCAACCGGCGCACGGCCGCGGCCAAGGCCAGGAACGAGGGTTATGGCGACCACAAGGAGGAACAGATCGCCGTGGCCGACGCCGCCGGCCAGGCGCCCGGCTTCGCCGTCGCCTTGGTGCCGATCCTGCTGGTGCTGGGGCTGAACTACGTGTTCACCAACGTGGTGTTCCCGGCGCTGGACACCGGCTATCTGGCCACCGACAAGTTCAAGAAGGTGCCGCTGTCGGCGGTGCTGGGCATCTGGTCGATCATCGCCGCCATGGTGGTCGCGGTGGTGGTCGTGGTCATCCTCAACCGCTCGCGGCTGACGGACCTGGTGAATACGCTGAACAAGGGCACGCTGGGTTCGCTGCTGCCGATGGCCAACGTCGCCTCCGAGGTGGCCTACGGCGCCGTCATCGCCAGCCTGGCGGCGTTCGCCGTGGTGCGCGAGGCGCTGCGCACCGTCAGCCCCGACCCGGTGGTGTCGTTGTGGGTGGTGGTCACCGTGCTCGCCGGCATGACCGGCTCGGCCTCGGGCGGCATGAGCCTGGCGCTGGGTGCGATGGGCGAGTACTACGCGCAGGCGGCGCAGGCCGCGGGCATCGACCCGCAGATCATGCACCGCATGGCGGCGCTGGGTTCGGCGGCGATGGACATCCTGCCGCACAACGGCGCGGTCATCACGCTGCTGGCGATCTGCGGCCTCACGCACAAGGAGTCGTATTTCGACCTGTTCATGGTGGGATCGCTGTCGGCCTTCACCTCGAGCATCCTGGTGCTGCTGACCTACGAGATGTTCGGCGTGTTCTGAACGGGGAGGATCGGCCATGTCACGCCTGATCGCCGTGCTGCTGGGTCTGCTGCTGCTCGCACCGGTGCGCGCCGGCGAACTGCGGCTGCTCGCCGCCGAGCTGCCGCCCTACACCTTCCGCGTGCCGTCGGGCTCGGTGTCGGAGTTCCCGGGCCCGGGGCGCGGCATCGTCTTCGACGTCGTCACCGCGCTGGCCCAGCGCGTGGGCCAGAGCGCGGTGATCGAGTTCATGCCGTGGCACCGCGCGCAGCAGATCGCGATGAGCGAGCCGGACGTGGGCATCCTCGCGCTCACCCGCACGCCCGAGCGCGAGGACAAGTACCGCTGGCTGGTGAAGATCCTGACCGACGACCTGGTGCTGGTGGGCGGGCGCGGTGTGGACGTGTCCAGCCTCGACAAGGTGAAAGACCGCCCGACCGGCGTGCTGCTGCGCAGCGGCGCGCAGGCGCTGCTCGAGGGCAAGGGCTTCAGCCGCATCGTGCCCGCACCCGAGGAATGGATGAACGCGCGCCGCTTGCGCGAACGGCGCATCGACGCCTGGCTCGCGCCGCGGCTGATGGTGATCTATGCCTATCGCGAAATCGGCGGCGATCCGGCGAGCCTGGACATCGGCGCGATCGTGCGGCCCAGCGAAATCTGGCTGGCGGCATCGAAGTCGCTGCCGGATGCCCAGGCCCGCCAGTGGCAGCAGGCCTTCGAGGCGATGCGCGCCGACGGCAGCTACGAGCGCATCGTTGCCGAGTACAACCGGCTGAAGGTCGAGCCGGTGGCCGACGACGCGCGGCGCAAGGACTACGAGCCGGTCTGGACCTACTGAAGCTGCTGCACCTGCTGCACCTGCTGAACGCGCCCACCCTTGGCGTGCGGGCGCAAGCGGATTTCAGCGCTGCTTCAGCGTCTTGCGCAGCCGTGCCAGCCGCGGCAGCAGCAGCACGGCGGCGATCACCACCAGCAGCAGCACCGACACCGGCCGCTCGACGAACACGCCCCAGCGGCCTTCGCCGATGGCCATCGCGTTGCGCATCTGCGCCTCGGCCAGCGGCCCGAGGATCATGCCCACCACCACCGGCGCGGTGGGGAAGCCGAAGCGGCGCATCACCACGCCCAGCAACCCAATGCCGTACAGCAGCACCAGGTCGAAGGCCGACTGGCGCATGCCGTACACGCCCACCGTGGCGAAGATCAGGATGCCGGCGTACAGGTAGGCCTTGGGCACCTTCAGCAGCTTGACCCACAAGCCCACCAACGGCAGGTTCAGCACCAGCAGCATGACGTTGCCGATGTACAGCGACGCGATCAGCGCCCACACCAACTGGGCGTTGGTGTCGAACAGCTGCGGCCCGGGCTGGATGCCGTAGTTCTGGAACGCGCCGAGCAGGATCGCGGTGGTGTTCGACGTGGGAATGCCCAGCGTCAGCAGCGGGATCAAGGTGGCCGTGACCGCCGCGTTGTTGGCCGCCTCGGGCCCGGCCACGCCTTCGATCGCGCCGGTGCTGCCGAACTGCTCCTTGTGCTTCGAAAGCTTCTTCTCCACCGAGTAGCTGAGGAAGGTCGGGATCTCGCTGCCGCCGGCCGGGATGCAGCCGAAGGGCGTGCCGATGGCCGTGGCGCGCAGCCACGCCGGCCACGAGCGGGCCCACTCCTCGCGCGTCATGTGCACCTTGCTTAAGCGGTTCTGCGACTCCACGGTGCGCGCTTCGTACAGCACGAAGTACAGCGCCTCGGCCACCGCGAACAGGCCCACCGCGATCAGCACCACTTCCAGCCCGTCCATCAGCTCGGGCAGGCCCAGCGTGTAGCGCGCCTGGCCCGAGATCTGGTCGATGCCCACCAGCCCCATCGCCAAGCCCACGCCCAGCGCGGTCAGCCCGCGCAAGGTGCTTTGCCCCAGCACCGCGCTGATGGTGCAAAAGGCCAGCACCATCAGCAAGAAGTACTCGGGCGGCCCCAGCTGCACCGCGTATTCGGCGACCACCGGCGCGAAGAAGGTGACGACGATGGTGGCGATGGTGCCGGCGACGAACGAGCCGATCGCTGCCGTGGCCAGCGCCGCGCCGGCGCGGCCGTGCTTGGCCATCTTGTTGCCTTCCATCGCCGTGACCATCGAGCCGGCCTCGCCCGGCGTGTTCAGCAGGATCGAGGTGGTCGAGCCGCCGTACATCGCGCCGTAGTAGATGCCGGCGAAGAAGATCATCGACGCGGTGGGCTCCACCTTCAGCGTCAGCGGCAGCAGCATCGCCACCGCGGTGGCCGGCCCGATGCCGGGCAGCACGCCCACCGCGGTGCCGATGGTGCAACCCAGCAGCGCCCACAGCAGGTTCACCGGCGTGCCGGCGGTGACGAAGCCCTGCATCAGCTGGTTCAGCGTGTCCATGTCAGCACCGCCCGGCCGCCCGAAGGCGCTGACGCGTCCCCACGGCCACGAAGTGGCCGGCACCGGGCCACCGGGGCGGCAAACGAAGTGAGTTTGGGGGGTTCATTTCAAAGCCACCCGGTGGAGGTCAGCCCCGGCAGGTTGATCGCCAGGAACTTGGTGAACATCCAGTACACCGGCGCGCTGATCGCCAGGCCGATCGCCGCATCGGCGAGCAGCGCGCGCAGGCTCAGGTCCAGCCGCCCTTCGGCCGACCTGAAGCCGCGCACCGCCAGCACGAAGCACAGCGTACAGCTGAGGATGAAGCCGAGGGTGGTGATCAGCGCCGCGTTGGCCAGCAACCCGGCCGACACCCAGACGAAGCCGCTCCAGTGGCCGCGCTCGGCGCCGGGGGCTTCTTCCAGCTGGCGAAAGCCGCCGCTGGCCGCCTCGCGCAGCAGCAGCGCGCCGCACAGCACCAGCATGCCCGCCACCACCCAGGGCAGGAAGTTGGCGCCGACGCCGCCGTAGCCAGCTTCCGACGGGATCTGCAGCGCGCCGGCACCCAGCAGCAGGCCGAGCCCCAGCACACCCGCACCGACCAGCGCCTGCCGCGCATGCATGCTCACACCATGCCGGCCTTGACCATCACCGCGCGCAGGCTGGCGAATTCGTCGTCGACGAACTTGCCGAAGGCGTCGCCGGTGAGCAGCGCCGGGGTCCAGCCGTTCTTCTCGACCGCTTCGGCCCAGGCCTTGGTCTTGGTCGCCTTGACGATCATGTCGATCAGCGCGTCGCGCTGCGCGGCGCTGATGCCGGGCGCGCCGTACACGCCGCGCCAGTTGCTGATCACCACGTCCAGCCCCAGCTCCTGCAGCGTCGGCGCGTCGACGCCCTTCAAGCGCTTGTCGGAAGTGACGGCGATGGGGCGCATCTTGCCGCTCTTGATGTACTCGCCGAACTCGGTCAGCGCGCTGCCGCCGACGGTGACGTTGTTGCCCAGGATCGCCGCCACCGCCTCGCCGCCGCCGCGGAAGGCCACGTAATTGATCTTGGCCGGGTCCACCCCCACCGCACGCGCGATCATCGCCGCGGCGATGTGCTCGGTGGAACCGCGCGAGCCGCCGCCCCACTTGACGCTGCCGGGCTCCTTCTTCATCTGCTCGATCACGTCCTTCATGCCCTTCAGCGGCGAGGCCGCCGGCAGCACGAAGACCTGCGATTCGGCCAGCAGCCGCGCCAGCGGCGTGGCCTGGCTCAGGTCCACCGGCGGCTTGCCGACGATCAGCCCGCCCAGCATCACCGCACCCATGATCAGCAGCGCGTTCGGGTCGCCCTTGCTGCCGTTGACGAACTGCGCCAAGCCGATGGCGCCGGCCGCGCCGCCCTTGTTGTCGAAGCTGACCGACGAGGCCACGCCCGCTTCCTGCAGCGCCTTGCCCAGGGCACGGCCGGTGCCGTCCCAGCCGCCGCCCGGGTTGGCCGGGATCATCATCTTCAGGTTGGCCGCGGCCCACGACGGCAGCGGCAAGGCGCCGGCTGCGGCCAGCGCGGTGAGGGTCTTGAGGAAGGCGTCTCTGCGCATGGCACGGCTCCGGTTGTGCAGGTCCGTGCATGTTCGCGGCAAACGGCGTCGATCCCACAAACCCGCGACTAGGGAATAACGCGGATGGACGCCCGGGTCGTGCGCTCATGCGTCAACGCCGGGCCGCTCCCAAGTTGACTCATCCCCCTCGGGGGGCCT
>CAYZGL010000046.1:0-21149 GCA_964477985.1 uncultured Rubrivivax sp. | reverse complement strand
GCCAGTTCACCACCGACAAGGCGACCGACTTCACCGCCATCCTGACCGCCATCAAGGCGAAGAAACCCGACGTGGTGTTCTTCGGCGGCATGGACGCGGTGGCCGGGCCGATGATGCGGCAGATGAAGCAGCTGGGCGTCAACGCCAAGTTCATGGGCGGCGACGGCATCTGCACCGGTGAGCTGCCCAAGCTGGCGGGCGGCGCCATGGCCGACGGCCAGGTGGTGTGCGCCGAGGCCGGTGGTGTCGAAGGCGAGCAGAAGGCGGCGATGGAGGCCTTCCGCGAGAAGTTCAAGGCCAAGTTCGGCGTCGACGTGCAGCTGTATGCGCCGTACGTGTATGACGCCGTCAACGTGATGGTGGTGTCGATGGAGAAGGCCGGCTCGCCCGACCCGGCCAAGTACCTGCCCGAACTGCACAAGGCCGACTACAACGGCGTGACCGGCCACATCGCCTTCGACGACAAGGGCGACATCAAGAACGGTGCGCTGACGCTGTATACCTACAAGGACGGCAAGCGCGAGCAGATCGCGGTGGTGCGCTGAGCCGCCTGCACCTTAAACGATCGCCGCAAAGGCGCCCTGCGGGGCGCCTTTTTCATGCACGCGTGGCGCAAGGCAGCCGGTCGTACAGCCGGCAAAGCGCGTACAGGCGCTGCGCATGGCTGTGTTGAACCTGGCTCCACTGCAAACGCCAGGACCACCAGCCGTTGGCCTGCCCGGGGAAGTTCAGCCGTGCATCGCCGCCCAGCGACAGCACGTCCTGCATCGCGAAGACCGCGGTGTCGGCCACCGACGCGCAGGCGCAGCGGATCAGCGCCCAGGCGATGTCGTCGCCGTCGTGCAGGCCCAGGTAGTCGCGGGCGTGGCTGCGCTCGTGTACGCCGGCCGCGGCCCACCAGCCGAGCGCGGTGTCGTTGTCGTGGGTGCCGGGGTAGACCACGCTGTCGGGCTCGTGGTGGTGCGGCAGATAGGCATTGTCTGCCTCGCCGCCGAACGCGAACTGCAGGATGCGCATGCCGGGCAAGGCAAAGCGGCGGCGCAGCGCCTGCACGTCGGGCGTGATCAGCCCCAGGTCCTCGGCGATGATCGGCACCGTGCCGAGTGCGGCGGCGATCGCCTCGAACAGCGCCGCGCCGGGGCCGGCGCGCCAGTGGCCGTGCTGCGCGGTCGGCTCGCTGGCCGCGATCTCCCAGTGCGCGGCAAAACCGCGGAAGTGGTCGATGCGCACGATGTCGACCAGCTCGAACACGCAGCGCAGCCGCTGCACCCACCAGGCGTAGCCGTCGCGCGCGTGCACGTCCCAGCGGTACAGCGGGTTGCCCCAGCGCTGGCCGGTGGCGCTGAAGTAGTCCGGCGGCACGCCGGCGACCACGCTGGGCCGGCCGTCGGCACCCAGCTCGAACAGCGCCTGGTGCGCCCAGACCTCGGCGCTGTGGTGCGCGATGAAGATCGGCACATCGCCGACGATGCGCACACCGCGCCGGTTGGCGTACTGCCTCAGGCCTTGCCATTGGCGGAAGAAGCACCACTGGCCAAACTTCCAGAAGGCGACGCGCGCGGCGTGCGTGGCCGCGGCTTCGGCCAGCGCGCCGGGGTCGCGCCGGGCCAGCGCCTCGGGCCAGCCGCACCAGTCGCGCCAATCGCGCCAATCGCTGCCGTCGTCCGCATGGCCGCGCGAATGCGCCTCGTCCAGCGCCATGAACAGCGCGTAGTCGTCCAGCCAGCCCGCCTGGTGCGCGCAGAACTGCGCGAAAGCCTGGTGCCGCTCATCGTGCGGCGGCACGGCGAAGAAGCGCTCGGCCGCCCATTGCAAGCGCTGCATGCGAAAGGGCACGACCTGGTCGTAGGCCACGCGCTGCGCCAGCAGCCCCGGCAGCGGCGCCACCTCGGCGCTGGTCAGCCAGCCCTGCTGCTGCAGCTCGAGCAGGTCGACCAACAGCAGGTTTCCGGCAAAGGCCGAGCTGCTGGCATAGGGCGAGTTGCCGGCGCCGATCGGGTTCAGCGGCAGGATCTGCCACAGCGATTGCCCGGCCTGCACCAGCCAGTCGACGAAGTGACAGGCCGCCGCACCGCAGTCGCCGCTGCCGTGCGGGCCGGGCAGCGAGGTCGGGTGCAGCAGCACGCCGCTGGCGCGTGGCAAACGCATCGCCGTCAGGGCTGTTGCCGTTGCAGCAGCACGAGGCTGCGTGCCGGCACCGTCTGCGCCGCGCTGGCCGCCCCGGCGCTGCACAGCAGCGGCTGCCAGCGCCCCGCCGGCAACACGATGTCGAGTGCTGCGTCGCCGGGGTTCGCCAGCAACAGCAGCGGCTGCGTGCCATGCCCCGGCAGCGTGATCAGCACACCGATGCCAGTGTGGGCCGGCGCGTGCCAGTCGTCGGCTGACGGCACGCGGCCGTCGGGCAGCCGCCAGTGCAGCCTTGCGGCCTCGGGCGGGGTGTCGGCGTGCCAGGCGTCGCCCAGCGGCCGGTGGTCGCGCCGCACGGCGATCGCCTGCGCCCAGAACTCGAGCAGCGAGGGGTCGGTGCGCGTCCAGTCGATCCAGCCCGTCGGGTTGTCCTGGCAGTAGGCGTTGTTGTTGCCCTGCTGGGTGTGGCCCAGTTCGGCGCCCGCAGCCAGCATCGGCGTGCCCTGCGACAGCGCCAGCGTGGCCAGCAAGGCGCGCTGCAGCCGCGCGCGCAGCGCAAGCACTTCGGCATCGCCGGTGTCGCCTTCGACGCCGCAGTTCCAGCTCAGGTTGTGCACCGCGCCGTCGCGGTTGTGCTCGCCGTTGGCTTCGTTGTGGCGTTGTGCGTAGCTGACCAGGTCGCGCAGCGTGAAGCCGTCGTGCGCCACCACATAGTTCAGCGACGCGGCCGGCGCGCGGCCGCGCTGCTCGAACAGGTCCGACGACGCGCACAGCCGCCGCGCGAACTCGCCGCGGCTGCATTCGCCGGTCAGCCAGGCGGCGCGCATCGTGTCGCGGTAGCGGTCGTTCCATTCGGCCCAGCGCGGCGGGAAACGGCCGAGCTGGTAGCCGCCCGCGCCGATGTCCCAGGGCTCGGCGATCAGCTTGACGCCGGCCAGCACCGGGTCCTGCGCGATGCAGGCGAACAAGGCCGCCTGGGCGTCGAAGCCGTGCTCGCCGCGCGCCAGCACGGTGGCCAGATCGAAGCGGAAGCCGTCGACGTGCATCTGCTGCACCCAGTAACGCAGGCAGTCCATCAGCCACTGCAGCACCTGCGGCTGGTTCAGGTCCAGCGTGTTGCCGCAGCCGCTTTCGTTGCGATAGCGGCTGGCATCGTTCGCATCGAGCCGGTACCAGCTGGCGTTGTCCAGCCCGCGCCAGCTCAACGTGGGGCCGAGTTCGTCGGTCTCGGCCGTGTGGTTGAACACCACGTCCAGGATCACTTCGATGCCGGCGGCGTGCAGCCGGCGCACCATGGTGCGGAACTCGTCGCGCAGCGCACGCCCCTCGATGCCCGCCATGGCGTAACGCGGTTCGGGGCAGAAGAAGGCCAGCGTGTTGTAGCCCCAGTGGTTGCGCAGGCCCATGCGCACCAGCCGCTCTTCGTCGATGAACTGCTGCACCGGCAGCAGGCTCAGCGCGGTGATGCCCAGGCGCTCGAAGTGCGCGATCGCCGCGTCCGACGCCAGGCCGGCGTAGCTGCCGCGCTGCGCTTCGGGCACCCCGGGGTGCAGCTTGCTGAAGCCGCGCACGTGCACCTCGTACAGCACGCTGTCGGCCCAACGCGTGGCCGGCGGCGCATCGCCCTGCCAGTCGAAGGCATCGTCGACGACGCGCGCCTTCAGCGCCACGGCGGCGTTGTCGCGCTCGTCCCGTTGCTGCGCGTCGTCACTGGCGAAGCCGCGCTGCAGCTCGCTCCAGCCGAAGCGGCCCACCGTCTCGCGCGCATGGGGGTCGAGCAGCAGCTTGTGCGGGTTGAAGCGATGGCCTTGTTGCGGCTGCCACGGCCCGTGTGCGCGCAACCCGTACACCAGCCCGGCGGCGGCGCCGGCCAGGTGCCCATGCCACACGTCGCCGCTGCGTGCCGGCAGCGCCAGCCGTGCCAGCTCTTGCGTGCCGGCGTCGTCGTACAGGCACAGTTCGATGGCTTGGGCGTGCGCCGAGAACACCGCGAAGTTGACGCCGCTTGCATCGACGCTGGCGCCCAGCGGCCACGGCCGCCCCGGCGCGAGCTGCGGCGCCGCGGTCACGCGCTGCATTCGAAGAACACGCTGGCCAGCGGCGGCAGGTCGATCACGATCGAATCGGCGCGGCCATTGCAGGCCACGGGCTGGCTGTCGGCGTGGCCCAGCGGCGTGCCCAGGTTGCTGCCGCCGTAGTGCGCCGAGTCGGTGTTCAGCCGCTCGCGCCAGCGCCCGGCGCGCGGCACGCCGACACGCCAGCCGCGGCGCGCCACCGGAGTGAAGTTGCTCAGCACCAGCAGCGGCGCGGCATCGCCCAGGCCGCGGCGCACGAAGCTGAATACGCTGTGCGCGGCGTCGCTGTGCGAGATCCACTCGAAGCCGTCGGCATGGCAGTCGCGCTGGTGCAGCGCCGGGCATTCGCGCAGCAGCCGGTTCAGGTCGCGCACCAGATGCTTCACGCCGGCGTGCAGCGGGTCGTCGTTCAGGTGCCAGTCCAGGCTGGTGTCGTGGTTCCACTCGTTGACTTGCGCGAACTCGTTGCCCATGAACAGCAGCTTCTTGCCGGGGTGGCCGAACATGAAGCCGTAGTAGGCACGCAGGTTGGCGAACCGGCTCCAGCGGTCGCCGGGCATGCGCCCCAGCATCGAGCCCTTGCCGTGCACCACCTCGTCGTGCGACAGCGGCAGCACGAAGTTCTCGCTGAAGGCATACATCAAACCGAAGCTCATCTCGGCGTGGTGGTGCCGGCGGTGCACCGGGTCGCGCGACATGTACTTCAGCGTGTCGTGCATCCAGCCCATGTTCCACTTGAAGTGGAAACCCAGGCCGCCGGCATAGGGCGGGCGCGACACGCCGGGAAAGGCGGTGGACTCCTCGGCCAGCGTCACCGCCTGCGGCCGCTGCACGCCGACCACCTCGTTGGCGCGCTTCAGGAAGGCGATGGCCTCGAGGTTCTCGCGCCCGCCGTAGACGTTGGGCAGCCACTGCCCGGGTTTGCGGCTGTAGTCGCGGTACAGCATCGAGGCCACCGCGTCGACACGCAGGCCGTCGACGCCGTAGCGCTCGAGCCAGTACAGCGCGCTGCCGACCAGGAAGTTGCGCACCTCGGTGCGGCCGAAGTTGTAGATCAGCGTATTCCAGTCGTTGTGGAAACCTTCGCGCGGGTCGGCGTATTCGTACAGCGGCGTGCCGTCGAAGCGCACCAGCCCGTGCTCGTCGGTGGGGAAGTGCGCCGGCACCCAGTCCAGCAGCACACCCAGGCCGGCGTCGTGCGCGCGCGCAACGAAACGCGCGAAGCCGGCCGGCTCACCGAAGCGTGCGGTCGGCGCGTACAGGCCCAATGTCTGGTAGCCCCACGAGCCGTCGAAGGGGTGCTCGGTGATCGGCAGCAGCTCGAGGTGGGTGAAACCCATCCACGCCGCATAGGGCACCAGCTCGTCGGCCAGCTCGTCCCAGGTCAGCCAGCGGTTGCCTTGTTCGACCTTGCGCCGCCACGAGCCCAGGTGCACTTCGTAGATGCTGATCGGCGCATCGAGCGCGTTGGCGCGCTGGCGCTGCGCCGAGGCCGGGCACAGCGGCGGCAGCGGCGCGACCACGCTGGCGCTGGCCGGGCGCAGTTCGGCCCGGCGTGCATAGGGGTCCACCTTCAGCGGCAGCAGCGCACCGCCGCGGTCGAGCAGCTCGAACTTGTAGCGTGCGCCGGCCGTGACGCCGGGCAGGAAGATCTCCCACACGCCGCATTCGCGGCGCAGCCGCATTGGGTGGCGCCGGCCGTCCCAGTGGTTGAAGTCGCCGACCACGCTGACGCGCGCGGCGTTGGGCGCCCACACCGCGAAGGCGCAGCCGGCCACGCCTTCGTGTTCGCGCGGGGTTGCGCCCAGGATCTCGAAGGGGCGCAGGTGCGAACCTTCGGCCAGCAGCCAGGCGTCGACCTCGCCCAGCACCGGGCCGAAGCGGTAGGGGTCGTCGAGCAGCCCTTGGCTGCCGTCGGCCCATTGCACCTGCAGCCGGTAGCCCACCTTGCCCGGCAGCGCGCCTTCGAACAGGCCGGCCGGGTCGCGCCGCTGCAGCGCCGCCAGCGCAGTGTCGTCGTGCGGCGAGACCGCGGCGACCTGCGCCGCACCGGGCAGGAAGACCGCCAGCCATGCCGTGCCGTCGGGCCGCGCATGGGCACCGAGCACGGCGAAGGCATCGCCGTGCCGGCCCTCGCGCAGCAACTCGAGGTCGTGCGGATCGAGCATCGTCACCCCGCCGTGCGCCGCGGCTCGAGCCGCCAGACCTGCCCGGCGTATTCGCGCACCGTGCGGTCGGCCGAGAACATCCCCATGCCGGCGATGTTGAGCAGCGCCGAACGCGCCCACGCGTGCGCGTCGCGGAACTTGAGGTCCACGCGCGCCTGCGCGGCGACGTAGGCGTCGTAGTCGGCCAGCAGCTGGTAGTGGTCGCCGCCCCACAGCAGCGCGTCGACCACGTCGCGGTAGCGCGACGGCTCGTTGGGCGAGAACGCACCGCCGCCGATGGCCTGCAGCACCGCGCGCAGCGCCGGGTTGCCGTCGTGGATGCGCAGCGGCTGGTAGCCGCGCTCGCGCAGCGCCGCCACCTGCTGCGCGCTGTGGCCGAAGATGAAGATGTGCTCGTCGCCGACACTCTGGCGGATCTCGATGTTGGCGCCGTCGTCGGTGCCGATGGTCAACGCGCCGTTCAGCGCCAGCTTCATGTTGCCGGTGCCCGAGGCCTCGGTGCCGGCGGTGGAGATCTGCTCGGACAGGTCGGCCGCCGGCATGATGATCTCGGCCACCGACACGCCGTAGTTGGGCACGAACACCAGCTTCAAGCGCCCGCGCAGCCGCGCATCTTGGTTGATCACCGCGGCCACGTCGTGGATCAGCCGGATGATCTGCTTGGCCATGTGGTAGCTCGACGCGGCCTTGCCGGCGAAGATCACCGTGCGCGGCACCCAGGGGGCATCGGGCTCGGCCAGCATCGCGTGGTAGCGCGTCAGCACGTGCAGCAGGTTCAGCAACTGGCGCTTGTATTCGTGGATGCGCTTGACCTGCACGTCGAACAGGCTGCTGGCATCGACCGCCACGCCGGTGGCCGCCGCGATGTAGGCCGCCAGCCGGCGCTTGCTGTCCAGCTTGATGGCCATGAAGCGCTCGCGAAAGGCCGCGTCCTCGGCCAGCGCGCGCAGCCGCTGCAGCTGGTCCAGGTCGAGCCGCCAGCCGCGGCCGATGCGGGCGTCGAACAGGCTGCTCAGGTGCGGGTTGGAGTGCGCCAGCCAGCGCCGCGGCGTCACGCCGTTGGTCAGGTTGGTGAAGCGCTCGGGCCACAGGCTGGCGAAGTCGGCGAAGATGGTTTGCACCAGCAGCCGCGAATGCAGCGCCGACACGCCGTTGACCTTGTGGCTGCCGACGATCGACAGGTGCGCCATGCGCACGCGGCGCTCGCCGCTCTCGTCGACCAGCGACAGCCGGCGCAGGAACTCGCCGTCGCCGGGGCGTTTGCTGGCCGCGAATTCGAGGAAGGACTGGTTGATCAGCAGGATGATCTCCAGGTGCCGCGGCAGCACGTGCTGCATCAGCGCCACCGACCAGGTCTCGAGCGCCTCGGGCATCAGCGTGTGGTTGGTGTAGCTGAACACGCGCTGCGTCGTCGCCCAGGCCGGCGCCCACGGCACGCCGTGCTCGTCGCACAGCAGGCGCATCAGCTCGGCCACGCCGATCGCCGGGTGCGTGTCGTTCAGGTGGATCGCCACCTTGTCGGCCAGCGCGTCCAGGCTGCCGTGCTCATGCAGCTGGCGCGCGACGATGTCCTGGATCGACGCGCAGGTGAAGAAATACTCCTGGCGCAGCCGCAGTTCGCGCCCGGCCGGCGTGCTGTCGTTCGGGTACAGCACCCAGGAGATGTTCTCGAACTCGTTCTTCACCTCTGCGGCGCGCGCGTAGTCGCCGCTGTTGAAGGCGTGCAGGTCGATGTGCGCGGGCGCGGTGGCCTTCCACAGCCGCAGCGTGCTGACCTTGGCCGTGTCGTGGCCGGGCACCACCATGTCGTAGGCCTTGGCGGCGACTTCGGCCGCCGGCACCCAGCGCGCCCGCCCCGCGCTGTGGTCGACGTGGCCGCCGAAGCGCACCGGGTAGTGCACGCCGCGGCGCGGAAACTCCCACGGCGAGCCGTCGCCCAGCCACGGGTCGGGCTGCTCGACCTGCCGGCCGTCGACGATGTGCTGCGCGAACATGCCGTATTCGTAGCGGATGCCGTAGCCGAAGGAGGGCAGCTCGAGCGTGGCCATCGCGTCGAGAAAACACGCGGCCAGCCGGCCCAGGCCGCCGTTGCCCAGGGCGGCGTCGGCCTCTTGCTGTTCGACGTCCTCGAAGCGCCGCGCACGCTGCGCCAGCGCCGCGGCGGCTGCGCCTTGCAGGTCCAGCGCCGCCAGCGCGTTGCCCAGCGTGCGGCCCATCAGGAATTCCATCGACAGGTAATACACGCGCCGGGCGCCGCGCTGCGCGTGCTGGGTGGCCACCCAGCGCTGCGACAAGCGCTGGCGCGCGGTTTCGGCCATCGCGGCCATCAGGTCGGCGGGCGTGGCCGCGGCCGGCGCGACGCCCACATGCTCGAGCAGTTGACGGTCCAGGTCGCGGGCCAGAAAGTCGGGGTCGGTGTTGTTCATTCTCGGAAGCGGGAGCACTTGCGCCGGCAGGGCTGGAACGCGGCCACAGTATCGCCGCTGCGTGGCCCCGGGGTGGTCCGCGTGTTCCACAATACCGCGCAGCCCCCCTCGGCGCTGCTGCAGACGAGACAACGGAGTGCAGACGATGAACTCGAACTACCTGGCGCATGCACTGGATCTGCCCAAACGCACGGTGGCGCTGGTGCTGGCCGGCGGGCGCGGCAGCCGGCTGCACAACCTGACCGACACGCGCGCCAAGCCGGCCGTGTACTTCGGCGGCAAGTTCCGCATCATCGACTTCGCGCTGAGCAACTGCCTGAACTCGGGCATCCGCCGCATCGGCGTGATCACGCAGTACAAGAGCCACAGCCTGCTGCGCCACCTGCAGCGCGGCTGGGCCTTCTTGAAAACCGAGATGAACGAGTTCGTCGACCTGCTGCCGGCGCAGCAGCGCGTGAACGAAGAAAGCTGGTACCGCGGCACCGCCGACGCGGTGTCGCAGAACCAGGACATCCTCGACGGCTACGACGCCGACTACGTGGTGGTGCTGGCCGGCGACCATGTCTACAAGATGAACTACGCGCTGATGCTGGCCGACCACGCGGCGCACGGGCGGCCGTGCACGGTGGGCTGCATCGAGGTGCCGCGCGGCGAAGCCAGCGCCTTCGGTGTGATGGCGGTGGACGAGCAGCGGCGCATCGTCGATTTCGTCGAAAAGCCGGCCGACCCGCCGCCCATGCCGGGCAAGCCCGAGTCCGCGCTGGCCAGCATGGGCATCTACGTGTTCGATGCCCAGTACCTGTACCGCGAGCTCGAGCGCGACATGGCCGACGCCGCCTCGAGCCACGACTTCGGCAAGGACATCATCCCGCGCGTGGTGCGCGAGGGCAACGCGCTGGCGCACCCGTTCTCGATGAGCTGCGTGGGCACCAAGCCGGGGCAGCAGCCGTACTGGCGCGACGTCGGCACGATCGACGCCTACTGGGACGCCAACATCGACCTGACCGCCACCGACCCGCTGCTGAACATGTACGACACGCGCTGGCCGATCCTGACCTACCAGCCGCAGCTGCCGCCGGCCAAGTTCGTGCACAACCAGGACGACCGCCGCGGCCTGGCCATCGAGTCGCTGACCTCGGGCGGCTGCATCATCTCCGGCGCGGTGTTCCGCTCGGTGCTGTTTTCCAGCGTGCGCGTGCACTCCTTTGCCAGCGTCAACTGGTCGGTGCTGCTGCCGCATGTGGAAGTGGGCCGCGGCGTGCGGCTGCACCGCGTGATCGTCGACCGCGGCGTCGAACTGCCCGACGGCCTGGTCGTCGGCGAGGACGCCGCCGCCGACGCGCGGCGCTTCCACCGCACCGCCCACGGCGTCACGCTGGTGACGCAGGCGATGATCGACGCCTTGCGCTGAGCCGGTTGCGCATGAGGGTCCTGCAGGTCGGCGCCGAGGTCTACCCGCTGCTCAAGACCGGCGGCCTGGCCGACGTGCTGGGCGCGCTGCCGCAGGCATTGAGCGCGCAGGGCGCAGACGTGCGGCTGCTGCTGCCCGGGCTGCCGGCCATGCTCGGCGCGGTGGTGCAGGCGCAGCGGCTGGCGGCCATCGGCCCGGCCTTCGGCGCGGCGCAGGTGCAGTTGCTGCGCGCGCGCATGCCCGGCACCCAGCTGCCGGTGTACCTGATCGACGCGCCGTTCCTCTACACGCGCGGCGGCGGCCCGTACCAGGACGACGGCGGCGTCGAGTGGCCCGACAACCTGCAGCGTTTCGGGCTGCTGGGCTGGGCCGCGGCGCAGCTGGCGCAAGGCGGGCTCGACCCCGACTGGGCGCCGCAGCTCGTGCACGCGCACGACTGGCATGCGGCGCTGGCCTGCGCCTACCTGCATGCGCACCCCGCAGGAACGACGGCGTCGGTCTTCACCGTGCACAACCTGGCCTACCAGGGGCTGTTCCCGCACCACGACGGCGCGCTGCTGGGCCTGTCGTCGCGCTACCTGTCGCCGGCGGCGCTGGAGTTCCACGGCCAGCTGTCGTTCATGAAGGCCGGGCTGAAGTTCGCCGAGCGCGTCACCACCGTCAGCCCGAACTACGCGCGCGAGATCGCCACGCCGCAGTTCGGCGTCGGCCTGGACGGCGTGATCCGCAGCCGCGGCGCCGATGTCAGCGGCATCCTCAACGGCATCGACACCCAGGTGTGGAACCCCGCCGCCGACCCGGCGCTGGCCCAGCGCTACAGCGCCAGCGCGATGCAGGGCAAGGCGCAGTGCAAGGCCGCGCTGCAGCAGCGCTTCGGCCTGGCGCCAGGCGCCGGCGCGCCGCTGCTGGGCGTGGTGTCGCGGCTGACGCCGCAAAAGGGGCTGGACCTGGTGCTGGCGGTGCTGCCCGAGATCGTGCGCCTGGGCGGCCAGCTGGTGGTGCAGGGCAGCGGCGATGCCGCGCTCGAGGCGGCCTTCGGCGCGGCGGCCAGCGCCCATCCGGGGCGCGTGGGCGTGCGGCTGGGTTACGACGAGGCCGGCGCGCACGGCTTGATCGCCGGCGCCGACATGATCCTGGTGCCGTCGCGCTTCGAACCCTGCGGGCTGACGCAGATGTACGGCCTGCGCTACGGCACGGTACCCGTCGTGCGCAGCGTCGGCGGCCTGGCCGACACGGTGCGCGACGCCGCCGATGCGCAGGCCAACGGCTTCGTCTTCGGCCCGGCCGAACCCGCCGCGCTGGCGCAGGCGATCGCGCGCGCGTTCGAGCGCTTTCGCCAACCCGCGCTGTGGGCCGAGCTGCAGCAGCGCGGCATGGCCGAGGACCTGTCGTGGGACGGCCCGGCGCAGCGCTATCTGGCGCTGTACCGGCAGCTGTGGGCCGGCCGCCTGCAGCCGGCTGGCGCAGCGGCCCAGGGCCGTGCCTGAGCCGCGTTGCCGAACAAGGGCAAGCACGCTGCCGCACCGCTTGCCGAGCGCCCTATGCTTGGCGGCGTTGCATCTTTTGAAGGCTCGAGTGCCATGCGCCATCGTCCACTGATCCGACGCCGCCACCTGCTGCTCGCCGCTGCCGCGTCCGGGCTTGCACCGCGCGCCTTCGCGCAGGCTGGCGACTGGCCCAGCCACTCGATCCGCATGGTGGTGCCGTTTGCCCCGGGCGGTGCCACCGACGTGGTGGCGCGGCTGTTCGCGCAGCGCCTGGCCGACGTGCTGAAGCAGCCGGTGGTGGTCGACAACAAGGCCGGTGCCAACGGCCTCATCGGTACCACCGAGGTGGCGCGCGCCGCACCCGACGGCTACACGCTGCTGATGAACACCGCCGGCGCGCAGGTGCTGAGCCCCGCGCTGTACAAGGCCGGCTACGAGCCGCTGGCCAGCTTCGCGCCGATCAGCCTGCTGGCCCACATCGGGCTGGTGCTGGTGGTCCACCCCAGCCTGGGTGTGAACACCGTGCAGGACTTCGTCGCGCTGGCGCGCAAGCCGGGCAAGGCGCTGAACTTCGCCGGCGGCAGCAGCATGATCAGCCTGATCGGCGAGCAGCTGAAGGCCACCATCGGCGCCACCGACATGGTGGTGGCGGCCTACAAGGGCACCGGCCCGCAGCTGCAGGCGGTGGTCGGCGGCGAGGCCGACGTGTCGGTCGACCCCTTCGTCGGCCTGCAGCTGATCCGCGGCGGCAAGATCAAGGCGCTGGCGGTGCTGTCGAAGCAACGCTCGCCGGCGCTGCCCGACGTGCCCACCGCCGAGGAAGCGGGGCTCGAGGGCATGACCTTCGGTTCATGGGCCGGGCTGCTGGCGCCGGCCGGCACGCCGCCGGCGATCGTCAAGCGGCTCAACGCCGAGCTGCTGAAGATCCTGACGCTGCCCGAAGTGCGCGAGCAGCTCGCCAAGATCGACTACGAGCCGGTGGGCAGCAGCCCCGAGCAGTTCGCGCAGGTCATCGCCGAAGATGCCAAGCGCTGGGCACGGCTGGTCAAGGAGCGCAACTTCAAGGTCACCAGCTAGCGCACAAAGGCGCGCGGCGCTGCGTGGTTCGGTGCGTGCATGAACGCGGTGAACCTCACGGCCGGGTGGCCCTGATCCCGGGTGCGCTGGCGCCGGGGCCGCCGGCCTGGCGATCGATGCCAGCCCGCATCGAGGTTCGAGGACGGACAAAGGAGTGCGGGCCAGCATGAACACCTTGGCGGACATCGGCGCCGAAGCTGACCCGTCGACGCGATCGCAGCGTGCCGCCGAGCGCGCCGCAGCGCTCGACGAGCCGTCGCTGCACGCCGCGCAGGCCGTGGCAGCGGCCGCCGGCGCCGACACCGCGCAGGGCCTGAGCGTCGGCGAAGCGGCGCGCCGCCTGGCACGCGACGGGCCGAACGCATTGCGCTCGGCGCCGCCGTTGCCGGCGTGGCGGCGCCTGCTCGCGCAACTGCGCGATCCGCTCGTCTACCTGCTGCTGGCCGCGATCGCGGTGTCGCTTGCCGCCTGGTGGGCCGAAGGCGCGGCCGGCTGGCCGGTCGATGCGCTGGTGATCGCGCTGATCGTGGCCGCCAACGCCGTGCTCGGCTACGTGCAGGAAGCCAAGGCCGAGAACGCGGTTGCCGCGCTGGCGCAGATGACCGCGGCCACCTCCGCCGTGCTGCGCGGCGGCCAGCTGCAGCGCGTGCCGAGCAGCCAACTGGTGATCGGCGACCTGCTGCTGCTCGGCGAGGGCGATGCGGTCGGCGCCGACGCACGGCTGGTGGACGCCGCGGCCTTGCGCGTGCAGGAGGCCTCGCTCACCGGCGAGAGCGAGGCGGTGCTGAAGGATCCGGCAACCTTGTCGGCGCCGGCCGCACTCGGCGACTGCCTGAACATGGTGTGGAAGGGCACCGCGGTGGTCGGCGGCAGCGGCCGCGCGGTGGTCACCGCCACCGGCATGCGCACGCAGATGGGTTCGATCGCCGGTCTGCTCGAATCGACCGCCGAGGCGCCGACGCCGCTGCAGCTCGAGATCGCGCGCGTCGGGCGCATGCTCGGCATCGCCGTGGTCGGCATCGCGGCCGTCGTCGTCGGCACCGTGCTCGCACTGTCGGACGTGCGCGGCGCCGGCGAGGTGGTCGGCGTGCTGCTGCTGGGCGTATCGCTGGCGGTGGCCGCGGTGCCCGAAGGGCTGCCGGCGATCCTGTCGCTGGTGCTGGCGCTGGGCGTGCAGCGCATGGCGCGACGCAACGCCATCGTCAAGAAGCTGTCGTCGGTGGAGACGCTGGGCTCGGCTTCGGTGATCTGCTGCGACAAGACCGGCACGCTGACGCGCTCGCAGATGACGATCCAGCGTGTGACGACCGCGTCCGGTGCGGCGCGTGTCGGCGGTGTGGGCTATGCCCCCGACGGACACATCGAGCCCGAGGGCGGCGACGCGGCCGGCGCGGCGATGCGCGCCGAGCAGGTCGTGGTGCTCGGCGGCGGCAGCCTGGCCGGCAACGCCGGGCTGCGCCAGAGCTCGCCCGGCGTGTGGGCGATCGAGGGCGACCCGACCGAGGCGGCGTTTTTGGTCGCCGAACGCAAGCTCGGCATCGCCGAGCGGCGGCTGCGGCGCTTCACGCGCGTGCGCGAGCTGCCGTTCAGCTCCGAGCGCAAGATGATGTCGACGGTCGAGGTCGACCACGAGCAGGGCGATGCACGGGTCATCGTCTGCAAGGGTGCGCCCGACGTGCTGCTCGGCCGCTGCACGCGCCTGCGCGTGGGCATGGGGGTGCAAGCGCTCGACGCTGCGGCGCGTGCGCGCATCCTGGCCGATGTCGACCGCCTGTCCGACGACGCCCTGCGCACGCTGGCGGTGGCCTACCGGCCGCTCGCGCCGGGCGAGGACGAAGGCGGCGACGAAGGCGCGCTCGAATCCGCACTCGAGTCCGGCCTGATCTTCGCCGGCACCGTGGGCATCATCGACCCGCCGCGCGAGGAGGCCGCGGCGGCGATCGCGCAGGCGCACCGCGCCGGCATCCGCGTGGTGATGATCACCGGCGACCACCCGCGCACCGCGGCGCGCATCGCCGCCGACCTGGGCCTGGCCGAGCGCGGCGCGAGCGCGCTGTCGGGCAACCAGCTCGACGCGCTGGACGATGCGGCCTTCGCCGCCGCGGTGCGCCGCAGCTCGGTCTACGCCCGCGTCGCGCCGGTGCACAAGATGCGCATCGTCGATGCATTGCAGGCCGAAGGCCAGGTGGTGGCGATGACCGGCGACGGCGTCAACGACGCGCCGGCGCTCAAGTCAGCCGACATCGGCATCGCGATGGGCGTCACCGGCACCGAGGTCGCCAAGCAGGCGGCGAAGATGATCCTCGCCGACGACAACTTCGCCACCATCGTCGACGCGGTGCGCGAAGGCCGCGCGATCTTCGACAACATCCGCAAGTTCCTGCGCTACCTGCTGTCGTCGAACATGGGCGAGGTGCTGACGGTGTTCCTCGGCGTCGTCGGCGCCGGCGTCATCGGCCTGGCCGACGGCAGCGGCGCCGTCGTGCTGCCGCTGCTGGCCACGCAGATCCTGTGGGTCAACCTGATCACCGATTCGACGCCGGCGCTGGCCATGGGCGTGGACCCGGCCGGCGACGACGTGATGGCGCGCGCGCCGCGGCGGCGCGACGCGCGCGTGATCGACGCGCGCATGTGGGCCGGCGTGTTCGAGATCGGCCTGGTGATGGCGCTCGTCACGCTGCTGGCGATCGACCTGTACCTGCCCGGCGGGCTGATCGAAGGCACGCGCACGCTGGACAACGCGCGCACCGCGGGTTTCACGGTGCTGGTCTTTGCGCAGCTGTTCAACGCGCTCAACGCACGCAGCGAGACGGCCAGCGCCTTCCACGACCTGTTCGCCAACCATTGGCTGTGGGGCGCACTGGGGCTGTCGGTGCTGCTGCAGCTGGCGGTGGTGCAGCTGCGCTGGCTGAACATCGCCTTCGGTACGGTGCCGCTGGACGCGGGGCAGTGGCTCGTCTGTGCGGCGCTGGGCAGCCTCGTGCTGTGGTTCGCCGAGGCGCGCAAGGCCGTGTTGCGCGGCCGCCGCGCGCGGCGGGCGCGTGCCGAACGCAGGCGATGAAGCGTGCGGCGCGAACCCCGCAGGCGCCGCACCGCTGCGCGCCGGCCGCGCGCTGCGGCTGGAACGCGCCCACGCACGCGCACGCGCAGGCCGCGGCCGCGGGCGTGAGCTGCGCGCCGGCCGCCTCTTCGAGCGAAGCAACGAGCCGCGACGCGTGGGCGAGCGCGCCGTCGGCCCAGCCGAACTCCTCCAGCCGGGCGCGTGCGGCCGCCGCAGGCACGCGCTGCAGCGCAACGTCCTCGAGCAGGGTGCGGCGTGCGCGGCTGCGCTCCTGCGCCAGCCGCGCCGCCGCCGCATCGATGGCCGGAAGAATCGGCGCCTGCGGTGCGACCGCCGGATCCTGGCGCGCCTCGAGCCACGCGGCGAGCGCCTGGGCGGCGGCTTGCAATGCCCCGGGCGGCGCAGGCTCGCCGCCGGCCGGCGGCATGAAGGCGAGGGCACGCTCCAGCCCGGCCAGGTGATCCAGCGCATGGCACAGCCGCACCAGACGCGGTTCCGACAGGCGCGGGTCGATCGTGTCCAGCGACAGGGCTTCGAGAAAGCCCTCCACCTGCTCGATCGCCGGGCCCTGCGGGGCATGCACCACGGCCTGGCCGCCGAGCCGGGCACACACCGAGTCGACGGCCTTGCGCGCCAGCTCGAGGGTCGCCCGCCAGGCGGCTTCGAGCGCCACCGATGGCCGCCAGTGCGCTGGTCGCGGCCGTGCCGATGCTCTGCCCGACGACCATCGCGCAGCCCTGCTCGAAGCTCAGCGAGCCGGCGGCCAGCGCCACCAGCGTCGTTGCCGCGGCCGCGCTCGAGCTTTGCATGACGATGGTCATCAGCATGCCCACACCGGCCAGGATCCAGCGCGCGGCCGGCCCGCTGCCGGCAAAGGCGTCGAGCTGCCATTGCACGCCCTGCATGCCTTCTTGCAGGGAATGGATGCCGGTGAACAGCAGCCCGAAGCCGGCCAGGATGGCGCCGAGCGCGCGCCACTTGCCCTTGGCCACCACCCACAGCAAGGCACCGGCGCCCAGCAGCGGCAGCGCGTCGTCGGCGATGCGGATGCGAAAGCCGAAGACCGCCACCATCCACGGCGTCGACGTCGTGCCCAGCGTGGCGCCGATGGTGATGCCCACCGCCTGCGCGAAGCTCACCAGCCCGGCGCTGACGAAGCCGATCACGGTCATGATCGTCGCCGTCGAGGACTGGATCGCGACGGTGAACAGCGCGCCGCAGGCGACCGCGCTGCAGCGCCCGGACACCAGCGCCTGCAGCGTGCGGCGCATCGAGTCGCCGGCCAGGCTCTTCAGGCCCTCGGTCAGGTGGTGGATGCCCAGCAGGAACAGGCCGATGCCGCCCAGCAGTTCGACGAGGGTGGCGTGGTCCGAAGCGTCACTCCTGGCGCAGCAGTTCGGCCCGCGCCGCCGCCAGTTCCTCCATCTGCGCGGCACCGACTTCGGGGTAGCGCAGGCCCAGGCTCTCCACCGCCTCGACGACCGCGGCGGCGACGACGAGGCGGGTGAACCACTTGTTGTCCGCCGGCACGACGTACCAGGGCGCGCGCTCGGTTGCCGTCGCCCGGATCGCCGCCTCGAAGGCCTTCATGTAGTCGTCCCAGTACCGCCGTTCGTGGATGTCGGCGGCGGAGAACTTCCAGTGCTTGTGCGGATCCTCGAGGCGCTCGAGGAAGCGCTTGCGCTGCTCGCCGCGCGACACGTGCAGGAAGAACTTCAACACGATCGTGCCCTGCCGCGCCAGGTAGTCCTCGAAGTGCGCGATGTCGGCCAGGCGTTCGCCCCAGATGCGCTTGCCGACGACGCGCTCGGGCAGCTTCTGCCGGCGCAGGATCTGCTCGTGCACACGCACGATCAGCACTTCCTCGTAGTACGAGCGGTTGAAGATGCCGATGCGGCCGCGTTCGGGAAGGCATTTCGCGTAGCGCCACATGAAGTCGTGGTCCAGGTCCTCGCTCGACGGCTGCTTGAACGAGAACACCTGGCAGCCCTGCGGGTTGACGCCCGACATGACGTGCTTGATCGTGCCGTCCTTGCCGGCGGCGTCCATCGCCTGGAAGACGAGCAGGACCGACCAGCGGTCCTGCGCATAGAGCACGTCCTGCTCCTCGGCGAGCCAGCGGCTGTTGCGGTCGAGCAGCTGCGCCGCCTCGCCCTTGTCCATCTGCAAGCCCAGCGTGTTGCCGGGGTCGACATCCGCAAGGCGGAACGATTTGCCCTTGGTGACGCGGAACGGCCGGGTGAAGCGGTCGGTCAGTTCCAGGACTTCCTTCCTTGCCACGGCACACTCCTCAGGCGCGATGCTGCGTCCACACCCCTCAGCCCGCGCCGGCGCGCCGGTTCTGGGGCGCACGATGCTACCCCGCACCCGCTGCGCCGCACGCGGGGCGGTCGCGGTGCGGCCAAGGCCTGCGCACGAGCCGGCGCGGCGCGCTGTCGTCGTCAGCGACGACAGCGCAGCATCGGGCCCGTCGGCGTCGGCACCGCGTGACATGCAGGTGGGGTGGCCGCACAGCGGCCGCGCCAGCCTGGGCAGGCACGCAGCCGGGTCGGCCCCGCACCGCCGGCGTGGTGCGCTCACGGTTTGCCCGCGGCCGTGGCGGCAAGCCGTGCCGGTCAATGGCCTTCGCAGCGCCTGCGGCCGCCTCGACGGCGGGATGCCTTGATGAAGAACCGGCCGATGCCGCCGAACGTGCCCCCGGTTCGATCCGCCTGTCAACGCAGCGCAGCGAATCTCGGCGAACAAAAAAGCCCCTGACTTCAGGGGCTTGGGTGCTGCTTCTGGACTTTGGCGGATCTTGGCGGATCACCTCTTGGCGGATCACTTCCTGGCGGAGGGAGCGGGATTCGAACCCGCGGGGGGCTGTTAACCCCCACACGCTTTCCAGGCGTGCGACTTAAACCGCTCATCCATCCCTCCGCAGGGTGCGCGATCGGCTCGCGCGGGTTTGAGCCGGGGGCGATTCTAGTCGTGCGGCATCGCTCGAAGGGCGTCACTGCACGGGCATCGCGCGGCGGGCATCACGCGGCGGGCGGCTGATGCGCGCACCGGCGCAGCCACGGCAGCGGCACCTGCTCGAGCACACGCTCGTGCGTGCTTTCGAGGATGACCGGCGGCGCGTGGCCGGCTTCGTAGGCTTCGCGCCAGCGCAGCGCGCACACGCACCAGCGGTCGCCGGGCTTCAGGCCGCGAAAGCGCGCCTGCGGCCTGGGCGTGATCAGGTCGTTGCCGCGTTCGAGCTGGTGGTTCAGGAAGGCCGGCGTCAGGCGCACGCACACGCTGTGGTTGCCGGCGTCGCGCACATCGGTGTGGCAACAGCCATCGCGTTGCCAGCCGGTCAGCGGGTCGAAGGAGCAGGGCTGCAGCGGTGTGCCCAGCACGTTGCGCGCGGCCGTCATTGGTTGGCCGGGCCGGGCCGGATCAGCGCCATCGCGGTGGCGATCAGGCCCGACACTTCGCTCATGTTGCCGGGCACGATCATGGTGTTGTTCTTCTGCGCCAGCTGCGCGTAGGCCTGCACCGCCTTCTCGGCCACCTTCAGCTGCACCGCCTGCTCGCCGCCGGGCGCGCGGATCGCCTCGGCCACCTTGCGGATGGCGTCGGCGGTGGCATCGGCCACGGCGACGATGGCCGCCGCCTGGCCCTGCGCGGTGTTGATCTCGGCCTGCTTCTCGCCTTCGCTCTTGGCGATGAAGGCGGCGCGTTCGCCTTCGGCCAGGTTGATCTGCTCCTGGCGGCGGCCTTCGCTGGCGGCGATCAGCGCGCGCTTCTCGCGCTCGGCGGTGATCTGCGCCTGCATGCTGCGCAGGATCTCGGCCGGCGGCGTCAGGTCCTTGATCTCGTAGCGCAGCACCTTCACGCCCCAGTTCAGCGCGGCTTCGTCCAGCGCGGCGACCACCGAGGCGTTGATCGCCTCGCGCTCCTCGAAGGTCTTGTCCAGCTCCATCTTGCCGACCATGCTGCGCAGCGTGGTCTGCGCCAGCTGGGTGATGGCGACGATGTAGTTGCTCGAGCCGTAGCTGGCGCGCATCGGGTCGGTGACCTGGAAGAACAGGATGCCGTCGATGTGCAGCTGCGTGTTGTCCTTGGTGATGCACACCTGGCTGGGCACGTCCAGCGGCACTTCCTTCAGCGAATGGCGGTAGGCCACCCGCTCGATGAAGGGGATCAGGAACTTCAGCCCCGGCGTGAGCACGCGGTCGAACTTGCCCAGCCGCTCGACCACCCAGGCGTGCTGCTGCGGCACGATCTTGAAGGTGCGCCAGACGAAGACGACGGCGATGATCAGGAATACGAGGGCGACTTCCATGCGCGGCGGGCTCCGGTGTCAAGGGTTGGCGGGCGCGACGATCAGCCGGTTGCCTTGCACGGCGACGATCACGTGCGGCCCCGGAGTCGGTGCGCCGGCGCCGCGGAACTCCACGTTCCAGCTGCTGCCGCGGTAGCTGACGCGCGCCGCGCCCTGGGCGTCCCAGGCCTCGACCTGCAGCGTCTGGCCGATGTCCAGGTTGGCGTCGCGGTTGGATTCCACCGGCGCCGAGCGCGGCGAGCGCGCACGCCGCAAGTGCCATACCGCGGTGGTGCCGGCGCCGACGATGGCCGCGATGAACAACTGGTTGGCATGGCCGATGCCCAGGTGCGCGGCCAGCGCGCCGGCCACGCAGCCCAGCGCCAGCATCAGCATGTAGAAGCTGCCGACGGCCAGTTCGCCCAGCACCAGGGCACCGGCCGCCAGCCACCACCATGTCGCAGCGCTCAGGTCCATCGTTGTCCCGGATGCACGCGCTGGATGCACGCGCCGATTGCACGCATTGTCGCTGCAGTGTAGCCAGCCGCAGGCGGTGGCCCGCGGCACGCCCGCGGGGCGCGGGCGCCGCGCCTACACTGCGCGCTTTCGCCTGCTGCCCCCCGGAGCCGCCCATGCTGCGCTTTCGTTTCCCGATCGTCATCATCGACGAGGACTACCGCTCGGAGAACACCTCGGGCCTGGGCATCCGCGCGCTGGCGCAGGCGATCGAGAAGGAAGGTTTCGAGGTGCTGGGTGTCACCAGCTACGGCGACCTGAGCCAGTTCGCGCAGCAGCAAAGCCGCGCCAGCGCCTTCATCCTGTCGATCGACGACGAGGAGTTCCTGGGTGGCCCCGAGATCGACCCGGTGGTGGTCAACCTGCGCCGCTTCGTCGAGGAGATCCGCTTCAAGAACGCCGACATCCCGATCTACATCTACGGCGAGACGCGCACTTCCGAGCACCTGCCCAACGATGTGCTGCGCGAGCTGCACGGCTTCATCCACATGTTCGAGGACACGCCGGAGTTCG
>CAYZGL010000045.1:0-21200 GCA_964477985.1 uncultured Rubrivivax sp. | reverse complement strand
CCATGTTCTACGACGCCGACTTCATCCGCGCGCTGGAATACGGCATGCCGCCCACGGCCGGCTGCGGCATCGGGCTGGACCGGCTGGTGATGCTGCTGACCGATTCGCCCAGCATCCGCGACGTACTGCTGTTCCCGGCGCTGCGCCGCGAGGGCTGAAGCGCGGCCACACCGAGGCACACCGAGGAGGGCCACGACGATGATGATGATGGCGCGCATCGATTCGCTGGCCCTGGTCGAAGCCGAGCTGTGGCAACAGCTCGAGCTGGCTTCGCAGCAGCGCGAACACGAATGGCGCACGATGGCCTTGGCCACCGTCGAAGGCGGCGAAGCGCAGGCGCGCTCGGTGCTGCTGCGCGAGGTCGACGCCGCCGCGCACGAGCTGGTGTTCTTCACCGACTCGCGCGCGCCCAAGGTGGCGCAGCTGCGCGCGCAGCCCGTGGGCATGCTGCTGTGCTGGTCCACGCGCCTGGGCTGGCAGTTGCGGCTGCGCGTGCGGCTGGAGGTGGACGCCTCCGGGCTGCAGGTGTCGTCGCGCTGGGCGCGGCTGAAGCTGACGCCGGCCGCGCAGGACTACCTGTCGCCGCTGCCGCCGGGCTCGCCGGTGGCGATGCACTATGAACCGCAGCGCGCCTCGCGCGAGCACTTCGCGGTGGTCACGGCCAGGGTGCTGTCGCTGGATTGGCTCGAGCTGCACGCCGACGGCCACCGCCGCGCGCGCTTCGGCCCAGGCGGTGCGCAGTGGCTGCAGCCCTGAAGGCGCAGGCCGAGCCGGGGGCCGCACGCGAGGCGCTGCCGCCCGACGATGCGCTGCGCGCGGCGCTGCACGACGAGGTGCACGCACGCCCGCCGGTGCGCATCCGGCTGCCGGCGCTGGTGGTGCACGTGGCGGTGCTCAACGCCGGCATCGGCCGCGACGCGGA
This sequence comes from uncultured Rubrivivax sp., assembly GCA_964477985.1. GTDB lineage: Bacteria > Pseudomonadota > Gammaproteobacteria > Burkholderiales > Burkholderiaceae_C > Rubrivivax. Next base: position 20,278 of record CAYZGL010000045.1, on the reverse strand, counting down.
GTGCGCGCACCTGCGCCGCCTGCCCGGCCAGCACGATCTCACCGTCGACGAGCTGTCCGGCAACTTCAAGCTGCTGCGCCTGGGCGGCAGCGCATTGAAGTGGGAGCGGCACACCGAATTCACGCGTTATGCGCTGGTGCAGCCGCTGCCTGACGAGGCCGGGTTGGACGCCGGGCTGGGCGCCGGCCTGGACCGCGCCGCCCCGGCGCGGCTGCACGCGCTGGCCATCGACAACGCCTGGCTGCGCGCGATCCCCGGGCGCACCGTCGCCGCGGTCAAGCTGGCGCTGGTGCACGGCGGTCTCGACGACCCACAGGCGCTGCTCGGCCGCGCGCAGCGCTGGCTGGGCAGCGACGCGGTGGCGGCGTCGCTCACCGGGCGCAGCCCCGGTGGCGCCCACCATTCGCTGGTGGCCACGGACTTCGCATTGCGCGCCGACGGCTTCGAACACATGCTGGTGGTGGCGCCGGCGTCGACCACCGAAATGCGCGCCGGGCGCATCACGCAGCGGCTGCTCGACCTCGAGACCTACCGGCTGATGGCGCTGCGCGCCCTGCCGGCGGCCAAGGCGCTGGCGCCCGAACTGGGCGACGCCGAAGCCACGCTGGCCTTGCTGACCGCGCAGCTCGAAGCCGGGCAGGCGTCGGACCAGCAGCTGCTCGAGCGGCTGATCGCGCTGGCCGCGCGGCTCGAGCGCGCCACCGCCGCGCACGACTACCGCTTCGCCGCCACCCGCGCCTACGACACCCTGGTGGCGCAGCGCGTGGCCGAACTGCGCGAAGCACCGATCCCCGGCGTGCAGATGCTGGGCGTGTTCCTGCAGCGGCGCATGAACCCGGCGATCGCCACCGTGGCCGCCGGCGAGCGCCGGCTGGCATCGCTGTCGCAGCGTGTCGAGCGCACCAGCGCGCTGCTGCGCACCCGCGTGGACATCGCCACCGAGGCGCGCAGCCAGCAGCTGCTGGCCAAGCTGACACGCGGGCAGGAACTGCAGCTGCGGCTGCAGACCACGGTCGAGGGCTTGTCGATCGCGGCGATCTCGTACTACGTGGTCAGCCTGCTGCTGTACGCCGCCAAGGCGGCCAAAGCGGCGGGGCTGGCGATCAACCCGGAGATGGCCGCCGGCGCGCTGATCCCGCTGGTGCTGTGGGCCGTGTGGCGCACCACGCGGCGCATCCACGCGCGGCTGCACGCGCCAACGCACGATTGACGCCGCGCGGCGAGGACCGCGCTGCAACGCGGCGCCGGACATTGCCGGGCTCGGCTTTGGCAAGCCGCAGCCGCCACGCGGTATGCGGGCGCCATGACCTCAGCGTGCCGCACGTTGGCGACCTCGCCGGCGTCAGGCGCCGCCGCGACCACCGAGCCGCCGCCGTGTCCGAACGCCCATGAAGCATGCGGCTTGCGGCGCAAAGCGGCCGAAGGCCGCTTTGCGCCGCAAGCCGCTGGCGCCGCCCTATCATGGGCCGGTTCGCTGCAACCGTTCCACCCCACCCTCATCGAGGTCATCACCATGTACACCCGGATCCTGGTTCCCGTCGACGGCTCCCTGTTCGCCGAGCAGTTGGTCGCGCCCGCCTCCAAGGTGGCGCAGGCCACCGGCGCCGAGCTGGCGCTGTTGCGCGTGGTCGAGCGCGACGACGCGCAGGACTTCGCCAAGACCTACGTCGAGGCGCTGGCCGCGCCGCTCGGCGCCACGGCGCTGTGCGTGCGTGCCGGCAAGGACGGCGTCGCCGCGGCGATCCGCGACGAGGCCAAGCGGGTAGGCGGCACGCTGGTGGCGATCTGCTCGCAGGCGCGCAGCGGCGCGATGCAGGCGATCTTCGGCAGCGTGGCGCTGCAGGTGCTGCGCGAGCTGGGCGAGCCGCTGGTGGCGTTCTGCCCGCACCCCGACGGCCCGGCCGCGCTGTCCAAGGTCGCGCAAGTCGTGCTGCCGCTGGACGGCAGCGCGTTGTCCGAGAGCATCGCGCCGCATGCGGCGATGCTGGCGAAGTGGCTGGGGGCCAGGCTGGTGGTGGTCTCGGTGGTCGAGCCGCAGATGCAGCTCGATGCCAGCGTGATGTCGGGCGACGTGCAGGAGTCGGGTTATGTGCGCTCCAAGGCCAACGAGCTGGCCGACCGCTACGGCGTGGCGGTCACCTGGGAGGTGCTGCACGGCGAACCCAAGGAGGCGATCCCGCGCTTCGTGCGCAGCCTGGGCGACGCGATGCTGGCGATGAGCACGCACGGGCGCACCGGCCTGCGCGCGGTGATGGCCGGCAGCGTGACCGCGCAGTGCCTGCGCGAGTCGCAGGTGCCGGTGTACATCCGGCTGCCCTGAACCGGCCGCGCGGCGCGGGCTGCGCCCGCAGCCGCGCACCGCGCTATCGGTGCTTGAACACCGGCTTGCGCTTGGCGACGAAGGCGTCCATGCCTTCCTTCTGGTCGTCGGTGGCGAACAGCGAATGGAACAGCCGCCGCTCGTAGCTCATGCCCTCGGCCAGCGTGCCTTCGAAGGCGCGGTTCACGCATTCCTTGGCCATCATCAGGCTGGGTGCGCTCAGGCCGCAGATCGTGCGGCCGATGGCCAGCGCTTCGTCCAGCAGCTTGTCGGCCGGCACCACGCGCGACACCAGCCCGGCGCGTTCGGCTTCGGCCGCGTCCATCATGCGACTGGTCAGCACCAGGTCCATCGCCTTGGCCTTGCCCACCGCGCGCGGCAACCGCTGCGTGCCACCGGCGCCAGGGATGATGCCCAGCTTGATTTCCGGCTGGCCGAACCTGGCGCTGTCGGCGGCGACGACGATGTCGCACATCATCATCAGCTCGCAGCCGCCGCCCAGCGCGAAGCCGGCCACCGCGGCGATCACCGGCTTGCGCACGCCGCGGATCGCCTCCCAGTTGCGCGTGATGAAGTCGCCCTTGTAGGCGTCCATGTAGGTTTTGGTGGCCATCGCGCCGATGTCGGCGCCGGCGGCGAAGGCCTTGTCGTTGCCGGTGATGACGATGCAGCCGATGGCCTCGTCGGCGTCGTAGCCGGTGAGTGCGGCGCCGAGTTCGTCCATCAAGGCGTCGTTCAGCGCGTTCAGCTGCGCCGGGCGGTTCAGCCGGATCAGCGCGCAGCGCCGTGCGCCGTCGCCGTGCACTTCGGTCAGGATGTTCTGGTAGCTCATCGCGGTGGCTCCTTGGTGGGTTCGGGCAACTATAAAAGCTGGCTGCGCCGCGGCCGCATCAACGCGGCGCAGCGCTGGCGGCCGCCGCAGGCGGCGCCGCCGCCGCTTCCTGCTGCGGCAGCCGTTCGAGCATCAGGTCGACGTAGGTGTCTTCGTCCTGGCGGATCAGCAGCCGCACCGGCAGGTACTGCAGCGACGGCGCGAACCAGGCGTCGGCCACCAGGTCGCGGTTGGGCCGCAGCTCGCGCCGCGGCCTGAGGTGGAAGGTCGGCAGCGGCCCGACCGGCGTGTCCAGCGTCGCCTGCTCGACCACCTCGTAGGACCAGCGGTCGGCGGTGCCCGGCAGCGCCAGCGGGATCTCGATGCGCTGGCCCACGCGCAGCAGTTGCGGCTGCGTGGTGAACAGCCAGGTCAGCTGCACGAACTGGCTGGCCGCGTCCTGCATGCCGTCGATGCGCTCCAGCTGCTGGCCGTTGGACAGCAGCACCCGATCGCCGTCGAAGACGATGGTGCGCCGGCGCAGTTCGCGAAACAGCGCGCGCGTTTCCTCGTCGTAGCGCCGCGGCGACAAGCCGCTGCCGGTGAGTTCGCCGTCGGAACTCATGCGCCGGCCCACCAGCGGCGCGGCCTGCGCGCCCACCCACACGTCCAGATGCACCTGGTAGCGCGTGCCCACGCGCAGCCATTCGACCTGGGCCGCGCCCACGACCTCGCCGCGGTAGTTGCCGTGCAGCTTGTAGCTCAGCCGGGTCGACGGCGGCCATTCGAAGGCGGCCGCGGAGGCCGCCGCCGAGGCCGCGGCCGCCACCGCGGCCGCGTCGACCGCCTCGACCGCGGGCTGCGGCACGGACGCCGGCGTCTCGGGCGGCTGCGCCGCCGCGGCGAGTTCGGACGGCGCGGGCGGCTCGGGTTCCTGCGAGCCCTCGAGCGGCGGCGAGTGCAACGGCGACGATGCGCTCTCTGGCGGCGGCGGTGGCGGCGCCTGCGCCAGCGCGGTGGCCTCGTCGGCCTGTGGCGCCGATGCCGGCGCGGCCGGCTTGGGCGCGGCCTTGCGCCGCTGCAGCGGCCGCGCCGCCGGCGCCTGCCGCACGACCACCGGCGGCGGCGCCGCGGGCGCCAGCTCGCGCACAAAGGCGACCTCGATGCGCGGCGGCATGCGTTCGGCGGCAGCGTCGCCCACGCGCGGCAGCGGCAGCCACTCGGTCAAGGCCCAGTGCGCCAGGCCCACCGCCAGCGCCAGCACCAGCAAGGCGCGGCGGCGACGCGTGCGCAGCGCGTTCACACGCCCAGCCACTCCCGCCGCAGCGCCAGCGCCGCCGCGCGCGGCGCGTCGGCCAGCCGCAGCTGCACCTCGCTGGCGGCGGGTGCGGCTGCCGGCACCGGCAGCGTCAGCAGCCGCTGGTCGCGCACCAGCGTCAGCTCGAAGGCGGCGCCCTCGCGCAGCCAGCCGCGCGCGTCGTCGAGCCGGCGCAGCCGCCAGCCGTCGGCGCCCAGCAGTTCGTCGCCGGCGCACACGCCCGCGGCTTCGGCCGCGCTGCCGCGCAGCACGCTCTTCACGTGGATGCCGCTGAGCGCGGCCTCGCTGACGCGCAGGCCTAGGGTGGCCGCCAGGTCGCCGGGTTCGGCGACCCAGTCCACGCCCGCACCCGCCAGCAAGGGCTGCAATGGCAGCTCATCGGTGCCGTGCACCCACTGCGCGAGCTGTTCGCGCAAGGCCTTGCCGCCCAGCTGCTGCAGCGCGTCGCCGATGTCGGCTTCGCCGATGGCGCCGCCGCCCGAGGCCGCCCACAGCCGGCGCATCAGCGCGTCCAGGCTGCCGGCCTGGGCGGCGCGCAGGCTCAGGTCCAGCGCCAGCGCCACCAGGGCGCCCTTGGTGTAGTAGCTGACGGTGGCGTTGGGCGTGTTCTCGTCGGCGCGGTAGTGCTTGATCCAGGCGTCGAAGCTGGCCTCGGCCACGCTTTGCTGCCTGCGCCCCGGCGTGGCGAGCACGCCGCCGATCGTCTTGGCCAGCAGCTTCAGGTAGCGCGCAGCGTCGATCAGCCCGGCGCGCAGCAGCAGCAGGTCGTCGTAATACGAGGTGAAACCCTCGAAGAACCACAGCAGCCGGGTGGGGTTCTCGGCGCCGTAGTCGATGCGTTCGAGCTCGCGCGGCTTCAGCCGCTTGACGTTCCAGCTGTGGAAATACTCGTGCGAGATCAACCCCAGCAGCGTGACGAAGCCGTCGCCGGCTGGCGCCGCGCCGACGCGCGGCAGGTGCTTGCGCGCGCAGATCAGCGCGGTGCTGGCGCGGTGCTCGAGGCCGCCGTAGCCGTCGTCGACCGCGTTGAGCAGGAACACGTAGCGCGCGAACGGCGGCTTGCCGCGGCCGTGCCAGAAGCCGATCTGCGCCTCGCAGAGGCGCCGCGCATCGGCCAGCAGCCGCGCACCGTCGAAGCCGGGCCAGGCGCCGTCGACGACGAATTCGTGCGGCACGCCGCGCACGCTGAACTCGCCGCGCCAGAAGCGCCCGAGCGCGACCGGGTGGTCGACCAGCTCGTCGTAGTCGGCGCAGACGAATTCGTGGCGCCGCGCGCCGGCCGGCATCGCCGTGGCCACCTGCCAGCCGGCGGGCAGGGCGCGCAGGCGCAGCCGCTGCGGCCCGGCTTCACGCCCGTGCACGCGCAGGCACAGGCTGGTGCCGTTGAAAAAGCCGCGCTGCGCGTCGAGGAAGGCGGCGCGCACCGAGGTGTCGAAGGCATAGGCCTCGTACACCACGCGCAGCGGCTCGGCGCCGCCGCAACCCACCTGCCAGCTGCATTTGTCGATTTGTTCGATGCGGCACTCGCGCCCGCCCTGCGTCGCGCGCAGCCGCGACAGATGGCGGGCAAACTCGCGCACCAGGTAGCTGCCGGGAATCCACACCGGCAGGCTGAGAAGCTGCAGCGCCGCCGGGCGCGGCACGGTCAGCGTGACACGAAACAGGTGCGCGTGGCGGTCGAAGGGTTCGACCCGGTAGTCGATCATCGTGACCGCATCAGCCCTTATCAGCCCTTCTTCGCGGCGGCGGCCAGGTATTTTTCGATGGTCTCCAGCGGCACCGCGCCGGGCGCGCGCGTGCCGTCCTCGAACACCGCCGCCGGCGTGCCCTGCACGCGGTGCTTCTTGCCTAAGGCGACGTTGCGCTCCAGCGCCGCGGTGTCGCACTTGGCCGTCGTCTTCGGCGGCAGCACGGCGTCGACCATCCACGCGCGCCAGGCCTTGGCACCGTCGGCCGCACACCAGATGTCCTTGGACTTGGCGTTGGAATCCGGCCCGAGGATGGGGTACAGGAAGGTGTAGATGGTGACGTCGCTCAGCTTGGCCAGGTCGCGCTCGAAGCGCTTGCAGTAGCCGCAGTTGGGGTCGGCGAACACCGCCATGCGGCGCGTGCCGTTGCCCTGCTTGATGACCAGCGCGTCCTTCAGCGGCAGGCTGGCGAAGTCGATCGCGCTGAGCTTGTTGATGCGCGCTTCGGTCAGGTCGGTGCGCGTGCGCGTGTCGATCAGGTTGCCCTGGATCAGGTAGTTGCCCTGCTCGTCGGCGTAGACGATGTCCTGGCCGATGCGCAGCTCGTACAGCCCCGGGATCGGCGTCTTGCTGATCTCGTCGATCTTCGGCAGGTTGGGCAGCCGCTCGGCCAGGTTCTTGCGGATCGCCGCGTCCTGTGCCCAGCCAGGCAGGCTCAGCGCGGCCGCGCACAGCAGCAGCCATCGGCTCGATTGGGTCATCGGTGTCCTTTGCATGCAGCGTGCGCTGCGCAGGGTCGTCAGGCGTCCAGCGCCAGCGCGGTCAACAGCCGCTTCAGCGGCGGCAGGCCGTTGACCAGACTCAGGCCGCGGTTGCGAAGTTCCCGCAGCATCGGCTGCTCGCTGGCGAACAGGTGCAGCAGGCCGTCGGTGAGCTGGCCCATCGCCAGCGTGGGCAAGGCGCGCTGGCGCGCATAGCGCTGCAGCAGCCGCTCGTCGCCCAGCTCGCGCCAGGCCTCGCGCTGCGCGATCACCTGCGCCAGCGCGCGCACGTCGGCCAGCCCCAGGTTCAGCCCCTGCCCGGCCAGCGGGTGCACCACGTGCGCGGCATCGCCCAGCAGCACCCAGCCCGGCCCGCTGACCTGCTCGGCGCGCGCCAGGCTCAGCGGCCAGGCGGCACGCTCGCTGGCCAGGCGCAGCGTGCCGGCCGCGCCGCCGGTGGCATCGGCCAGGGCGTGTTCGAAGGCGTCGCCGGGCAGCGCCAGCAGTTCGTCGGCGCGCGATTGCGGCACCGACCACACCAGCGCCCAGCTGCGCGCCGGCTCGGGGCGGTCGAAGGGCAGCAGCGCCAGCACGTCGGGAGAGCGGAACCACTGGCGTGCGGTGCCAGCATGGGCGATGTCGCTGCAAAGCCGCGCCGCCACCGCGCTGTGGCCGTAGCGCTGCACCGGCATGGCCACGCCGAGCTGCTCGCGCGTGCTCGACGCCTTGCCCTCGGCCAGCGCCAGCAGCGGCGCTTGGGCCTGGCCCTCGGCCACGCACTGCACGTGCGGCGCGAACGACACCGCGGCGGCCAGCACGCGCTCGAGTTCGGCGGTATCGACGATCCACGCCAGCGCCTCGACGCCCTGCGTCCAGGCGGAAAAGTCCAGCGCGCTGCCGAGGGCGTCGCCCTCGACGTGCATGTCGTAGACCGCGCAGCGCGCGTCGGCGGGCAACGCGTCCCACACCTTCAGCTCGCGCAGCAGCTGCACCGAGCCGGCGTTGAGCGCGTAGGCGCGCACGTCCTCGCGCTGCGCCGCCGCGGCACGCGTGGCACCGTCGGCGCCTTGCAGCGCCACCGCCAGCCCCTGCCGCGACAGCGCCAGCGCCAGGCACGAGCCCACCGCGCCGGCGCCGCGGATCACCACATCGAAGCGCTTCATGGTGCGAATTGTAGGCAGCCGCTCGCCCCGCGACGGCCGCAGCACCGGCCCACAATGGCCGCCGGATTTGGCAAAGCGGAGCGAAAGTTGGCCGACATCGAATGCAGCTTGCATGCGCTGTGCGTGTACCCGGTGAAAAGCTGCGCCGGCACCGAGCTGCAGCGCAGCGTGCTGCACGACACCGGCCTGGCGCTGGACCGCGCCTGGATGCTGGTGGACGAGCGCGGCGAGTTCGTCACCCAGCGCGAGCTGCCGCGCCTGGCGTTGATCCGCCCCAGCCTGCGCGGCGGCCAACTGCGGCTGCACGCCGCGGGCAGACCCGCGCTGTCGCTGCCGGCGCCCGAACCGGCCGATGCGCTGCGCGTGCCGGTGCGCGTGTGGCACGACACCGTGAGCGCCTGGGACATGGGTGCGCAGGCCGCGATGTGGTGCAGCGAGTTCATCGGCCGCCCGCTGCGGCTGGTGCGCTTCGACGACACCCAGCGGCGCGTGTGCGACCGCCGCTGGACCGGCGCCGCGACAGCGCATGCAGCTTTTGCCGACGCCTTTTCGCTGCTGGTGAGTTCGACCGCCTCGCTGGCCGAGCTGAACCGCCGGCTGCTGGCGCAAGGCGAAGCCGCGGTGGCGATGCGGCGCTTCCGGCCCAACCTGGTGCTCGACGGCATCGACGCACACGACGAGGACCACATCGGGCTGCTGGAGATCGACACCCCGCAGGGCACGGTGCGCATCCAGCTGGTCAAACCCTGCGTGCGCTGCAGCATCCCCGGCGTCGACCCCGACAGCGGCGAGCAGGGTTACGCGGTCACCGACACCTTGGCCAGCTACCGCGCCGACGCGCGCATGGACGGCGCCGTGACCTTCGGCATGAACGCCATCGTGCTCGACGGCGTCGGCTGCGAACTGGCCGCAGGCCAGCGCTGCCGCGCGCATTACGCGTTCTGACCTGGCCCGGGGTGCGTGGGGCCACGGCCCTGCCTGTGCTGCCGTCAGGGCAGCGGGATGAACTCGGTCTCGCCCGGCACCGGGTCGAAGCGCTGTGCGCGCCAGTCGTCCTTGGCCTGCTCGATGCGTTCGCGCCGGCTGGACACGAAGTTCCAGGCCATGAAGCGCCGGCCCAGCGGCTCGCCGCCGATCAGCACCACGCGCGCAGCGGCGGGCGCGGCGAGCACGGGCTGCTCGCCGGCTTGCAGCAGCACCATCTGCCGCGCCGGCTGCACCTGGCCGTCCAACGTGAACGGCGCATCCACCGCGTACAGCGCGCGTTCGCCCGCCAGCGGCAGCGCCAGCTGCGCGCCGGCGCGCAGCGCGATGTCCAGGTACAGCGTGGGCGAGCGGGTGGCCACCGGCGAGCGTTGGCCGAAGGCTGCACCGATCAGCACGCGCACGCCGGCACCGCCGATGTCGAAGGCCGGGATCGCATCGGCGGCGGTGTGCGCGAAGCTGGGCGCCATCTCCTCGTCGTCGGCCGGCAGCGCCGACCACAGCTGCAGCCCGTGCGTGCGCCGCATCACGCTGCGCAGATCGTCGGGGGTGCGCTCGGAATGCACGATGCCGCGCCCGGCGGTCATCCAGTTGACGGCGCCGGGTTCGATGCGCTGCACCGCACCCAGCGAATCGCGGTGCTGCATCGCGCCTTCGAACAGGTAGGTCACGGTGGCCAGCCCGATGTGCGGGTGCGGCCGCACGTCGTGGTTGTCCTGCGGCCCGGCTTCGACCGGGCCGAAGTGGTCGAAGAACAGGAACGGCCCCACCGCCTGGCGCGCGGCCGCGGGCAGCAGCCGGCGTACCAGGAAACCGCCGCCGAGGTCTTTTTCGTGCGGCTGCAGTGTCAGTCGATCGGCCATGAGCGCTCTCCTGCGGCAAGCTTGCATCGGGTCTGCAGCCGAGTCTAGGGCCCTAGAATCCGCGGCTTTCCACGCCCCGCGCAAAGCCCCGCCCATGAGCCTGAAATGCGGCATCGTCGGCCTGCCCAACGTCGGCAAGTCGACGCTGTTCAACGCGCTGACCAAGGCCGGCATCGCCGCCGAGAACTACCCGTTCTGCACCATCGAGCCCAACGTGGGCATCGTCGAGCTGCCCGACCCGCGGCTGCAGCAACTCGCGGCGATCGTCGAGCCTGAGCGCATCGTGCCGGCGATCGTCGAGTTCGTCGACATCGCCGGGCTGGTGGCCGGCGCCAGCCAGGGTGAGGGCCTGGGCAACCAGTTCTTGAGCCACATCCGCGAGACCGACGCCATCGTCAACGTGGTGCGCTGCTTCGACGACGACAACGTGATCCACGTCGCCGGCAAGGTCGATCCCGTAGCCGACATCGAGGTCATCCAGACCGAGCTGTGCCTGGCCGACCTGGCCACGGTGGAAAAGAGCCTGGCGCGCTGGAGCAAGGTGGCCAAGGCCGGGCAGGACAAGGACGCGCAGCGCCTGGTCGAGGTGCTGAAGAAATGCCAGCAGGCGCTGGACCAGGCGCTGCCGGTGCGCAGCATCGCCTTCAGCAAGGAAGAGCAGGTGGTGCTCAAGCCGCTGTGCCTGATCACCGCCAAGCCGGCGATGTTCGTCGGCAACGTCGCCGAGGACGGCTTCGAGCGCAACGCCTACCTGGAGCAACTGCGCGCCTTCGGCGACAAACAGCACGCGCCGGTGGTGGCGATCTGCGCCAAGACCGAGGCCGAGCTGGCCGACATGGACGAAGCCGACCGGCTGCTGTTCCTGCACGAGATGGGGCAGGACGAGCCGGGGCTCGCCCGGCTGATCCGTGCGGCCTTCAAGCTGCTCGGGCTGCAGACCTATTTCACCGCGGGCGTGAAGGAGGTGCGCGCCTGGACCATCCATGTCGGCGACACCGCGCCGCAGGCCGCCGGCGTGATCCACACCGACTTCGAGCGCGGCTTCATCCGCGCGCAGACCATCGCCTTCGACGACTACGTCGCCTGCAAGGGCGAACAGGGGGCCAAGGAGGCCGGCAAGATGCGCTCCGAAGGCAAGGACTACGTGGTCAGGGATGGGGATGTGTTGAACTTCCTGTTCAACGTCTGAGCACGCGCGCCGCGGGCACCCCAGCCCCACGGACGCGATGCAGTGAAGCTCCCGGCATCCGCGCTTCTTTCCGTGATCGCCGCTTGCCCCGCCGCGCAGGCGCAGCCGGCACCGGCCGCGGTGCCGACCCGGCCTGACCCCTTCACCACGCTGCAGACCCTGGACGCCGGGCGCATCGCCAGCAGCTGGTCGTCGCTGCCCTCGGGCCAAGGCTGCCGCGACGACGACCGGCAGCTGGCGGGCCACGCGCTGCTGCTGCTCGAGTCCGCAGCAGCGCAGCAGGACACGCAGCCGGGGCCGTTCAGCCTGGTGAACCCACGGCAGCGGCTGCAGACCGATGCCAGCGGGCAGTGGGGCTGCGTCTTCGGGCAGCTGGCGCTGCAGCGCCAGGTGTCGGTGCAAGGCGACTACTGGTCGTGGGACGGCAGCGCGCTGTCCTGGCGCATCGACGAGCACTGGCGCATCGGCGCCGGGCGCATCGCACGCCACTGGGGCCCGGGCTGGGACGGCAGCCTGATCCTCGGCACGGCGGCGCGCCCCATTCCGAGCGCGTCGGTCGAGGCCGCCACGGGGCCGCTCGGGAACAGCCGCTGGTGGTGGTGGCTGGGCGAGGTGGACGCCAGTGCCTTCTTCGGTGTGCTGGAGGAGGAGCGCAACGACTACGCCAAGCCTTACCTGATGGGCCTGCGCGCCGTGCTTCGGCCATGGCCCTGGCTGGAGTTCGGCGTCTCGCGCAGCTGGATGTGGGGCGGCGAAGGGCGCGACAACTCGTTCAGTGCCTTCCTGCAAGCCCTTTTCCACAGTGACAACCGTTGCAACGGCTCCGACTGCAGCGGCCAGACCGGCAACCAGCTCTTCGGCTATGACCTGCGTGTCAGTCTGGACCGCTGGCTTGCCGGGGTGGCGCTGTACGGTCAGCTGATCGGCGAGGACAGCCGCGCCGACAACATCCCGCTGCCGGCCAAGAACCTGTACCTGGCGGGTGCCGAGTGGCGGCACCCAGCGGGGCTGGCCTTCGTCGAATGGACCGACAGCACGGCCAAGGTGCCCGGCATCGCCTACAACCACTTCATCTTCACCGATGGCTACCGCTACCGCGGCCAGCCGCTGGGCTACTGGGGCGACGGCGATTCGGATGTGTGGAGCCTCGGCGGGTTGCTGCGCGACGTGCTCGGCGGCCAGGCGCTGGCGGTGCTGCGCCATGGCCAGCTAAACCAGGCCGGCGCCAACCCGGCCTGGCCCAACGCCCGCTTCAACGCCGCGTCGCTGCAGTGGCGCACCGTGCTGGACCGGGTCTTCGGCCTGACCTTCGCGCTCGACCACAGCCGCTTCAGCTCGAACGGTGCCGGCGCCGCGCAGGGCGACACCCAGCTGCGCGTACAGTTCGACGCGTGGTTCGATTGAGTCCAGCGTGATTTCGCACGCACCGCGCCGCAAGTTCGGCGCCGCCGCGGGCCGGGACGGGCCGGCTGCGGTGCTACCGTGGAATCGGCCGCACCAGCATCGGGCGCCCGCATGCCCGAACCACCGATGACCGACGACTCCAAAGCCGCCTGGCCCTGGGTGCTTGGCCTGACCGCGCTGGCCTATGCGCTCAGCGGCTGGCTGGCCACGCGCATCGCGCTGGCGCCGAGCTACGCGGCGCCGCTGTACCCGTCGGCCGGCATCGCCTTCGCCGCGGCCTGGGTCTACGGGCGGCCGGCACTGGCCGGCGTCGCGCTGGGCGCCTTCGGCGTCAACGTGGGGCTGAGTGCGGCACGCGGCCAGTTCGACGCCGCGGCCCTGGGCACACCGCTGGCCATTGCGCTGGGCGCCGCCTTGCAGGCCTGGATCGGCTGCGCGCTGGTGCGCCGCTTCGTGGCGCAGCCGCTGAGCCTGGAGCAGCCGCGCGACATCTGGCGCTTCCTGCTGCTGATGGCGCCCGCGGCCTGCCTGACCAACGCCACGATCGCCACCGCCACGCTGGCGCTGGCCGGCGTGCTGGCGGCATCGGCGCTGCCCTTTTCGTGGTGGGCGTGGTGGATCGGCGACACGCTGGGCGCGCTGATTGCCGCGCCGGCGGTGCTGACGCTGATCGGCCGGCCGCGCAGCGCCTGGTTGCCGCGGCGCAGTACGGTGGGCGTGCCGCTGCTGGCCGTGTCCGCGCTGCTGGTGGCGGCCGCGCTGGCGGTCGAGCGCTGGGACGAGCAGCGGCTGCGCAGCGCCTTCGAGCGCGAGGCCGCCAGCACTGCCGATGCGCTGGCGGCCCGGCTCGACGGCCCGCTGCAAGCGCTGCAGGCCATGCATGGCATGTTCGATCTGCTGCCGCAGGCCTCGCGCGAAGACCTGCGCCGTGCCGCCGCAGGCTGGCTGCAGCGTGATGCGCTGCAGCTGCAGGCGATCGGTTTCGCACAGCGCCTCAGGCGTGCCGATATCGCGGCCTTCGAGGCCGCGGTGCGCGCCGAAGGGCCGCGCGAGTTCCGCGTCTTCGACGGCGGCGGGCACGGCGCCGGGCGCAGCGCCGGGCACGCCGCCGACGGCGAGGTGGTCGCCATCCGCTACATCGAGCCGCAGCCGGGCAACGCCGCCGCGCTGGGCCTGAACACGCTGTCGGTGCAGGCCGCGGCGGCGGCGATATCGCGCGCGCAGCGCAGCGGCCAACCCAGCGCCAGTGCCGGCTTTCGTCTGGTGCAGGCGCCGGGCGAGCAGACCGGCGTGGTCGTCTACCAGGCCGTCGCGGGGCCGCCGCCGGGCGTGGTCTTCGTCGCCTTGCGCATGGGCGAGGTGCTGCATGCGCTGCCGCGCGCGCCGGGCAGCCAGCTGCGCTGGTGCCTGGTCGACCTGGGCGGCACGGGCGAGCCGGGCGGCGCCGCCGCGCCGCGCGCGCTGGCCGGGCCGGCGGGCTGCGACAGCGCGGCGCCGCTGCCCTTGCACTACGAGCGCGTACTGCACTTCGCCGGCCGCGACTGGCAGCTGCGCGCCGATGCGCTGCCCGAGCAGATCGCCGAGGCGCAGCACGCCAGCGCCTGGCTGTTTTCGGTGCTCGGGCTGGCCGCGGCGTCGCTGCTGGGCGCGCTGCTGCTGACCGTCACCGCGCGCGCGCGGCGCATCGAGCTGGAAGTGCAGGAACGCACGCAGGCGCTGCGCCACGAGGTGGCCGAGCGCCAGCGCATCGCCGAAGCGCTGCGCGCCAGCGAGCAGCAGTTGCGCGCGATCCTCGACGCCGCGCGCGTGGGCATCGTCAAGACCGACTTGCACGGGCGCATCCTGCAGCCGAACTCGGCCTATGTGCGGCTGGTGGGCTACAGCGAGGCCGAACTGCGCGCCATCAGCGTCGGCCAGATCACCCACCCCGACGACCGCGCCGAGGACGCACGGCTGCTGGGCGCGATGCGCGACGGCCACAGCGAGGTCTACCGCCGCGAGAAGCGCTATATCGCCAAGGACGGCCATGTCGTGCACACGCTGCTGACGGTGGCGCTGCTGCGCGATGCGCAGGGGCAGCCGCAAAGCGCCGTGGGCGTGATCGAGGACATCGGCGAGCAGCTGCGGCTGGCCGAGGCCGAACGCGCGCGCGAACTGGCCGAGAGTTCCAACCGCGCGAAGAGCGAATTCGTCTCGCGCATGAGCCACGAGCTGCGCACGCCGCTGAACGCCATGCTGGGCTTCGCGCAGCTGCTGAGCCTGGACCGCAAGCCCGGGCTGGCCGAGCACCAGCGCGGCTGGGCGGCGCAGATCCAGCAGGCGGGCTGGCATCTGCTGCACATGATCAACGACACGCTGGACCTGTCGCGCATCGAGTCGGGCATGCTCAAGCTCGAGCCGGCGCGGCTCGAGCTGGCGCCGCTGCTCGATGCGGCGCTGGCGATGGTCGAGCCGGCCGCCGCGAAGCGCGGCCTGCGCTTCGAGCAGCAGCTGGACCCGCGTGCCAGCGTGGTGGTCGCCGACGAAACGCGCATCAAGCAGATCCTGACCAACCTGTTGAGCAACGCCGTGAAATACAACGTCGAGGGCGGCCGCATCGGCGTGCACGCCCACGCCAGCGAGGGGCAGGTCGTCGAGATCGCGGTCAGCGATACCGGCCTGGGCATGACGCGCGCGCAGATGGACGAGCTGTTCCAGCCCTACAACCGGCTGGGCCGCGAGCGCACGGCGGTGGAAGGCACCGGCATCGGCCTGGTCATCAGCCGCCGCCTGGCCGAGTTGATGGGCGGCTCGCTGCGCGCGCACAGCGTGGCCGGCGAAGGTTCGACTTTCATCCTGAGCCTGCCGCGGGCACGCGCGGCCGGCGACGACGCGGCGCCGCACGGCGAGCCGCTGACCCAGCCGGCCGACTACCGCCAGCGCCTGGTGCACTACATCGAAGACAACGAGACCAACGTCGAAGTCATGCGCGGCATGCTGCTGCGCCGCCCGCAGGTGCAGCTGCAGGTGTCGATGAACGGCCTGGACGGCCTGGCGGCGTTGAAGCGGCACCGCCCCAGCCTGATCCTGCTGGACATGCACCTGCCCGACATCGACGGCCTGGAACTGCTGCGCCACCTGAAGGACGACGACGAGCTGAGCAGCATCCCGGTGGTGGTCGTGTCGGCCGATGCCACGGCGGCGCAGATCGAGGCGGCACTGACGGCCGGCGCGGCGCACTACGTGACCAAACCGGTCAACCTGGCCAGCTTCCTTGCCGTGCTGGACGATCTGCTCGACGAAATGGATACGCACTTCGGCTGAGCCACCCGGCGGCCGTCGGCGCCCGCGACTGGCGCTCGCGGTCGGCACTCGCGCTTAGCACTCGCGGCGTTCGAGTGCTAATATTGCGGGAACCAAGCCTGTCGTGCCAGGTCACAAGCTTCGATGAATACAACCACTGCCCTTTCAGTGCGCGACCCCTGGTCGCTGGTGCCGCCGGTCGGCAACCTGGACGCCTACATCACGGCGGTCAACCGCATTGCGCTGCTGAGCCCGCAGGAAGAGGCGGCTTGCGCGCGCCGGCTGCAAAGCCAGGGCGATGTCGAGGCCGCCGGGCGGCTGGTGCTGTCGCACTTGCGCCTGGTGGTGTCGGTGTCGCGCCAATACCTCGGCTACGGCTTGCCGCAGGCCGACCTGATCCAGGAAGGCAATGTCGGCCTGATGAAGGCGGTGCGCCGCTTCGATCCCGAGCAGGGCGTGCGGCTGGTCAGCTACGCGCTGCACTGGATCAAGGCCGAGATCCACGAGTACATCCTGCGCAACTGGCGCATGGTGAAGGTGGCGACCACGAAGTCGCAGCGCAAGCTGTTCTTCAACCTGCGCTCGATGAAGCAGCGGCTGAAGAGCGAAGCGGGCGATGCGCAGACCCACCGCTCGAGCTTCTCGCCGGCCGAGGTGGAGGTGGTCGCGCGCGAGCTCAACGTCAAACCCGAAGAAGTGCTGGAGATGGAAACCCGGCTGTCGGGCGGCGACGTCGCGCTCGAAGCACAGCACGACGACGGCGAGGAGGCCTACGCGCCGATCGCCTACCTGGCCGACGACCGCCATGAGCCGCTGCGCGCGATCGAGGCGCGCCACCGCGACTGGCTGGCCGGCGACGGCATCCAGCAGGCCTTGCAGGTGCTGGATGCGCGCAGCCGGCGCATCGTCGAGGAGCGCTGGCTGAAGGTCAACGACGACGCCAGCGGCGGCATGACGCTGCACGAACTGGCCGCCGAATACGGCGTCAGCGCCGAGCGCATCCGCCAGATCGAGGTTGCCGCGCTGAAGAAGATGCGCAAGGTGCTCGAACCCGCCTGACCGCGAGCGGCCCCGGCCGCGCGCTCAGGCGGGGTTGTCGGCGCGTTCGGCCAGCAGCAGCTTGACGTCGTGGCGCAGCGCGTCGGCGCCGGCGCCATAACGCACGAACAGCCGCACCCGCCCCTGCGCATCGAAGACGTAGGTGCCTGCGGTGTGGTCGACGCCGTAGCTGCCTTCGCTGCTGCCCGGCACCTTGGCGAAGAAGACCTTGAACTCCTTGGCGGCCGCCTGCGTCTGCTCGGGCGTGCCGCGCAGCGCGACGAAGCCGGGGCCGAAGCTGGCCATGTAGGCCTGCAGGATCTCGGGGGTGTCGCGCTCGGGGTCGACGCTGACGAACACGCCCTGCACGCGCTCGCCGTCCGCGCCCAGCTCGCGCTTGACCGCCGCCAGCTCGGCCAGCGTGGTCGGGCACACGTCGGGGCAATGCGTGTAGCCGAAGAACACCAGCGTGACCTTGCCCTTGAAGTCGGCCAGGGTGCGCGCATGGCCGTCGGCATCGGGCAGCGCCAGCTCGCGCGCGTACTCGGCACCGGTGATGTCCACCGCCTTGAACGCGGGTTTGGCCGGGCTGGCGCCGAAGCGCTCGCAGCCGGCGACGGCGGCCAGCGCCAGCAGCGCGCACAGCACAAGTTTGCTCAGCCTGTCCATGGCTTCAGGTAGTGGTCGATCAGCAAGGCGCTGAACAGCAGGCTCAGATAAAGGATGGAGTAGCGGAAGGTGGCGCGTGCCAGCGCATCGCTGTAGTCGCGCCACAGTTGCACCGCATGGGCCAGGAACACCAGGCCCAGCGCCACCGCGCAGGCCAGATAGATCCAGCCGCTCATGCCGTAAATGAACGGCAGCAGCGTGGCCGCGAACAGCACCAGCGTGTACAGCAGCACCTGCAGCCGGGTGAACTCGGCGCCGTGCGTGATCGGCAGCATCGGCAGCCCGGACTTGCGGTAGTCCTCGGCGCGGTACAGCGCCAGCGCCCAGAAATGCGGCGGCGTCCACAGGAAGATGATCAGGAACAGCATCCACGCCTCGGGGCCGACCTCGCCGCGCATCGCCGCCCAGCCCAGCACCGGCGGCATCGCGCCCGAGGCGCCGCCGATCACGATGTTCTGCGGCGTCATCGGCTTGAGCAGCAGCGTGTAGACCACCGCGTAGCCGACGAAGGTGGCGAAGGTCAGCGCCATCGTCAGCGGGTTGACCCACAGGTACAGCACCACGCTGCCCAGCGCGCACAGCAGCGCGGAGAACAGCAGCGCCTGCGTGCTGCTCAGCTCGCCCTTGGCGGTGGGCCGCCAGGCGGTGCGCGCCATGCGGGCGTCGATGTGCTGTTCGACCAGGCAGTTGAAGGCCGCCGCGGCGCCGGCCACCAGCCAGATGCCCAGCGTGGCCGCCGCGGCCAGCGCCAGGTCGGGCCAGCCCGGCTCGGCCAGCAGCATGCCGATCAGCGCGCAAAAGACGATCAGCTGCACCACGCGCGGTTTGGTCAGCGCGTAATACTGGGCCCAGCGGTTGGTGCCGGACGCGGCGGTGGCAAGGGTCTGCGACATCGGAAGCGCCGATTCTAGGAGGCCGGCCTCAACCACGCGGCGCGTGCGACAAGCGAGCTGAGCAGCGCCACCAGCAGCGCGGCACCGGCGGTGTGCGCCAGCGCCGCCGCCAGCGGCCAGCCGAGCACGATGTTGGACAAGCCGGTGGCGATCTGCCAGGCCGTCAGCACGCCCAGCGCCAGCGCGGCGCGGTGCTGGCCCTGCCGCAGCCACAACACCCGCGCGAGCCCCAGCAAGCCGATGGCGGCCAGCAGCGCAACGATGCGGTGCGTCATGTGGATCGCCACCAGCGCGTCGAAGGGCAGCAAGCTGCCGTCGCCGGCCATGCCCAGCTCGCGCTCGAGCGTGAAGCCGTGGCCGAAGTCCATCGCCGGCCACCAGCTGCCGTTGCATTGCGGGAAACCGCTGCAGGCCAGCACCGCATAGTTGCTGCTGACCCAGGCGCCGAGCGCGATCTGCAGCACCAGCAGCGCAAACACCGCCAGCAGCAACTGCAGCAGACGGCGCGGCCAGCGCAGGCTGCGTGCGCGCAAGGCCTCGTGCTGCACCACCAGCAGCGCCAGCAGGAACATGCCGCCCAGCAGGTGCAGCGTGACGATCGCCGGCTTCAGCCGCCAGGTGACGGTGAGCATGCCGAACAGCCCCTGCACGATCACCCAGGCCAGGGTCGCGGTGGGCCACCACGGGGACAATGGCAGCCGCCGGCGAAAGGCCCAGCCGGCCAGCGTGGCCACCACGATCAATGCGCCGACCGTCATCGCCAGGTAGCGGTGCACCATCTCGATCCAGGCCTTGCCGAAGGTCACCGGGCCGGTGGGCATCGCGGTCTGCGCGGCGTCGATGTGGCTGGCCGCGCCCAGCGGGCTGGCATGGCCGTAGCAGCCGGGCCAGTCGGGGCAGCCCAGCCCGGAGTCGCTGAGCCGGGTGAAGGCGCCGAAGACGATCAGGTCGAAGGTCAGGAACATGGTCAGCGCGACCAGCGCGGCCAGCCGCGTGTGCACGCCAGCGCCGCGCTGGCGCAACCACAGCCAGCCCAGCGGCAGCAGCGCGATGGTGCCGGCCAGCAGCAGCAGGCGAAGGATCGGGGCCCAGTCCATCGCGCTTCAGCGCCCGGCGCGGTCCCAGCCGGCCGACGCGCGCAGCAGCCGCTCGAGATCGCGCTTGACCTTCGCGGGGTCGGGCTGCGCCGGCACCCGCATCATCCATTCGCCCATCGGGTCGACCACGTACAGGTGCTCCTCGAGCGCATGGCCTGCGTCCGGCTGCAGCCACGCGGCCAGCGCCGCGCGCGGCACGCGCAGCACCTGCAGCGTGGGCTCGGCGCGCAGCGCGGCGCGCAGCGGCTCGGGCAGCGGCGCGTCGCCGGTGACCAGCCAGAGCTTGTCCACGCGATCGCGGTCGCGGCCCAGCATCTCGCGCAGCTGGCGCTGCAGGTACAGCCGCTGTTGGCAGTCGGCGGCGCAAGCGGCCGGACCCAGCACGATCAGCAGCCACTGCCCGCGCAGCGTGTCGGCCGCCACGGGGTGCCCGTCCAGCGTGCGCAGCGGCAGATCCGGCAGGCTGCGCGAGGGCTCGATCAGGCTGCTGTAGTTGGCGCGGCCCTGCGGGCGCAGCACGTAGTAGCTGAAGTACGACGCCAGCACCGGCAGCACGAACACCAGCAGCACCAGCAGCATCTTGATGCGCCCGGCGCGGCGGCGCGCGGCGTCGTGCGGCGCCGCGGGTTGCACGGCCAGGCCGCGGGCTTCAGCGCCGTGCATCACGCCGCGGCCGGATGAGTTGGAACCAGACATAAAGCCCCGTGATCAGCGCACTCAGTGCGAACCACTGCGCTGCATAACCGTCGTGTTTGGAGACATCGGCACCAGCCCTCTTTACGCGTTTCGCGAGTCCAT
>CAYZGL010000044.1:0-21219 GCA_964477985.1 uncultured Rubrivivax sp. | reverse complement strand
CAATCGTGCCCACGTTCACGTGCGGCTTGGTGCGTTCGAATTTGCCTTTTGCCATAACCTGTGCTCCTGACTATCGAGTGCTGGTGTCTGCTGCGGACAATGCCTGCGGATGGTGCCCATGGCGCGGATCGAACGCGCGACCTCTCCCTTACCAAGGGAGTGCTCTACCACTGAGCCACATGGGCATCGGCACGGGACTGCACACCACGATGTTCAGACCTGTGACGACTCGAGCTTCGCGTCGCTGGAGCGGGAAGCGGGAATCGAACCCGCGTCATTAGCTTGGAAGGCTAAGGTTCTGCCATTGAACTACTCCCGCGCGACGCATCCGTCGCCTTGGTGGAGGAGGCTGGATTCGAACCAGCGTAGGCGTAAGCCAACAGATTTACAGTCTGCCCCCTTTAGCCACTCGGGCACCCCTCCGAGGCGAACTGGTCATTCTAGCACGGCCGGCGTGGCCGTACGCGCACCGCGTCAGCGGCCGAGTCGATCCCGCACCGCACCGCACCGCACCGCGCCGCACCCGCACGCGATGCGCGACGGCGTGTCGCGCCTGCGCGCAGGACGGATGGTGCCAAGACCCGTCATGCGGCGAACAACACGGCCAGCGCCGCGCCGGGGTCTTCGGCGCGCATGAAAGCCTCGCCCACCAGGAAGGCGTGTACCCCGGCGTCGCGCAGACGCCCCACATCGGCGCGATCCACGATGCCGCTTTCGCTGACCGCCAGCCGCTCGGCCGGCAGCTGCGGCCGCAATGCCAGCGTGGTGTCCAGCGACACCTCGAAGCTGCGCAGGTTGCGGTTGTTGATGCCCAGCAGCGGCGTCTTCAGCCGCAGCGCGCGCTGCAGCTCCGCCGCGTCGTGCACCTCGACCAGCACCGCCATGCCCAGCGCATGCGCCTGCGCTTCCAGATCGGCCATCAGCGCATCGTCCAGGCAGGCGGCGATCAGCAGGATGCAGTCCGCACCCCAGGCGCGGGCCTCGTCCACTTGGTACGCGTCGACCATGAAGTCCTTGCGCAACACCGGCAGCGCACACGCCGCGCGCGCCTGCTGCAGGTATTCGGGCGCGCCCTGGAAGAACGTGCGGTCGGTGAGCACGCTCAGGCAGGCGGCACCGTGATGGGCGTACGACGCCGCGATGTCCGCCGGCACGAAATGCTCGCGGATCACACCCTTGCTCGGGCTGGCTTTCTTGATTTCGGCGATGACCGCGGGCAGCCCCGCGGCGTTCTTCGCGCGCAGCGCGCCGGCGAAGTCGCGCGCCGCGGGCTGCGCCAGCGCGTCGCGGCGCAGCGACGCCGCATTGCGCACGCGCTTGGCCGCGGCGACCTCCTCGTGCTTGACGGCGACGATGCGCTGCAGGATGTCGCTCATCGCAAAACCCTGCGCGCGCTGCGCTGCGGGGCGAACGCTTCGAAGCGGCCGTGCGCGTTCATGCCGCCGCCAGTTCGCGCGTGCGCGCGACGAACTGCTGCATCTTCTTCAGCGCCTGGCCGGACGCGAGGGTATCGCGCGCCAACGCCACGCCCTCGGCCATCGTCGTCACCACGTCGGCCGCGTACAGCGCCACGCCGGCGTTGAGCAGCACGATGTCGCGCGCCGGGCCGCTTTCGTTGTCGAGCACCGATTGCAGCAGCGCCTTGGACCCTTCGGCCGATTCGACGCGCAAGGCGCGGTTGCTGGCCATCGTCAGCCCGAAATCCTCGGGGTGGATCTCGTACTCGTGGATGCCGCCGTCCTTGAATTCGCCGACCATCGTCGCTGCGCCCAGCGACACCTCGTCCATGCCGTCGCGGCCGTAGACCACCACCGCATGCTGCGCGCCCAGCCGCTGCAGCGCGCGCACCTGGATGCCGACCAGGTCGGGATGGAACACGCCCATCAGGATGTTCGGCGCATCGGCCGGGTTGGTCAGCGGCCCCAGGATGTTGAAGAGGGTGCGCACGCCCAGTTCCCTGCGGACCGGCGCCACGTTCTTCATCGCCGGGTGGTGGTTGGGCGCGAACATGAAGCCGATGCCCGTGTCGGCGATGCAGCGTGCGATGGCCTGCGGCGCCAGCGTCATCGGCACGCCGAGCAGCTCGAGCACGTCGGCGCTGCCCGACTTGCTGGACACGCCGCGGTTGCCGTGCTTGCTGACACGCGCGCCGGCGGCGGCGGCGACGAACATGCTGCAGGTACTGATGTTGAAGCTGTGCGAACCGTCGCCGCCGGTGCCAACGATGTCGACCAGGTGCGTGCGGTCGGCGACCTCGACCTTGGTGGCGAACTCGCGCATCACCTGCGCGGCCGCCGTGATCTCGCCGATGGTTTCCTTCTTCACGCGCAGGCCCAGCAGCAGCGCGGCCATCGTCACCGGCGACATCTCGCCGCTCATGATGCGGCGCACCAGCGCCAGCATCTCGTCGTGGAAGATCTCGCGGTGCTCGATGCAGCGCGTCAGCGCTTCGGTATCGGTGATCGCCATCGGGCGGCTCCTGTTCGTGGGTCAGCGCGTGGCGTCGATGAAGTTGCGCAGCAGCGCATGGCCGTGCTCGCTGATGATCGACTCGGGGTGGAACTGCACGCCTTCCAGCGGCGTGCGCGTTGTGGCCAGTTCGCGGTGGCGCACGGCCATGATCTCGCCGTCGTCCTCGGCGCTGGCGCTGACTTCCAGCTCGGCGGGCAGGCTCGCGCGCTCGATCACCAGCGAGTGGTAGCGGTTGACGGTGAAACGCTGGGGCAGACCGGCGAACACGCCGCGCCCGTCGTTGGCGATCACGCTGGTCTTGCCGTGCATCTGCACGCCGGCGCGCACCACCTTGCCACCCAGCGCCGCACCGATGGCCTGGTGGCCCAGGCACACGCCGAGGATCGGCAGGCGGCCTTTGAAATGCGTGATGGCATCCAGGCAGATGCCGGCCTCGGCCGGCGTGCACGGCCCCGGCGACAGCACCAGCCGGTCGGGCCGCAGCGCAGCGATGCCTTCGAGCGTGATCTGATCGTTGCGAAACACGCGCACGTCTTCGCCCAGCTCGCCGAAGTACTGCACCAGGTTGTAGGTGAAGCTGTCGTAGTTGTCGATCATCAGCAGCATATGCGCTCTAACCCTTTGAATTCAGCGGATGTTCTGGTGAGCATCCTGATTCGGGCCCCGCTTTGGTACCCGCTTTTCCTATCGCTGGCGAAGCCGGTGCGGCGTGCGGGGTGGGGACGCAAGGCGCCCGCTGGGGCGCTCAGGGGTGGTCAGGCTGATGGCTTGCGCCAACGCCAACCGGAGCGCGCTGCGGTGATCGGGCGGATCGCAGACATGTGTGCATTATGGCCGCGGTGCGCGGCTCCTACGCCGCGACCGGGCCGGTTGCTAGATAAGCCTCGCGATTGGCGTTGTCTAGTAACCCCGCCCTCGTTATCTAGTAACCCCCGCCGTCGGTGAGCGGACCAGTTCTGCCGAAATGTCGCCCCGCAGGGGAAATGTCTCGCGCCAATGTATGCCGCGACATTGGCCTGGCTGATACGCCCAGCAGGCCGCCGTTCATCGTGCTCAAGCATCCCAGTCCTCGTGCCCGAGTGGCGCCGCGTTCAGCCGCTTCTGCGTCGCCGCCCAACGTGGCAAGTGACGATTCATGAGCTCAATGAAGCGCTCGCCGTGGTTGGGCTCGGCCAGGTGCAGCAGCTCGTGCACGACGATGTACTCGATGCACTCGATCGGCTTCTTGGCCAGCTCGGAGTTCAGCCAAACGCGGCGGCTGGCTGGGGTGCAGCTGCCCCACTTCGTCTTCATCCGCTTGACGCCCCAGGCGCTCGCCTGGACTCCGAGCTTGGCCTGCCACGCCGTGAACATCGGCGCGACCAAGGCCTTGAGCTGCTCGCGGTACCAGCGGTCCAACACAGCTGCGCGCTGCGCTTGGCTCGCTCCCGGGCGCACGAAAAGGTCGAGCGACGCGATCCCTCGCATTGCCACCCGCGGCGCGCCCTCGGCCTCGTGCACCCGCAGCCTGCAGCGGCGGCCGAAGACGTAGTGGCTCTCGCCGACCGCCATCTCACGCTGCGACTGGCGCGGCTGCTGCTCGAACCTCGATCGCTGCAGCTTGATCCAAGCCAGCTTGTCGATCACCGCCAGGCGTACCGCCTCGTCGCTGATCACCAGCGGCGCTGCCACCCGCACCCGCCCCGCCGGCGGGTAGACGCCAAGGTGCAGGTTCTTGATGTCCTTGCGCACCACGTTGATCGTGAGGCCGGCCACCTTCAGCACGGTCTCAGCGCCCGGGCCTGCATGCCCGGTCGCCTTCGGCAGCCTCTCGCGGGCCCGCAGGGGCCCGCTCGGCGCAGCCTCAGTACTCATGCTGGTTCTTGGCCAGTTCGAGCACCTTGTCGGTCGCCGCATCGATGTCAGCTGGTGACACACCGAGCGAACCCTGCGGCGCCTCCTGCGCCTGCCCGGGCTGCGGCTCGACCAATCGTGCCGCATGCTGGGTCATGACGGCATGGATCGCAGCGCGCACGCGCTTGAGCTTCATCGCGTTCGACCGCCAACCGTCCTGGCGACTCGTCTGCAAGGCCGCGTCGATGGCCAGGGTCAACGTGCCGTCCTTGCCGAGGTTGTTGTACAGCGCGCGCTTCGCCGGGGTGTCGACGGCAGGCGGATAGCTCGCCGGCGCGCCTCCAGGCGTCGTGGCTGCCTTGGTCAGCGCCGCGATCTCGTCCAGGTACTTCCTGTAGTCGATCACCCCTTGGCGCCGCTGGGCGATCAGCGCGTCGAGCAGCTTCGACATCTTTTCGTAGTACGCCGGGTCCACCGGCGATTCCTTGACGATCAGGCGCCGTACGTTGTTCTCGATCGTTTCGGCCACTGCCGTCTGGTTCTTGCGAATCGAGGCTGGCAGCGCATCGACCGCCGCGGCGCCCCGATCGACGATCAACTGGATCAACGACACATCGTCGAAGGCCGAGATCTTCTCGCTCTCCTCGGCGCGGATGTAGGTGTCGATCAGGTACCGCATCGCCGGCTCGAAGGCCTTGAGGTCGATGCAGTCCCCGCTGGCCAGGCGCACTTCGTCGCGCACCTTGGTGAAGTGGTCCACCTCGGTCTTGATCGTCTGTACGTCGGCGGCCGTGTAGCCCGCCGCTTCGAGGTCGTTGGCCAGCGCAGCGTAGGTGCGCAGGAGCGCCGCGGCGACCTTGTAGAGCTTCAGCCGCCTGGGCTCGTTGGCCTTCAGCTGCTCGGCATTGCCTGACTCCACCGCACAGAAGAAGCGCATGTAGGCAGCGCAGTCCCTGGGCTGCTGCACCGGCTCGCACAGCGCCTTGATGGCCTCGCGGGCCTCCTCCAGGTCCTGCCGGCCTGAAGCCAGACGGTCCTCGAGCAGACCCTTCACATCGTCTTCATCGAAGGCGTCGAACGCGCCGCTGGTGTAGTCGCGCACGGCGCCTTCCAGCGGCTTGAACAGATCCTTGTAATCGATGATGGTGCCGTACGGCTTGTCTTCGCCGTCGAGTCGGTTCACGCGGCAGATGGCCTGGAACAGCCCGTGGTCCTGCATCTTCTTGTCGATGTAGAGGTAGGTGGCCGGCGGCGAGTCGAAGCCGGTGAGCAGCTTGTCCACCACGATCAGCAGCTTCAGCTGCCCAGGCTGCTCGATGAAGCGCTTCTTGGCCTGCTTCTCGAACAGCTCGGCCTTCCCGGCCGCCACGTCCTCGGGCTCGTTGAACCAGTCGGCCAGCATCTGCCGGTAGACCTGGACCTTGCGCAGGTTGTCCGTCTCGCCCTCGCCGGTCGCCTCGCCCTTGGCATCGGCCGTCGTGGGCATGTAGCTGGTGACGATGGCGCACTTGCGTTGCAGCTCGGTCTTGGCGAACAGCTCGTAGAACTTGCACGCCTCGTAGATGCTGCCGGCCACCAGCATCGCGTTGCCGTGGCCGTCCATCAGCCGCGGCCGGGTGCTCATGTCCAGCAGGATGTCGGCCACGATCTTCTCCAGCCGCGACTGGCTGGAGAGCACGCGCTGCATCGTGCCCCACTTCTGCTTCAGCTGCGCCTTGGCCAGGTCGTTCAGGCCCTGGGTCTTGGCCTCGAACCACTCGTCGATCTTCTTCTGCGCGGTGATGGACTGATCGATGTCCCGCGCCTCATAGCGCAGGTCGAGCACCACACCCTCGCGCACCGCCTGGTCGAACTTGTAGGTGTGGAGGTAGCGCCCGAACACCTCGATGCTGCGCGCCTTGTCGGCCTTCAACAGCGGTGTGCCGGTGAAGCCGATGAAGAGTGCGCTCGGCAGCAGCCCTTTCATGGCCTTGTGCAGGTCACCGCTTTGGGTCCGGTGGCACTCGTCGACGAAGACATGCAGGTCGCCCTGCGCCTTCCACCCTGGGGGCACCCTTCGCAGCGCCTCGACGAAGGCCTTGGTGGCCGCCGCGCCCTCGGCCCCGGCGTCATCGTCCTTGCCGCCGAACTTGTGCACCAGCGTGCAGATCAGCGACTCTTCGGCCTGGCCGAGCGTCGCGATCAGATCGGCCCCGCTCTTCGTGCGGACGATGTTCTCGCTCACGCCGAGGAACACCTTCTCGATCTGCTCGTCCAGCTCGGTGCGGTCGGTGATGATCAGCACTCGGGCACCAGACCGGTTCTCACGGATCCACTTGGCCAGCCAGACCATCGTCAGCGACTTGCCGCTGCCCTGGGTGTGCCAGATGATCCCGCCCTCGCGCCGGCGGATGAACTCCTGCGCCGCCACCACGCCGAAGTACTGGTTCTGCCGGCACACCTTCTTGATGCCGGCATCGAAGACGATGAAGTCGTGGATCAGCTGCAGGAACCGATGCTTCGCGCAAAGCTGCAGCAGGTGTCGGTCCAGCAGGTTGGGCTCGCCGGCGAACTCGCCGGTCTCCTCGACCCACGAAAGCCAGTATTTCTCGGGCGTCTCGATAGCGGCGTAGCGCAGGCCTTCGGTGTCGTTGCCCGCCATCACCCACTGCATCGTGGAGAAGAAGGGTTGGATGAACTCCTTCTTCTGGTTGTCCAGGTTCTGGCGGATGCCTTCGGACACGGACACCGTGGAACGCTTCAGCTCCAGCACGCCCAGCGCGATGCCGTTGACGTACAGCACCACGTCGGGCCGCTTGGTGCTGGCCTTGGCGCCACTGACCAGGTCGCCTCCGGGCACGGTCACCTCCTCGGCCACCGCGAAGTCGTTTGCCAGAGGATCTGCCCACTTCACCAGCCACACGGTGACGGTGTTCTCCCCCGCCTCGGGCCGCACCTTCACGCCGTAGCGCAACAGGCGGTAGACGGCGTGGTTGCGGTCGTAGAGGCTCTTGCTGGTGTCGTTGGCCGCCTTCTGCAGCTCAAACAGGGCGCGTGCGGCCAGCGTGTCGCTCACGCCCTGGGTGGCCAACCAGGCCTTCAGGCGTTCGGGCTCGATGTTCGAGTTGGCGGGCCGGTCGATCCAGTCGCCCAGGTAGGTGTAGCCCAGGCGCTGGCTCAGCAGCGCCAGCACCCGCTCTTGCGTCTTCTTTTCGATCTGGCCGACGCTGGGCATGGCAACCTCGCCGTCAGGGCTCGAAGCGCGGCATCGCGCGCCGCATGAAGGCATCGAACAGCGGCACGGTGAAGGCCATCTCGCCATGCGAGGGGCTGTAGACCATGCCCTTCTTGATCAGGTTGGCGCGCACTGGCGCCAGACTCGTGGTCTTCACGCCCAGCTTGTCGGCGATGTCGCCGGTTCGGTACGGTCCTTCGCCCAGTTCGGCCATGGCGCGCAGGTAGGTCTTCTCCCGTGGCGTCAGCCGGTCGAAGCGCACGCGGAAGAAGTTCTCGTCCAGGCGCTGCGACACCAGCTCGCTCGTTTCGCGGATCACGTCTGCGCCGATGGGCGAGGCCTCGGCGTGGTTCCAGGCCTGGTAGCCCCACTCCTGCAGAAAGTACGGATACCCCTGGGTGAGCCGGAAGATCTCGTGCAGCGCATCGAGGTCGAACGCCACGCCCTCGGCCTGCACGGGGTCCTGCAGTGCACGCGCAGCGTCGGGCTCAGGCAGCGGCCCCACGGCAGGGAAGTTGAACAGCCGCTCGGCGTATGACTTCGACTCACCGGCCAGCCCAGGCAGGATCGGGAGGCCCGCGCCCACCAGCACCAGCGGCAGTTGGCGCTGCTGCATGCGGTGCATGGCCATGATCAGCGCGCTCAGCTCCTCGGTGCTGAAGTACTGGATCTCGTCGATCAGGATGGCGACCGCCGCGCCCCGCTCCTGCGCCGCCTCGCCCACGGCCACGAACAGGTTGGGCAGATCGACCTCCAGATCGCCGCTGTCGGCCGAGCCAGGCTCGGGTTCGATGTCCAGGCCGATGTCCAGATCACCCACCTTCACCTTGATGGCACCGATGAAGCTGCGCAGCACGCCCAGGCCGCGACGCACCTTGTCGCCAGCCGCCTTCACCCGATCCAGGTCGAACAGCAAGCGGCGCAAGTGCGGCGCCAGCAGCACGGCCAGCGGCTTGCCTTCGTGCGACTCGACTAAGATGGTTTTGAAGCCCTGGGCCACCGCGATGCGCTCGATCTCATTGAGCAGCACCGTCTTGCCCACGCCGCGCAGGCCCGTCAGCAGCAGGCTCTTCTCGGGCCGCTTGGCCTGCACCCGCCCGAACAGCACCCGAGCCTGCTCCAGGATGCCGTCGCGGCCGGCCAGCTCGGGTGGCGGCGAGCCCGCGCCCGGCGAGAAGGGGTTGCGGATCTTGTCCATGGCAGGTGCCACTATAGCGACTTATGCCGCCTTATACGGCCTTGACCGCATAAGGGCGTATAGATGGCTATCAACCCGGGAGCGAGACAATCCACGGCCATGCCAGAACGCCAGCCGCCTGCCGCACCCCGAAACACGCTGCTCGACCGTCTGGTCGCAGCGCAGGCGGCGCTGGGGCTGACGCTACCCGACCTGGCAGCGGCCCTGCACATCTCCACCCAGTGCCTGCACCAGCTGATGTGCAGCGACGAAGGCGCCCCACCCCTGGGGCAGCGCTTCGACGCAGTGGAACGGGTGGCGAGGGCCTGGAAAGCACGCTCGGCGGCCCCGATACGGGCCGTGGCGCACCTGCCCATGGCCAACGGCCGAACGGGCTTGGACCTGCTGGTGGCGGACACCGTCACCGACTAGAACCTGGCCGCCGCCGTGAATGAACTGTGCACGATGCTGGCAGCCCAACCGAAGAGCCCCAGCCAGTTGCTGGCCGAGGCCGGCTACAAGCGGCGCCCCTCCATCCGCGCGCTGCCCAGCGACGCGTGAACGCCGCCGCAAGGCCCGGCCAGGCGATTATTAGATTCCAGAAAAAGCCGGATAGAGCCCGCGCAACGCCTTGACCGCCGCTGGCCTGAAGAACTGCCAATGTGTAGACTTCCGCACAAGGAGCTGCACATGGCCACCAACCTCGCGATCGACCCCGAACTGCTCGAACGCGCCGTCGAAGTGAGCGGCGAGCGCACCAAAAAGGCCGCCGTCACCAAGGCACTGCAGGAGTTCATCGCGCGGCGCGAGCAGCGCCGCGTGGCCGAACTGCTGGGCAAGCTGGAGTGGGACCCGGCCTTCGACCACAAGGCCGAGCGCTCGCGCAGCGGCGCATGACGCTCCTGGTCGACACCAGCGTCTGGTCGCTCGGGCTGCGCCGCGATGCCGCAGCCACCGAGCCCGAGGTGCAGCAACTGAAGGACGCGCTGCTCGGCGCCGACGTCGTGGTCACCACCGGCCTGGTGCTGCAGGAGCTGCTGCAGGGCTTTGCCGGGCCGAAGGCGCGCGAACAGATCATCGACCGCTTTGCCGCGCTGCCGCTGCTGCAGCCCGACCGGCAGGACCACATCGACGCCGCCGCGTTGCGCACCGCCTGCCGGCAGGCCGGCGTGCAGGTGGGGACCATCGATGCACTGATCGCGCAGTTGTGCATCCGCCACAAGATGACGCTGCTGACCACGGACCGGGACTTCTGCCACATGGCGCGGCACTGCCCGCTGCGGGTGTGGGCGGCGTAGCGCCGCAGCGGCATCGCCCGCCTCGCCCCCTCACGCCTTCAGGGTGTTCAAGCGCAGCATCAGCGTCATCGGATGCTGGGGCGACTCCTGAAAGCCGTAGTGCTCGTAGAACTGCCTGGCCCGCTCATCGAGTGCATGGACGAGCAGCGCCCGGACACCGGCATTGTGCGAAACCGCCACAGCCCTGTTGACGGCGTCTTGCAGCAGGGCGGCACCGAGCTTGATGCCTTGGGCCCGGGTGTCAACGGCCAGCCGTGCCAGCACCATCACCGGGATGGGGTCGGGCATGTTGCGCCGCACGCCACCCGTTGCATCCCGGTGCGAGACTGCGCCCGCAGCCATGGCGTAGTAGCCGAACACCTGAGCGGTCTGATCCGCGACGACGAACGTTCGGCTGGCTCCGCTCTGCTGGTTGACCCATGCGCGGCGCCTGAGCCATTCGTCGAGGCTCGTTTCGCCGCACCCGAATTCCGTCAGTCGGTGAGCGGCGACCAGCGGCTCCGGCGCGCGCAGGTGCAGACTCATGCCTCGCCGGTACTCCAGGCTGCCTTGACGGCCATCAGGCGCTCGAGCCCCGGGTTGGGGCCAGGGGGGCTGTCGAGCATGGCAGTGAACTGCCTGAACTTGTCGGCGTCCAGGCTGAAGAAGACCTGATCCAGCACGACGGCACGTGCCCGGTCGCAAGCCGCTTCGAGCATGAAGTCCGAACGGTTCTTGCCCAGCAGGCTGGCGGCGTGATCGATCAGATCACGCTGCTCGGGCAGTGCCCGCAGATTGATGGCGGCGTCACGCATGGGCCTCTCCTAGTCGCGCATACACAACAGATACACGGATTGTCGTCCAGCGTATAGCAGTCGTCAACACGCGACTCCGGTGAGGGGGGTCTCCGATGCCGTCTTCACCGGGCAGGAGACCCAGGCTACCGACGAGTGGAATTTCGCCAACCTGAGCCATCGGGAGCCTGGAGGCTGTCGCGGCTGGTGCGGTCACACCAGCCGGATCCGGCCGGTCAGCAGCGCCTGCATCATGCCCCGCTTGATCTGACGGGTCTTCTCGCGGCGGGCTTCGAGGGCGGCAAGTTCAGTGTCCATGTCGGCAAGCGCGTCGGCTATGGCTTGTTGTTCAGCCAGCGGCGGCATGTCGAACTCCATGGCAGCAACGTCGCCCGGCCTCAGGTTGTTGATGCTGGAGCCGGCCAGCAGATTCGCGACGTAGTTCCGATAGCGCAGCGCCTGGAGTAACTGAGCGACGAACCTCACATCAGCTTCAGCACGCCGGACTCGCAGGCAGCCCATGAATGCGCCGAAGGTCAGTCGCTCGACGGGCGACTTGACCAATCGCGCCGCTTTGCCAACAAGCTGCCGGCTGCCATTGGCCATACAGATGAGGATGTCGTTGAGGCGGAGCAACTGAACGTCGGCGACGCAGGCCTCGTCGACGAACTGCACCTCATCGAGGTTGATCGATGCGTCGCGCACATTGTTTGCCCTCAGCAGCACCACAGCACTTGGGTGGGCGTACGGGTAAAGATCGCTGTCGCCCCGGTAGGCGAC
The DNA here is from genome assembly GCA_964477985.1 of uncultured Rubrivivax sp. GTDB lineage: Bacteria > Pseudomonadota > Gammaproteobacteria > Burkholderiales > Burkholderiaceae_C > Rubrivivax. Next base: position 9,672 of record CAYZGL010000044.1, on the reverse strand, counting down.
GCCGCGAATGACGTCTGCAAATGCCCCTATCGACGTCGATCTCCACTGCCCTGAGTGGCCTGGCAGCCTTGTCCGCCCGTTCAGCAACTGCTGCATCGCAGCCTGCTTGAGGTCGCGCTTCTTGGCGATCAGTTGGTCGAGCTTGGTGAGCAGGGCATCGACATCCGACAAGGCAGCCGTGATTGCGCGCTGCTCTATCGCTGGAGGCCGCGGCAAGGGAACTGTGACGAGCTTCTCCCGCGGCAAGTGCGCGATGCTGGTTTGCGTCACGTAGTCGGCAAGCGCACCTCGATCGGACCAAAAGCGCAGGTAGGCAGCCATCAACTCAGGGCTGTAGCCGTTCCGCGGACGCAGCCGGTGCAGCGCCTTCTGGTAGTAGCACTCGGGCAACTCATCGCGCCAGATGGCCGCGCGGCCAACCTCACCACCTTCGCAGACAAGAAGATCGCCGCTGCGCAGCCTCAATGCCAGCTGCTCAGCCCGCGTCAGCGGGACCATGCCCGGGTCGTTGACGTCAATTTGTCCCCACTGCACAGAGCGGTTGCCAAGGTAAGGCTTCGGCTCTCCCACGTTCCGAGCGGCGTCAAGCATCTTTCCCAAGCGCACGTCGAATTCAGCACCCACGGCGGATGCTTCCCACCCGACAGGAATCGGGCCAGCATCTGAAGCGAAGAAGTCAGCCTCGCTGGTCACTCGTACCCCATCGCAGCCAAGTGTTTCGAAACGCGCGCAGCCAGTGCATCAAGTTCCGCCGCAAGCCCCGGCACAGCCATCGAATACCGCTCGGCAAGCTGCCGTACACGGCCGGTTAGGCCCAGGCTGATCCGAGCAAGCTCATCTTCGAGGCGCGAGCGGAGTGCCGCTATCCACTTGTCATCGACCACCAGTACCTTGACTTCGTCGGTGGTGAGCTGTCCAAACTTCGATAGCACCTTGGCCGCCAGCGCCCTCTGCGCATCCTTCAGCTTCTTGCCCGCCATTGCTTCCTTGTCGAACAGCGCCTTCAGCTTCTCCAACACCGCGCGCTCCTCATCGGCATCCTTGTCGCCCTGAATCTCGCGCAGCCGGTCCTTCACGCCCTTGGCCGTGACCTTGCCATTGTCGTTCCTGGCCTCGTCCAGCGGCCCATCGTCGGCGCCGTGCTCCTCGATCAATTCCTCCAGCTCGAGCGTGACGGCATCGCGCTCGGCTTCCAGCGCATCCGCCTGCGCCTGCTCCTCGGCAAACCAGCGGGCGATCACCAGCCGCTCGGGGATCAGGTCGAAGTTCGGCTTGCCGTCGGCCAGCGCCTGCCAGCCATCCAGCGCGATGGCCCAGGCGTCGTCGTTCATCGTCTCGTCCCAGTAGTCCATCAGCCGCTGGTAGACGGAGTAGGCGTCGATGAGTTGTGGAGCAGCGCCTGACGGCGCCGCGGGCGCGCCCTGGAAAGCGGCGAGCAAGGCCTCGGACAGCGTCTCGATCAGGTGCTTGGGTGAGTCGCCGGGCTTCAGGGCCACGAGGCCGGGCCGCTGCGCCGTGCGCCAGGCCTCGAAGCGAGTCTGCACCTGCTGCCGGAAGGCCGTGAACTCCGGGTGCCCGAAGATCGTGGCCTTCACCTGTGCAGGCTCTACCAGCAGCCGGCTGTAGCCGGGGCGGCCCTCTTTCTCCTTCAATGATTCGAACAGCTGGGCGCGCACACCGGGCAGCACCTGCCAGTAGGCCGCCAGCGCGTCCAGGTCGCGGTCGGGGATGCCGCCCAACAGGTGCGCCTCGATGTCCTGCAGGTCTTCGGGCTCGCTGGTGTCGATGTAGCGCGGCAGGTTCAGGTTGAAGTCGTTGGCCGCTATCTCGGCCACCGGCACCATGCGCGCGTAGCGCGGCTGCTCCAGCTGGCGGGCGAAGGTGTCGACGATGCGGTGCATGTCCTGCGCGCGCAGCCGGTTCTTGTTGCCGTCCTTGATGTAGCCCTTGCTGGCGTCGATCATGAACACGCCGCGGCGGCCCGCGCTGCCGGCCTTGTCCAGCACGACGATGCAGGCCGGGATGCCGGTGCCGTAGAACAGGTTGGCCGGCAGGCCGACGAGGGCCAGGATCACGCCCTGCTGCACCAGCTTCTTGCGGATCGATCCTTCAGCGCCGCCGCGGAACAGCACGCCGTGCGGCAGGATCACCGCGCCGCGGCCGGTGCTCTTCAGGCTCGTCAGGATGTGCAGCAGGAAGGCGTAGTCGCCGTTCTTCGGCGGCGGCACGCCCCAGTCGTGCTCCTTCAGTCCGAAGCGGCCGTACAGGTCGTTGGCCGGGTCCAGCCCGCTGGTCCAGTTCTTCTGCGAGAAGGGCGGGTTGGCCACCACGTAGTCGAAGGCCTTCAGCCGCAGCGCGTTGCGCACGTCCTTGAAGTGCGGGCTGGCGAGCGAGTTGGCGGGCCAGATCTCGGCCGTGGGGCAGTCGTGCAGCACCATGTTCATGCGCGCCAGCGCCGACGTGGCGTTGTCCATCTCCTGCCCGTAGATGGTCAGGTCATGGCCGGTGCAGCTCTTGGCCAGGTCGTGCGCCTTCAGCAGCAGCGAGCCTGAGCCGCAGGTGGGGTCGTAGATGGTCTGCGTGGCCGACGTGGCCTTGTCCAGGCCGATCAGCTGCGCCATCACGCGCGACACCTCGGCCGGCGTATAGAACTGGCCCTTGCTCTTGCCCGACTCGGTGGCGAAGTGCCGCATCAGGTATTCGTAGGCGTCGCCCAGCAGGTCGTCGCCCTCGGCGCGGTTGCGGCCGAAGTCCAGGCCTTCGAAGATGGCCACCAGCTTGGAGAGGCGGTCCACCATCTCCTTGCCCTTGCCGAGCTTTTCCTCGTCGTTGAAGTCGGCGACGTTGATCGCGCCCTTCAGGCTGTCGTTGACTGAAGCCAGCTTGCCGATGATCTTGTTGATGCGGTCGCCGATCTCCTTGTCGCCCTTGGCAGCCACCATGTCCGCGAAGCGGGCGCCGGGCGGCACCTCGATGAGCGCAGCCGGATCGGCGGCGTACTTGTCGGACACGTACTTGACGAACAGCAGCGTCAGCACGTAGTCCTTGTACTGGCTGGCATCCATGCCGCCGCGCAGTTCGTCGCACGACTGCCAGAGCTTGCTGTAGAGCTGGGACTTCTTGATGGCCATCGGTTCTTGTTCTCAGTGGGCGCCCTGCCGGGGCAGCAGGCGCTGGATCGCGTTGTAGCTGCTCAGCAGTTTCGCCGGGACATCCTTGCGCCGCTTGTTCGTGCGGATCGGATGGGCGCACAACGCGTGCCGGTAGCGCTCCTCGCCGGTGCGGCGCACGTCTTCAACGGTGCCGCCGGCCGCAATCCATGCGGCCCTGAAACGGCGGCGTGATTCGGTGTGCAGGGCTTCGCTCATGGTGGTGACTCGGTGCAAGCGGCTCACTCATCGGTACCCAGCAGGGCCTCGATGCGGGCGAGCGCGGCGTCCCACTCGCGCTGGATCATCGACAGCAGCTCACCTTCCAGTTCAAGCCGCTCGGTCTGGCCGAACCAGTCACGGCTGTGGCTGGCCACGCGGTCCTTGTAGCCACCGCCCCGGCCCCACTCGTTCTGGCAGGCGCTCCAGAAGGCCTTGTCCAGCTTCAGCTCGTCGCGGAACGAGGTCTGGCCCATCAACTGGACCTTGAGCAGCAGTTCGTCGTAGGCGGTCTGAAGCAGGCGCTCGGCCTGGGCGATGAGTTCCTTTGCTTCCTCCAGCCCCGGGGTTGCGGCCATGTTCTGGCACACCTCGGTGAAGCCTTGAACGGCCGTTCCGAGCGACAGCGCCGCCATGCGGCGAGCGCCATAGCCCAGGTGGTGGCCGTAGTTCAGGTTGTGCCATTCGCCTTCGCGATTGACGGAGGCACGCACCGTCGCTGCGTACGCCCGCGTCATCTGCTCCAGCAGGCTGTCCTGCACATGGACGTTCAGCCGCTTCGGGGTGCGATTGCGCTGGATCCAGGTCTGCAGCTGCGATGCCGCCTGGCGGATGACGGCCTGGGCCTGCTCCTGCTCATAGTTGAGCAACAGAGCCTTGGCGTTGGTCACGATCTCGAAGAGTCGGCCACGGAAGGCTTTGCGCGCGGCCAGCAGGCGGTCGGCCAGGAAGGCGCGGAGGGCCGCCGGATCATCCTGGTACGAATTGAAGAAGCCGACCGCCAGGCTTTCCATGCCGATCGGCTGCAGGCTCATGGCGACCTGCTCGCCCTTGAGTTCGTATCCCTCTTCCGCCGTCTCGACCTTCTGACCCGACTCGTCCTTGACGGCCAAGGCCTCGCTAGGCCGCGGCAGGACAAGCAGAGCAGCCTTCTCGTTCAGTCCGCGTACGCCAGCCTCTTTCGCGCGTTCGAGCAGCAGCCGCGCCTCGGCCGCCGGGGCGTTGTTGAAGCCCGAGCACAGCACCGCCAGCGTGTGCGGGTCATCGAGCAGCCCTTCGAGGTCGGCCCTCGCAGCGGTGCGGTCGATACCCTTTGTGTCGATGAATCGGATCGACAGATCGTCAGCCTGGAGCAGCGCGTCAGGCACGATCACCTCGATCCGACGCGGCAGCGTGAACTCCGGGTGACGGCCGTTGTTGACCTTCTCGAAGGTGTCCTTCAACCACTCAAGCGGCTGCTTGCCGGTGCTGGCGTCGTGCCAGATGTCCCGCCGGTCCCGACGGTGCAGCTCCATCAGGGACAGGATCTCGACCACCAGCTCGCGCGTACTGCCAGACTTCTTGGCCAGCTCCTTGGCCGCGTCGCGCCGGATGGTCTTGCCGTCGGCGCCCTTCTCTCGCCGGACACGCAGGCCCGCCAGGTTGCGGATGGCCCGCTCCACTTCCTTGGAGATGCCCTGGGACTCTTCGTCGCCCTCGCCCTCGGCTGACGAGGCATCGGCACCGCGCACGTATTCGGCGAAGTCGGTGACGTCGGCGCGGATCTCCTCGTCGCTGCGCGGCTCGATGATCAAGCCGTATCCGGGGCCCCGGCGCAGATGCACCTCGCAGATCGTGATGCCACCCGCTCCAGCTTCCAGCACCGGCGCCGGGTTGGGCGAATCCGGCACCGCCACCTCCAGCCCGGCGAGACGGCAGATGGCCGTGGACTTGCCGATACCGATGCTGCCGATGAAGGCCACCTGATGTTCGCGCTTGAGCAACAAGCCTGCGACGGCGCCCAGCTCCTGCACATACGCGGACAGCCGGCGCTCGAACGCGTGCTTCACGTCCGGCTGCTGAGCCAAGGAGCGCAGTTGCTGCGCCACCTCTTCCGCCGACCACAGCAGATCCTGGTCAGGATGGTCGAGGCCCGGCCGCTCGATCACAGCCCACTGGCGCCCCAGCGCTGACTTGAGCTGCGCTGCCTCAGGGGTGTCGATCGCCTCCAGCAGCTGCTCCAGCTCCTCGGCAGCAACGGGCCGCTCGCCGCTCTCGATACGCGACAGGACGGCTGGGCTCCAAGTCACCCGACGCGCCAGCTCGGCCTGCTTGATGCCGGCCCGCTCACGAACGTGCGTGAGGTGGCGACCCAGTTCGAGGGGTGAGACACTTTGCGGTGCGTCCATGGATGCCTCCAGTTGCGTTGCCGCAATTCTGCCGCAACGTTTCTGCAACGTCCATAGACAACCAATCTGGTCGGGTTTCGCGCCCGTCTCGGCCGAGTGATGCGGGTCGGGCTGACCTGCATCACTTGACCCTTCGAAGCTGCACACGCCCCTCCATCTGGTCTTGCGCCGTCTCGAATGCGCGCTCTACTTCGGCCGACAGGCCACACCGACGAAGCCATCGGACCAGGATCCACATCGGCGGGCAGCCCACTGCCGCCAGAGTGGCCAAGGCGCCCTCCGCGAGCGACCCCATGAGCCCGGCCATCACACCAACGATCACGAGCAACATGACCGCTACGCCGTCACACCGCCGCCACAGCAGCAGCGGGTCACTGCGCACGAAGTTGACCTGCGCGCCCGTCGACAGGTTGCGCAGGCCGACCAGTTGCCTGCGGTGCAGCACGGCCAGCACCTGGTGCCCGCGGCGGGCCGGCATGGCGCGGGTGTGCACGACGAGCTTCAGCTCGATGCCCCCAGTCGACCGGATCCACAGCTCCCGCCGCTCGCGTGCCGGGTACTGCTCGCACCAGCGCATCGGCACGTTGATGAAGCGCTGGACTTCGGTCAGCTCGCCGCTGACCCATTGAAAGGTACGCATGGTCTTGCTCCGGATGAAGATCCGGCCACCGTCCCATGCGACGACAGCAGTTCAACCCTATGCACGCCGGCGAGCCGGACTTCGGCGCGTCACTGTCACGGCAGTGGCATTCGAGTGCCACCCCAGTGGCGCCGCAGTGACACCGGACAGAGGCGTGCCGCCGAAGGTGTCATCGCAGTAGCAGTAGGGTGACACCGCGACGATGCCGCAGCGCTTGAGAGGCCGGCCCAAGACCCGCGCATCGCATACCCGGTTCACCACCAGAGGCCAATCGCACAGTCGTCAACCCCAGGGGCGGCGCGCGCCGTGCCGGCGTTCCGCAAACAGAGCCGCCTTGCCCCTGCATCACTTGCCCATGCAAGTACCCGTGAATCCGGCCGATTGCGGCGGGCGCCTGCGCCGCGCCCGTTGACGACACCCGCGCCCCGCGCGTCCACTACAGGCTCCCTTGGGCCTCCCTCATGGCCTGCTCCGCTGGAGCGAAGAGGCGCTGCAGTCGTTACCTGCCCTTTGAGGCCTGGCCCTGAGCCCGGCTGGCCGTGACCCCCGAGGTCGCGGACGTTGGTTCCCCTTCGCAGAGCTGATTGCTGCAGCCCACCGGCCACCGCGCCGGGCGCTCCTGAAGCGCGCTGCAGACCGTGCCCCAGCCGTGCCGGCACCCGATGCCGTGCACAGCGTCCCGCCATCCATTCGAGCACCGGCCGCCACTCGTGAGCGGCCCGGCGCGTGGTCGTGTTTGCCCTGATGGGCTCCGCCGCGCGCCGCCCTCGCTCGTGCACCTGACACCGCCCCGGACTCTCGGTGAGGGGCGGACCCATGCAGGTGGATGGCGCTGCGAAAGCGCAGAGACCTGATCCATCGAAGGCAGCAGGCCCGACCTGGCTGCCGATGCCGTCCGCCCCCGAGGCTGGCGCCATCACCCACCCCGTGCGGCGCGGAAACCCGCGCACGGGCCGGATCAACCCGTTCACATTTTTAAGGATGACCGAGCCAGCAAGCGGCACCGCCGCCAACGCTGGCGAACCCCTGGGTCGGTGCAGCGCGCACGTGGCGCGCGCTGCATCGCAAGCACAAGGCCACGGCCGCGCCCGGCGACGGAATCCGCCGGGCAGGCACCTGCATCGATTCCACCCCTGGCGCGCGCCATGGCGACATGGAAAGGGACGCGCGCCGATGTCAACCCTTCAACCGGAGCTGACCATGCCCCGCCTTTCCATCGATCCGCCATCTTCCCGCCTCCGCCCGCCGCCAGTGGGCCGCACCGCCCACCAACCGCCGCGCCTACGCGACTGGGCTGGCCTGACCGACGCCGACGTCCTGGCGCGCCACCGCCCCGGCCAGGCCGACCCGCTGCAGGTGCTGGAGGTGCTGCTGCGCCTGCACAACCAGCAGCACACGTCGCGGCAGAAGACCGTGTCGCACAAGACCCGGCAGGATCGCGCCGAGTTCCTGCGACGCTTCTACGCGGCCCTGCACGACCGCGCCGGCTTCAAGACCCTGCCCGACCCGCGCAACCTGGGGCAGAAGCACATCCGCGCCATGGTGCAGGTATGGCGCGACGACAAGCTGAAGCCCGCAACGATCCAGACCTACCTGAGCTTTCTGCGCGGGCTGGCGCTGTGGACCGGCAAGCCCGGCTTCGTTCGTGGGCCGGCCTTCTATGGCCTGGAGCTGCACGAGTACCAGCGCCACGAGGTGGCCGAGCGCGACAAGAGCTGGTCGGCCCAGGGGCTGGACATCGACGCACTGCTGCTACGTGTGAGCGCCTACGACGCCTACGTGGGGGCGTCGCTCCGCGTGATCCACGCCTTCGGCCTGCGCAAGAAGGAGTCGGTGATGCTGCGGCCGAACGCCCTGGTCGTGCCATTCGAGGCGACGGGCCCGCCGCCCGAAGAGCGCCAGGCCGACCACTACCTGTGGGTGCGCCAGGGGGCGAAGAACGGCCGGCCGCGCTACCTGCCGCTGGACACGCCGCAGCGCCAGCAGGCCATCGCGCATGCGCAGCGTGTGGCGGGCACCGACGTGGAAGCCCACTTGGGCCGTCCCGACCGGTCACTGAAGCAGAACATGCAACGCTTCGCCTACGTGTTGCGAAAGTTCGGCCTCACCAAGCGCAAGCTGGGCGTGACGGCGCACGGCTTGCGGCACGAGGCGCTGATCGGCGAGTACGTGGTGCGCACAGGGCAGCAGCCGCCAGTGCGCGGTGGCGCCAGCGACGCGTCGAGCGAGGTGAAGGCTGCGTGCCTGGCTGTCTCGAAAATGGCCGGCCATTCGAGGCCCCGCGCCTCGCGGGCCTACCTGGGGGCCATCCTGGGCCGGCCGCGGCGCAAGGCCAGCCAAACTGATGGGGCCGACGCGATGGAAGCGAAGGCTGCGTGAGGTTGACCGAGGCGGTCAGCCCTTGGCGCTGCACGCGCCGGGGTTGTCCGCCGCGATGGCGTCCAGCCAGTCGGCCCATGTCTGCATCATCGCGGCGCGCTCGGCCAGGTGGTCGGCATGGTTGTAGGCTGCCCGCACCCGGTTGCGCTCCACGTGGGCCAACTGCAGCTCGATGAAGTCGGAGCGCAGGCCCATCTCGTGCAGCCGCGTCGACGCGGTGGCGCGGAAGTCGTGCGCGGTGACGGTGGCCGACGCGAAGCCCAGGCTCATCAGTACGTGGTTGACGGTGGTGGCCGACATCACGTCGTGCGGCCGGCGGTGGTTGGGGAACAGCCAGCGCCCGGCGCCGGTGATGCCCGTCAGCTCGGTGAGCAGCGCCACCGCCTGCGTGGACAGCGGCACGATATGCAGCCGGCGCATCTTCATCTTCTCGGCCGGGATGCGCCACTCGGCGGCGGCCAGGTCCACCTCGGTCCACTCGGCCTTGCGCATCTCGATCGTGCGCACGAAGGTCAGCAGCAGCAGGCGCAGCGCGATCACCGTGGTGCGGTGGCCGCCGAAGCCTTGCAGCTTGCGCAGGAAGGCGGCGATCTCGTCACGGTCCATCGGCCGGCTGTGGTTGACCGGCGGGCGGATGACGGCGCCACGCAGGGCCGAGGCCGGATCGTGGTCGGCGCGCAGCGTGGCCACGGCGTAGCGGAACACCTGTGAGCACCACTGCCGCAGGTTCAGCGCCACCACCTCCGCGCCGCGCTTGGTGGCGCGGTCCAGGATGGCCAGCACGTCGGCCGCGGTGACCGAGCGGATCGGCAGCCGGCCGGTGCGCGGGTAGATGTCCTTCTTCATCCCGCGCTCCACCTGCATCAGGTAGTACGGCGCCCAGCGGCTGCGCTTCTTCTCGATCCACTCCTCGGCAATGGCCTTGAAGGTCAGCGCGTTGGCGTTGATCTGCCGCGTGCGCTCGGTCTGCCGCGCATGGGCGGGGTGCCGGCCCTGGCGGATCAGCTCGCGGGCGTCGTCACGCGCCTTGCGCGCATCGGCCAACGAGACCTGCGGGTACTCGCTGTTGGCGCCGGTGTAAATCCGCGTCTATTCGCCGGTGAGGTGGCGGTTTTGT
>CAYZGL010000043.1:0-21259 GCA_964477985.1 uncultured Rubrivivax sp. | reverse complement strand
GCGTCACCGGCAACATCCTGCGCGACTACCTGACCGACCTGTTCCCGATCATGGAACTGGGCACCAGCGCCAAGATGCTGTCGATCGTGCCGCTGATGGCCGGCGGCGGCATGTACGAAACGGGGGCCGGCGGCTCGGCGCCCAAGCACGTGCAGCAGCTGGTCGAGGAGAACCACCTGCGCTGGGACTCGTTGGGTGAGTTCCTCGCGCTCGCCGTGAGCCTGGAAGACCTGGGGCTGAAGACCGGCAACAAGAAGGCGGCGATCCTGGCGCGCACGCTGGACGCGGCCACCGGCAAGCTGCTCGACAACCGCAAGTCGCCCAGCCCCAAGACCGGCGAGCTCGACAACCGCGGCAGCCAGTTCTACCTGGCGATGTACTGGGCGCAGGAACTCGCGGCGCAGACCGAGGATGCGCAGCTCGCCAAGCACTTCGCGCCGCTGGCCAAGACGCTGGCCGACAACGAGGCCAAGATCGTGGCCGAGCTGGCGGCGGTGCAGGGCAAGCCGGTCGACATCGGCGGCTACTACATGGCCGACGACGCCAAGGTCAAGGCGGTGATGCGCCCGAGCGCGACCTTCAACGCGGCACTGGCGGCGGCCGGCGGCTGAGCGCGCCGGGGCGCGGCCGGCGCCGCCGCGCATCAGCCCGCGCGGCGCGCCTTGCCATAGCTCTTGAAGCGCTCGATCACCTCGGCCATCTGCGCGTGCGACAGCAGCGTCGGCGTGCCGGCGGCCAGCGTTTGCAGGTAGATGCCGGCCAGCGCCTCGACCTCGAGCGCCACCTTCATCGCCTGCGCCAGCGTCGCCCCGCCGGCTACCAGGCCGTGGTTGGCCAGCAGGCAGGCATCGCGGGCTTCGAAGGCGTCGGCCACCGCCGCCGACAGCGCGTCGCTGCCGAACAGGTGGTAGGGCGTGCACGGCACGTCGTCGCCGCCGGCGATCGCGACCATGTAGTGCACGGCCGGCAGCGGGCGGCGCAGGCAGGCCAGCGCGGTGGCGTGCGGCGAATGCGTGTGCACGATCGCCTGCAGGTCCGGGCGCGCCAGGTAGATCGCGCGGTGGAAAGGCCACTCGGTCGAAGGCGCCCAGTCGCCCTGCTTCACCGTGCCGTCGTCGGCGAGCCAGACCAGGCTGTTCGGCACGATCTCCTCGCAGGCCATGCCGGTGGGCGTGATCCAGAAGCCGCCGGCCGGCGACCGCAGGCTCAGGTTGCCGCTGCTGCCGCGGTTCAGGCCCAGTGCGTCCAGGCGCTTGACGGCGGCGACCGCGCTGCGGCGCAGTGCTTCATCCGACATGGCGCAGCGCCTCGGCGTCGGCGGCGACCACGCCGCGTTCGGTGATCAGGCCGCTGACCAGCCGCGCCGGCGTGACGTCGAAGGCCGGGTTCGCCGCCCGTGTGCCGGCCGGGGCGATCGACACCTCGACGACTTCGCCCGCTGCGGTGCGGCCCGCCACATGCGTTACCTCGCGCTCGGCGCGCTGCTCGATCGGGATCTCGGCCAGGCCGTCGACGCTGGCGCGGTCCAGCGTCGACAGCGGCATCGCGACGTAGAACGGCACGCCGTTGTCGTGTGCCGCCAGCGCCTTCAGGTAGGTGCCGATCTTGTTGCACACGTCGCCGCGCGCGCTCACGCGGTCGCAGCCGACGAGCACGATGTCGACCTCGCCGCGCTGCATCAGGTGGCCGCCGGCGTTGTCGGCGATCAGCTGGTGCGGCACGCCGGCCTGCGCCATCTCCCACGCGGTGAGGCTGGCGCCCTGGTTGCGCGGGCGCGTTTCGTCGACCCAGACCTCGAGCGCCAGCCCCTGCTGGTGGGCCAGGTAGATCGGCGCCGTCGCGGTGCCCCAGTCGACGGTGGCCAGCCAGCCGGCGTTGCAGTGGGTCAGCACGCGCACCGGGCCCGGCCGGCGCGCGGCGATGGCACGCAGCAGCACCAGCCCATGTTCGCCGATCGCGCGGTTGACGGCGACGTCGTCCTCGGCGATGGCGTCGGCTGCGGCCCAGGCCGCCTGAGGCCGTGCCGCGGGCGCCAGCGGGCGCAGCAGGCACAGCACACGCTCGATCGCCCACGCCAGGTTGACCGCGGTCGGGCGCGCGCCGCGCAGCCGCTGCGCGCAGTCCTCGAGCGCGCCGTCGCCGGCGTCGCGGTTCATCTGCAAGGCCAGTCCGTAGGCCGCGGCCGCGCCGATCAGCGGCGCCCCGCGCAGCCACATGTCGCGGATCGCGGTGAACACCGCCTGCGGCGAATCGAGCCGCACCACGAGCAGCCGGTGCGGCAGCGCCCGCTGGTCGATCACCTCGACCGCATCACGCGCCGGCAGCGCGCGGATGGGTCGCATCGGCACGCCGCCGACTTTCATTTCGCAGCCGGGGTTCGAGGGGCCAGCACGCGCCCGGCGACGGCCTGCAGCCGCTGCACCATCGCCGGGTCGCGCGCCGCCGGCGCCGTGATCAGCGCGTGGTCGAGCGCGTGCCGGCAGGCACAGCCGGCGCCATGGGGGTCGGCGCGCAGCGCGCCGGCCAGGTCGCGCACCAGCTCGCGTGCCGTCTCGGCGTTGCCCAGCAGCACGCGGACCACCGCGTCGACCGTCACCGCGTCGTGCGCCGGATGCCAGCAGTCGAAGTCGGTGACCATCGCCACCGACGCGTAACAAAGCTCGGCCTCGCGTGCGAGCTTGGCTTCGGGCATGTTGGTCATGCCGATCACGCTGCAGTGCCACGAGCGGTACAGCTCGGACTCGGCGCGGGTCGAGAACTGCGGCCCTTCGATCGTGAGGTAGGTGCCGCCGCGCGCATGCGGCACCGAGCGCGCGCGAAGCGCCGCCTCGAGGTGGTCGCCCAGGCGGCGGCACACCGGGTCGGCCATCGACACATGGGCAACGAGGCCGCTGCCGAAGAAGCTCTTGTCGCGCGCATGCGTGCGGTCGATGAATTGGTCGACGACGACGAAGCTGCCCGGCGGCAGCTCGGCGCGCAGCGAGCCGACCGCCGACAGCGACAGCACGTCGGTCGCGCCCAGCATCTTCAGCGCCGCGATGTTGGCGCGGTAGTTCACCTGCGAAGGCGCGATGCGGTGGCCGCGGCCGTGGCGCGGCAGGAAGGCGAGTTCGGCCTCGCCCAGGCGGCCGAGGAAGATCTCGTCCGACGGCGCGCCCCACGGCGTGTCGACCGCGACCCAGCGCGTGTCGGCCAATCCGGCGAGGTCGTAGATGCCGCTGCCGCCGATGATCGCAAGCCGTGGTGTGGTCATGGCGGGCGAGCTTAGGCGCAGACCGCGGCGATGTCCACGGCAGCCGCGTGTCGCGACGCGACGCCGTTCAGGCAGCCGTCAGGCAGCGATCAGCGGCGCTTCAGACCCCCCGCCTAGAGTGCGACCGCACCGGGCGACTGGCTCGATGCGAGGGAACACCGTCAAATGAACCACCAGATCCTGGTTGCGCCGAGCGCGGCTTGCGGCATGCCCGCGGCGCTGCACGCCACGTCGGTCGGCAAGCAGATCGTGCTCGACCTTTACGAGTGCGACACCGAACGCTTCGACGACATCGACTGGGTGCGCAGCACGCTGCTCGAAGCGGCCCGGCGCGCCGCGGCGACGATCGTCGAGGTCGTCTTCCACAAGTTCGCGCCCTGGGGCATTTCGGGTGTCGTCGTCATCGCCGAGTCGCATATCGCGATCCACACCTGGCCCGAAAAACGCTACGCGGCGATCGACGTCTTCACCTGCGGGCCGGTGCTCGATCTCGACCGCGCGGTGGCCTACCTGGTCGACGCTTTCGGCTCGCGCGCGCCGCGGCTGCGGCGCTTCGATCGCGGCGAGCAGGCGTGACGATGGACCTCACTACAAGCACTACAGCCGTGCTCGCGCCGGCCGCCAAGCCGCCGTCGGGCGTCGTCAGCGGCGACGGCCGCTGGTTCGTCGAAACCGTCAACGGCGAGCAGCGCCGCTTCGAGCTCGAGTCCGTGCCGCTGCAAAGGACGACGCGCTGGCAGGACGTGGCGCTGATCGACACGGCCGCGTTCGGCCGCATGCTCGTGATCGACGGCGAGACCCAGTCGGCCGAGCGCGACGAGTTCGTCTATCACGAAGCGCTGGTGCAGCCGGCGCTGCTGGGCCTGCAGCAGCCGCAGCAGGTGCTGATCATCGGCGGCGGCGAAGGCGCGACGCTGCGCGAGGTGCTGCGGCGCAGCGACGTCGAACGCGTCGTCATGGTCGACATCGACGCCGAGTTGATCGGCTTCGCGCGCAGCGAACTGCACGCCTGGCACCGCGGCGCCTTCGAAGACCGCCGCCTGGAGTTGCACATCGGCGACGGTTTCGACTACCTCGCGCGGCGGCCGTGCCAGTTCGACCTGATCATCAGCGACGTCTGCGACTACCTGCCGGGCACCGCCGCGGCGTCGACTTACGGCCCGCGCTTTCTTGCCGCTGCCGCGGCCTGCCTGAAGCCGGCGGGCGCGTTCGTCATGCAGGCCGGCGAACTCGGCCTGCGCACGGCGCAGGCTCACGCCGACACGGTGGCCGAGGTGTGCGCGGTCTTCGGCAACTGCATTTCGTACGCGACCTTCGTCGAATCGTTCTGGTCGGAGTGGTCGTTCGTGCTCGCCGGCCCGAGCATGGGCACGATCGCGATGGCGTCGGACCGTGCGGTGAACCAGCGCATCGCGCGCCACGGCCTCGAGGGGGTGCTGCGCTTCTACGACGGCGCCACGCACGAGCGCATGTTCCGCCTGCCCAAGCACCTGAGGCCGCCGCAGCGCCGCCACGACCCGCAGCGCAACCCGCTATGAACACACCGATGCCGCCGCCGCAGCCGCTCGCGCTGAAGCAGCGCCCCTATGCGCTGCCACTGCTGCCGCCCAACCGCTGCTACGTCGAAGAGGAGGACCCGCCGGCCGACGGGCGCATCGTCTTCGTCGAAGACTCCGACCCCTTCGACAGCTTCCACTACCAGCTGATCCGCATCGTCTTCAGCGGCCGCACCGCCTTTCAGCGCGTGCTGATCGCCGACACCTACAACTACGGCCGCGCGCTGATGCTCGACGGCACGATCCAAAGCGCCGAGGACGACGAAGCGCTCTATCACGAGCTGCTGGTGCAGCCGGCGATGCTGGCGCACGACCACCCGCGCGACGTGCTGATCATCGGCGGCGGCGAGGGCGCGACGCTGCGCGAAGTGCTGGTGCACGCCAGCGTGCGTGCGGCAACGATGATCGACATCGACGCCGAGCTGGTCGAGCTGTGCCGCGAACACCTGGTGTCGTGGCACCGCGGCGCGTTCGAAGACCCGCGCGCACGGGTGCTCGCGCTCGACGGGCGCAAGTTCGTCGAGCAGGACGACGGCAGCTACGACGTGGTGATCATCGACGTCGTCGACATGCTCGACGGCGGCCCGGCGCAAGCGATGTACACGCGCCAGTTCTACGAACTGCTGCGCGGGCGGCTGCGCCCCGGCGCGATCGTCGTCGTGCAGGGCCTGGAGTTCTCGTTTCTCGACGACCGCGCCCACGCCGCGCTGGCGCGCACGCTGCGCACCGTGTTCCCCGAGGTGCACAGCTATCAGGCGACGGTGCCATCGTTCCTCGGCGCGTGGGGCTTCATCATCGCGTCGGACTGGTGGCGGCCATCGGACTGGCGCGCCGAAGACATCGACCGGCGCATCGAACAGCGCCTGGGTGCCGAGTGGATGGACCACCTGAGCGGCGAGTACCTGCAGGCCTGCTTCACGCTGAGCAAGGAGACCCGCTTCCTGCTGTCGCTGCCGGGGCCGATCCTCGAGGACGGCGTGGCCTTCGTGCCACCGCCGTACATCGACGACGTCGAAGCGCCTTTCGCCGAGTTTCCGATCAAGCCCCAGGACAGCCGATGACACGCGACGAACCCGTGCCGGCGGCGGCAGGCGCCACCGCGTGGCGTCTCGAGGCGGCGAGCGAGCCCGAGCACACGCGCTGGCACGAAGTCGCGCTGACGCAGATGCTCGACGGCAGCGCCGCCGGCCCCGGCATGGTGTTCCTGCCCTCGGGTGTGGCCACGCCGTACGCGCTGCAGCAGCAGGCCGACGCCTGGACGCTCGCCGGGCCGCGCGGCGCGCTGCGGCTGGACCTGCTGGTGCGCGGCGACCGCATCATCTGGACGCCGCAGCGCGTCGTGGTGCTCGGCGCGGCCGAGCGGCTGCCCGACGTGGCCGCCGCGGTGGCCCGCTTCAGCTGGATCGAGGGCGAACTGCGCGCGATCGAGCAGATCGCCCACGTGAACCTGCAGGCTGCCGAACAGGACGTCGTGCTGACGCACGCCGTCAAGACCGCCGACCTGGGCCAGCAGCGGCGCGTGGGCCTGCTGACGCAGTCGGCGCACAGCAGCCGCATCCGGTTGACGCGCCTGGGTGCGCTGCTGGCGTTGCCGGGCGACACACTGTCGGGCGCGAGCCAGCGGCTGCTGTCGGAGATGACGCTGCAGGCCGGTTTCGCCGAGCGGCTGCGCACGCTGGACGACCAGATCGAGGTGGCGCAGGAGATCTACGATACGGTCAACGACCGCCTGACCGACTTCAGCCACTTCCTGCGCGAGTTCCGCATCGAAATCCTGATCGTCGTGGTGCTGGCGGTGGAACTCGCGCTGGTGATCCGGGACATGCTGTAGGCCTGCCCGCACCGGCCGAGGTCGCCGAGATGTCGAATTTCTACGGGGTTTTGCGCCGCGTGCTGCTGGTCGAGGACGATGCGATGCTGTGCGAGTCGACCGCGCGCAGCCTGCGCACCGCCGGCTGGGAGGTCGTGGCGCGGCACAGCGGCGGCGCTGCGCTGGCCGCGGTCGCACAGGCGGGCTTCGACCTGGTGCTGCTCGACGCCGGGCTGCCCGACATGGACGGCTTCGCCGTGTGCCGCCGGCTGCGCGACGAAGGCGGCCCGCCGGTGGTGCTGCTGACCGCGCGCGACGAGGTCGCCGACCGCGTCAGGGGCCTGAGCCTGGGTGCGCAGGACTACATCGTCAAACCCTTCGCCGTCGCCGAGCTGATCGCGCGCTGCGAGGCCGTGCTGCGGCGCGGGCGCATCCGCGCCGGGCAGAACCTGCGCGCGGGGGCGTTGCGGCTGGACCTCGCGGCGCGCCGCGCCTGGTGCGGCGAACAGCCGCTGAGCCTGACGCCCAACGAATGGGCCGCGCTGGAATACCTGCTGCCGCGGCTGGACCGCGTGGTGACGCGCGACGAGCTGCAGGCGGCGACGTCCGCAGAGGCTTCGGCGCTGGCCGGCAACGCGCTCGAGGCGCTCGTCTCGCGGCTGCGCGCCAAGCTGCGCGGCACGCGGCTGGCCGTGCGCCCGGTGCGCGGCATCGGCTACATGCTCGAGCTCGAAGCGCAGGCCGAGCCCGGCGCCGGCGGCTGAAGCGCCGCTGCACGCGGCCGCCGCGGCAGCGCGACGCGCACCCGCAGGCCGCCGCCGGCGGCGTCGAGCAGCGCGACCTCGCCGCCGTGCAGCGCGGCGATGTCCTGCACGATGGCCAGGCCGAGCCCGCTGCCCTGTGCCGGCGAACCACCGCCGCGCCTGAAGCGCTCGAGCAGCGGCGCGCGCGCCGCGGGCGGCACGCCCGGGCCGTTGTCCTCGACCTCGACCAGCGCATGTTCGCCTTGCTCGGCGGTGCGCACCGTGATGGTGGCCTTCGCGCCGGCGTACTTGATCGCGTTGTCGATCAGGTTGGACAGCATCTCCTGCAGCAAGAAGGGCCGGCCGAGGGTCTGGGCCGGCTGCAACTCGAACCCGAGATCGGCGCCGCGCTCGATCGCCCGCGGCGCCCAGTCGCGCGCGCAGGCCGACGCCACCGCCACCAGGTCGACCGGCTCGACGCTCACGTCGGCCTGCGCCGACTCGCCCACGCGCGCCAGCAACAGCATCTGGTGCGTCAGCCGCGAGGCCCGGTCGGCGGCGCGCAGCAGCCGCTGCAGCGTCGGCGCCATCGACGGCGGGTGCGGCTCGAGCACCGCCAGTTCGGCCTCGGTGCGCAACGCGGTCAGCGGCGTGCGCAGCTGGTGCGCGGCGTTGGCCAGAAACTCGCGTTGCGCGCGTGCCGCCTCGCGCACGCGAGCGAACAGCCGGTTGATCGACTCGAGCAGCGGCGCGACTTCGTGCGGCGCGCCGTCGACGCGCACGTCGCGCAGGTCGTCGAGCGAGCGGTGCGCGATCTGCCGCGCCAGCGCGTCCAGCGGACGCAGCGCGAAGCGCAGCGCGAGAACCACGCAGGCCGAGGTGGCGGCGACCAGCAGCGCCAGCGCGGCCAGCCCCGCCAGCAGCGCTTGGCGCCGGATCAGCTGCCGCTTGGCCATCGTCTCGGCGACGCGCACTTCGCAGTCGCCGGCGCCGGGCGGCGCGCACGCGACGCGGCGCGCCACGACGCGCACGCCGGCACCGCCGATGAGGTGGTCGCTGCCCACGAAGTCGCTGGTCGGGGCGTCGATGGCGAGGGCGGCGAGCGCGGCATCGCCGCCGATCAGCCGGCGCTGCGGATCCAGCACCGCGAAGTAGACGGTGTCGAGGTTGTCGGTGCGGATGGCCGCTTCGGTCTCGGGCGAGATGCCGAAGTGCGCCGCACCGTCGTGCCAGCGGATCATCTGCCCGAGCACCAGGCCCACGTCGTCCAGCGCGTGATCCAGCGAGGCCACCGCCGGCCTTGCGGTCAGCTCGTACTGCACGGCGGCTCCGGCGGCAACGATCAGCAGCAGCGGCGGCAGCAGCCAGGCCAGCAGCGTGCGGCGCAGGCTGCCGCGCAGCTCAGGCGGGGCCGTCACCGCCGGCCTCCTCGAGCAGGTAGCCGAAGCCGCGCACGGTGCGGATCACGATCCCCGCGGGTGCGAGCCTCGGGCGCAGCCGCGAGACGTAGACCTCGATCAGGTTGTCGGTCGCCGCGCCCGTGGCCTCGCTCAGGCTGTCGGCGATCTGCGCCTTGGCCACCGCCTTGCCGGCACGCTCGACCAGGAAGGCGATCACTTCCCACTCGCGGCCGCTGAGCGCGATCTGCGCGCCGCACACCGTGGCGCTGCGCTTGCCCAGATCGAGGTGCAGACCCCCGATCGACAGCATGCCGGGCCCGTCGCGATGGCGCTGCGTGAGCGTGCGCATGCGCGCGATCAGCTCCTGCATCGCGAACGGCTTGACCAGATAGTCGTCGGCGCCGCTGTTCAGGCCGCGTACGCGGTCTTCGACCGCGTCGCGCGCGGTGAGCATCAGGATCGGCGTCAGGATGCCTTCGCGCCGCACGCGCTGCAGCGTCTCGAAGCCGTCGATGCCGGGCAGGCCGACGTCGAGGATCGCGATGTCGTAGGGGTCGCGCCGCAGCGACAGCGCCACCGGCTCGCCGCGCTGCGTGCGGTCGACGATCCAGCCCTGCGTGTGCAGCGCGCGCTGCGCCGCGTCGGCCAGCAGATCGTCGTCCTCGACCAGCAGTACTCTCATCGCGGGTCGTCACAGGCCGAGCGAGAAGCCAATAAAAAGTTCGGGCCCGCCCAGACGCGTCTGCGCGTCGTCGGTCAGCGAGCGCGCGGTGACGCCGCGCGAGGTGCCGGCGACGCCCAGCTGCAGCTCGAGCCGCCCCGGCTCCAGATCGAAGCGCCGCCGCAGCACCAGCGAATAGTCGGCGCCGCTGCCGTCGACGCCGGGCAGCACCGGCGTCAAGAAGGCGCTCGCGTAATGCAAGTAGCCCACGCGCAGCACCGCGCTGCCGCGCGCATCCCACGGCAGCTCGTGTTCGGCGCTGGCTTCGAGCCGCGTCGATCCCCGCGTCGAACCGGCAAACCCGCTCGCCGCCGACGCCCCGTAGTAGTCCGACAGCGAGTAGCCCAGCTGCAGCGTGAGCCAGTCCCAGCGGCCGATGACGCGCGCCAGCGTCGTGTCGAAGCTTTGCGCCGCACAGCGCAGGCCGCCGGCGCACCATCCGTTGTCGAGGTTGGCGCCGGGGAATGCGGCGTACGCCAGTTCGACGCCGATGCTGGCGCGGCGCGAAAACTCGTAGTCCCACCCGATCCAGCTTTCGATCTCGGCGTTGCCGCCGGGGAACTGGCGCGAACTGATGGTCGACGCGAACACGCCCGCATAGGCGCCGAGATCATGCTCCACCTCGAACTCGGCCTGCAGCGCCGGGCGGTTCCACGACATGCTGCTGCCTTCGTGGAGGTAGTTCGATACCGCCGTCGCGCTGGCCTTGAACTCCAGGGCCTCGAGCGCGCGCGCCGGGCCGCAGGCCAGCAGTGCGGCGAACGCCCATGCCGCGCAGCGCGGGGCTGCGCGCCTGTGAAGTACCCCGGCGCGCCCGAGCAGGCGCCCGAGGCGGTGTCGACCCCGGCGCAAAGCGCCGCCATGGCCCGAGCTGTGGCGAGCGTGTGCAAAGACCAGTGGCGCCGTATCGGGCGCACCAGCGGGTGTGGCGGAATGCTTCATGGGCTCAGATCGGCGGCCCTTGCATCGCCAGCCAGCCGGTTCGCCCCGGCACGCGGCCGGCTTCGATGCGATGCCTGGGCCACGGCTTCGACGCCCGGCTGGCCTGCAGCGCCGCCAGCGAAACCAGAGTATGACCTTGCGCGCGCCAGCCTTCGAGCAGCCGCTCGAACACCGGCCGCAGCTTCATGCCTTCGAGTTCGGCGTGCAGCGTGTAGACCTGATCGCGCTCAACGCCATCGGTCAGCGCCAGCAGATGGCGGTGCACGTTGTCGGCGCCGATGCCGCCCAGGCCGATCAGTTCGTCCAGCGTGGGCAAGGTGGTGGGCAACTGCGGCGGGCCCAGCGGGCGCCCGTCCACCGCCACCGGCACGAACGGGTGCGTGCCGCGCGTGTCGGAGGCGCGCTCGAAACCCAGCGTGTGCTCGGCGCTGGCCGCCGCCTCGTTGAACTGCCAGCCCGCGGCGCCGTGCAGTTGCGGTGCAACGCCGAAGACTTCGGCAAAGCGCTGCGTTGCGCGCTTCATTTCGCCCAGTGCCCAGGCGCCGTCGCGGCCTGAAAGCTGGTCTTGCCAGCGCACGTGGTCCCAGCAGTGCACCCCCACCTCGAAGCCGGCGTCGCGCACCGCGCGCAGCGTGCCGGCTTCGCGCCTGCCGATGTCCGGGCCCGGCAGCAGGCTGCCGTACAGCAGCGTGCGCAAGCCGTAGTGCTCGAGCACCGAGGTGCGCGACACCTTGCTCACAAAGCCCGGGCGCAGCACGCGCAGCACCGCGCGGCCGGTGTGGTCCGGCCCCAGGCTGAACAGGAAGCTCGCGCCGGCCTTGGCCGCCTCGAGCGAGCGCACCAGGCCCGGCACGCCGTCGCGGGTGCCGCGCCAGGTGTCGGCATCGACCTTCAGTGCGATGCAGGCCATGCCGGCTACGGCACCAGCTCGGCGGCCTCGGTCTGATCGCGGTAGTACGCAAAAAGGGCCGCCAGCGCCGCGTCCATGCCCACCTTGGGTTGCCAGTCCAGATCGGCTTGCGTGCGGCCGATGTCGGGCACGCGCTGCAGCACGTCCTGATAGCCGCCGCCGTAGTAGGCCTCGGAGGCCACCTCCACCAGCCGCACGCGGCTGGCGCTGTCGCGATACTCGGGCAGGCTCTTGGCCAGCGCCAGCATCATCTCGGCAAGCTCGCGCACCGAGTAGTTGTTGCGCGGGTTGCCGATGTTGTAGATCTTGGCGTCGGCGACGCCGCCGGCGTTGGCGATGATCTTCACCAGTGCGCCGATGCCGTCGTCGACGTAGGTGAAGCTGCGCTTCTGGCTGCCGCCGTCGACCAGGCGGATCGGCTCGCCGCGCACGATGTGGCCGAGGAACTGCGTGATGACGCGGCTCGATCCTTCCTTGGGCGTGTTCAGGCTGTCCAGGCCGGGGCCGATCCAGTTGAAGGGCCGAAACAGCGTGTAGCGCAGGCCTTCCTGCATGCCGTAGGCGTGGATCACCCGGTCCATCAGCTGCTTGGAGCAGGCGTAGATCCAGCGCGGCTTGTCGATGGGCCCGTACACCAGGTGCGATGCTTCGGGGTCGAAGGCCTCGTCGGTGCACATGCCGTAGACCTCGCTGGTGGACGGGAAGACCACGCGCTTGCGGTACTTCACGCAGTGGCGCACGATCGGCAGGTTGGCCTCGAAGTCGAGTTCGAACACGCGCAGCGGCTCACGCACGTAGGTCGCGGGCGTGGCGATGGCCACCAGCGGCAGCACCACATCGCACTTGCGCACGTGGTATTCGATCCATTCCTTGTTGATCGTGATGTCGCCCTCGAAGAAGCGAAAGCGCGGATGGTCCATCCACGGCGTCACGCGATCCGACTGCATGTCCATGCCGTAGACCTGCCAGTCGGTGCCTTCGATGATGTGGCGCGTCAGGTGGTGGCCGATGAAGCCGTTGACGCCGAGGATCAGGACTTTGAGCATGGGGCGGGCCGATCGGGGTTGGGGTGGGTCAGGCGGCGTCCACAGCAATGCAGGCGCCGTGAAAGCGGTTGCCGAAGGCGGCGGCGTCGAGCGCGGCCGACTCGCCTTCGCAGCGCGCGGCCAGCACGCGCAACGCGCCGCCGTCGGCCGCCAGCAGCCACAGCGCCGCACCGTCGCTGCACAGGCGAAGCCGCTCGCCCGCAGCGGCAGGCGGCGCCGGCGCGTGCCGGGTGCGTTCGATGAACACGCGCTGTGCGCCGATCGACACGAAGGCGCCCGGGTAGGGCGGGGCCAGCGCGCGCACCAGGTCGTGGATCTGGCGGGCGCTGGCGTCGCCGGGGATGCGGCCGTCTTCGGGGCGGCGCGCGCCGAAGTAGGCGCCTTTGGACAGGTCCTGCGGCGTCAACCGGGCGCTGCCGTCGATGAGCCGCGGCAGGCTGCGCGCCAGCACGATCTCGGCGGCGACGACGACCTTGTCGAACACCTCGCGCGCGGTGTCGTCGCCGAGGATCGGCACCGCGCATTGGTCGACGATGGCGCCGTTGTCGGGCTTTTCGTTCATCACGTGCAAGGTGGCGCCGGTCTCGCGTTCGCCGTGCAGCACCGCCCAGTTCACCGGCGCGCGCCCGCGGTACTTGGGCAGCAGCGAGCCGTGCAGGTTGAAGGCGCCGCACGTGGGCAGCGTCAGCCATGGGCTGGCGAGCATGCGGCGGTAGTAAAAGGAGAACACGAACGTGGGCCGGCCCGCTGCCGCCCGGGCCTGCGCCAGCAGCTGCGGTGCATTCGCGTCTTCGGGCGCCACGCAGGCCAGGCCATGCTCGGCGGCCAGTTCGGCGACGCTGGCGAACCAGCGCGTCTCGGCGGGGTCGTCGCTGTGGGTCACCACCAGCGGCACCTGCACTCCCGCATCGAGCAGCACGCGCAGGCAGCGCACCCCGACCTGGCTGTAGGCGAAGACGATCGCGCTGGGGCCGGGCACCGGCATGGACGAGGCTTGGCTCAAGGCTTGCGCTCCAGGATCGCGTTGATGACGTAGCGCGGCCGCGAGCGCACTTCCTGGTAGATGCGCCCGACGTACTCGCCCAGCAGACCGATGCCGAACAGCGCCAGCCCGACCAGCAGGAACAGCAGCGCGAACAGCGTGAACAGGCCGCCCTCCTCCGGGCCCAGCACGATGCGCCGCGCCGCCAGCAGCACGAACAGCAGGCCCGACAGCAGCGACACCACGATGCCCAGCATCGAGAACGCCTGCAGCGGCACGACCGAGAAACCGGTCACCAGGTCGAAGTTGAGCCGGATCAGGCTGTACAGCGAATACTTGGACGCGCCGGCGTGGCGTTCCTCGTGCCCGACCACCACCTCGGTCGGGTTCCTCGAGAACTGGTAGGCCAGCGCGGGGATGAAGGTGTTCATCTCGTCGCACTGGTTGATCAGGTCGACCACGTTGCGGCCGTAGGCGCGCATCATGCAGCCCTGGTCGGTCATCACGATGCCCGTGATGCGCCGGCGCAAGCGGTTCATGCCGCGCGAAGCCCAGCGCCGCCAGGCCGAGTCCTGCCGGTCGCGGCGGATCGAGCCGACGCAGTCGTGCCCCTGGTCCATCGCATCCAGCAGCAGCCGGATGTCTTCCGGCGGGTTCTGCAGGTCGGCATCGAGCGTGACGATGCGCTCGCCGCGGCAATGCTCGAAGCCGGCGAGGATGGCGCGGTGCTGGCCGAAGTTGCCGTTGAACAGGATCACGCGCGTGACGTCGGGCCTGCGCTCGAACTGCTCGGCCAGCAGCGCCGCCGAGCGGTCGACGCTGCCGTCGTTGATGAACACGACTTCGTAGGCCACGTGCAGCGCGTCCAGCGCCGGGTACAGCCGGGCGAACAACGCCGCCAGGCCGGCTTCTTCGTTGTAGACCGGGATCACCACGCTGACGAGCGGCGCGGCGGCCGGTGCCGCGGCCGGGGCTTGGTTCGCAGGGATCTCGTCGCGCAACGCCACCGGGTGCTCCTGGCGTCAGCCCAACGCGCTGGCCGCGGCCGCGACCGCCGCGCAGACACGGTCCACGTCGGCGTCGCTCATGGCGGGGAACAAGGGCAGCGTCACGATGCGCTCGCCGATGTCCTCGGCCAGCGGAAAGTCGCCGCGCGCGTGGCCGCGGGCGCGAAACAGCGCAAACAGGTGCATCGCCGGGTAATGCACCCCCACGCCGATGCCCAGCGCCTTCATCGCCGCGATGAAGGCGCCGCGCCGGGGTGCGGCGCCGCGCGGCAGCAGCGGCTGGAACATGTGCCAGTTGCCGCTGTTGTCGAGGTCGGCCGGCGGCAGTTCGAAGCCCAGCGCGGCATCCCAACGCTCGAAGTAGCGGCGCGCCAGTTGCCGCCGGCGCGCGTTGAAGGCGTCGATGTGCCGCAGCTGCCCCAGGCCGATGGCCGCCGCCAGGTCGGTGAGGTTGGCCTTGGCGCCCCAGGCTTCGACCTCCATGCCGCCGTCGGGCAGGCGCTCCACGCCTTGCAGCCGCAGCTTCTCGAAGCGGCGCGCTTCCTGCGCCGTGTTCAACACCAGGCAGCCGCCCTCGGCGGTGGTGAGGTTCTTGTTGGCGTGGAAGCTGAACGACACCAGGTCGCCGGTGCTGCCGATCTCGCGGCCGTACCAGCGCGCGCCGAAGGACTGGGCCGCGTCCTCGACCACGCGCAGGCCGTGCTTGTGTGCCAGCGCGTACAGGCGGTCGCGGTCGACCGGCAGGCCGGCCAGGTCCACCGGCAGCACCACGCGGGTGCGCGGCGTGATGGCCGCCTCGGCCAGGCTCAAGTCGATATTGCGGGTGCGCGGGTCCACATCGACGAACACCGGCGTGGCGCCGACGGCGAGCACCACGTTGGCGGTGGCCACCCAGCTCAGCGGTGTGGTGATGACCTCGTCGCCGGGCCCGACCCCGCACAAGCGCAGCGCCAGCTCCAGCGAGGCCGTGCCCGAATTGACCAGCCGCACCGGCCGCCCGCCGAAGCGCTGCGACAACGCGGCCTCGAACTCCTGGCACTTGGGGCCGGTGGTGAGCCAGCCCGAGCGCAGCACCGCGGCGGCTTCGCCGATCGTCGCCTCGTCGATCGAGGGCCGCGTGAAGGGCAGCCAGGGCACGGGGGGCGCAGGGTGCACAGGGGGCACAGGAAAGACGGGATTCACGAATGGCCCCCGCTGCGCGCCACCAGCACGACGCCGACGATGATCACGCCGATGCCCAGCCAGCGTTGCGCGTTGAGGTCTTCGCCGAACAACCACCACGCGAGCAAGGCGTTGACCACATAGCCGATCGACAGCATCGGGTAGGCGATGCTGACCTCCACCCGCGACAGCGCGACGATCCACACCACCACGCTGATCGCATAGCACGCCAGTCCGCCCAGGATGGCCGGGTGCAGCGCCAGCCCGGTCGCGGTGCGCCACAGCGCCGGCGCGCCCGCCGCCAGGTTGATCTGCCCGGCGCTCGCTGCGCCGGCCTTGAGCAGCAGTTGCGCGACCGCGTTCAGCAGCACGCCGCTCAAGACCCAGGCGAAGTCGGCGCTCTTCATGGCTTGATCACGAGCATGCGGCGCGGATCCTCGAACACCACGCGCATCGGCACGCCGCGCTGTTGCAGCTCGCGCCAGGTGTCGGGGGTCATGTACGCTGCAGCGCGCGGCAGCGACTGCCACACGACGATGAACTCGTCCAGCGTCGCGATCGATTTGCCGGGTTCATGGCGCTGGCCGAAGGCGAATTCATCGACATAGTCCACCAGCACGACGTTGCGCCGCAGGTAGTACGGCAGTGTCTGATCGTAGCTGCCCACCGCGAACACCGGCGTGTCCTGGTCGATCAGCGGCAGCAAGACCTTGGCCAGCGGGGCGGCACTCTTGAGCTGGCCATAGCTGTCATGCGCCTGCATCACCACCGTCATGGCGACGAAGTGACCCAGCGCGACAGCCAGCAACGCCGCGGTGATGCGGCGCTGACGCAGGCACCACCAGGCCAGCGCGGCAGCGGCGAGGAACAGCAGCGCACCGATGCGCACCGCCGCAACGAACGCCGCCACCACCTGCGGCGGCATGCGCGCGGTGCCCAGGCGATGGGCCTGGGTCGACGCGATCAGGGCCGCGGCCCACAGCAGCGTCGGCACCAGCAGATGCCGGCGCAAGGCGGCACTGCCGGCATCGCGCAGCCGCAGCGTCAGCAGCAGCGCCAGCGCCGGAAACATCGGCAGGATGTAGGACGGCAGCTTGGAGCCGGACGCGCTGAAGAACACGAGCACGAAACCGCACCAGGCGAGCAGCGTGCGCCGTGCCAGGGTGTCGGCGGGCGCGGTGCCCGAGTTGCCGCCGCCAGCCAGCCACGGCAAGCCGCTGGTCCAGGGCAGCAAACCCGCCAGCAGCACAGGCAGGTAGTACCACCACGCACCCACGTGGTGGTGCACTTGCGTCAGGTAGCGGGCGAAGTGCTCGTGGATGAAGAAGAACTCGGCGAAGCCCGGGTTGCGCAGCGACACCAGCACGAACCATGGTGAGGCCAGGGCAAGAAGGATCAGCCCGCCCGACACCAGGTGCATGCGGCGCCACAGCCCGAAGTCGCGCTGCCACAGGCTCACCAGCAGCAAGACGGCGCCCGGGATGACGATGCCCACCAAACCCTTGCTCAGCACCGCGCCCGCCATGGCCACCCACGCGGCCCAGATCCATCGGCGCCGCGCCGCCGGCGTGGCATCGGTGCACTCGGCCAGCAGCACCGCGCACAGCGTCAGCGTGAGAAACAGCGTCAAGCCGGCGTCGAGCGTCAGGAAGTGGCTGTTGGCGATGATCCAGGTGGTCGAGCCGGCGATGGCAAAGGCGCGCACGCCGTTGCCGCGCCCCCACAGGCGGCCCGCCGTGAAGGCTACGGCCAGCACCGTCAGGAAGCCGGCCAGGCCGGGCCACAGGCGTGCCGAGAATTCGCTCAGACCCAAGGCCTTGAAGGCCAGCGCGCCGATCCAGTACTGGAGCGCAGGCTTCTCGAAGTACAGCAAGCCGTTCAGGCGCGGCGTGACCCAGTCGCCGCTGCGTGCCATCTCCAGCGCCAGCACCGCGTAGCGGCCCTCGTCGGTGTGGATCAGCACGCGAAGCCCCAGGCTCGCGAACCAGACCACCGTGAACAGCACCAGCAGCGCCGCCAGCAACCACCCCGGTATGCCGATGTCGCTGCCGTGCGCCGCTGCGCGGCGCCCTGCAAGCCATGGATCGGGGCGGGGGTCAGAACGCATGGGGCGTCATCTGCAGCCGCGCGGTATCGGCCGCCGCACGCGGATGCCGCCGGCATCCTCGATGGCTGCACCAGGCAGACGCAGCGTGCAGCCTGTGTGCCAAGACGCCTGTGTGCCAAGACATAAGGCGGGCGCCTGTGGCCTGCTGGGTCGGGCTGGCCGAGGCGGGAATCCCCGCCGCTGGGCGGGCAACGCAGGTCATTGGGTCTACGACTTCAGTCGCGGCGGCGCAGGCTGCCGGAGTCCAGCCCGCGCCGGTCGACGCTCGGGCTGCCGGCGTAGCGGATGTCGCCGCTGCCGGACGAACGCACGGCCAGGGTGTCGGCCACGTTGAGCTGGACGTCGCTCGCGCCCGATGTCTGCAGCTCGGCGCTCGAGCCGCGCAGGCCGCTGGCGTCGACGTCGCCGTCGCCGCGCAGTTCGAAGCGCTGACGCTGCGCGCGCCCGCGCAGCATGGCGTCGCCGCTGCCGCTGGCGATCAGCTCGAACTGTTCGGTGTCGATGTCGTTCAGCTCGACGTCGCCGCTGCCGTCCATCTCGACGCGCAGGCTCGGCGCCTTCAGCCCGCGCGCGCTGACCTCGGCTGCACCGTGCACCGTCAGCGCGGCCAGCCGCTGCAGCGTCAGCTCCACCATCAGCGGCCGCTGCGCGCAGCCGGCCGTGGGCGCGCCGGCGCGCAGCTCGAGCTTGCCGTCGCCGACGGTCCAGACGAGCGCCGCGGCGCAGGACTCGGGCGTCACCGAGACCGCGGGCCGGTCGGCGATCTCGATCTCGATCTCGAGTTCGATGTCGCCGCCGACCTCGACCCGGTCCACGCTCGGCGCGATCGCGGGCGGCGCCGCAGCGGCCAGGACGGCCAATGGAAGGGCCGCGGCGATCGCCGCGAGCGATCGATGGAGGGTCTGTTTCATGCGCAGCGCCAAGCCGGTTCGGGGATGCGACCGAGCCTAGCAGCCCTTGCCCGCTGCAAACCCGCTCGAGCCTGACGGAGCGCTGAATCGCGGCCGGCGCAGGCCGCTGCGCCGCGCCGCGGCGGGCCGGCGCGCCGGCATCGGCGGCCGAAGGCGGGCCCGCCGATCAGCCCGCGCGCAACGCCGCGCCGCGCAGCCGCAGCGCGTTGCCGATCACCGAAGCCGAACTCAGGCTCATCGCCAGCGCGGCGATCATCGGCGACAGCAGCCAGCCGGTGAACGGGAACAGCACGCCCGCGGCCAGCGGCACGCCCAGCGCGTTGTAGATGAAGGCGAAGCCGAGGTTCTGCTTCATGTTGGCCACGGTGGCCTGCGACAACGCCAGTGCGGTCGCGATGCCGCGCAGGTCGCCCTTGACCAGCGTGAGCTGCGCGCTGTTCATTGCCACGTCGGTGCCGGTGCCCATGGCGATGCCGACATCGGCGCGCGCCAGCGCCGGCGCGTCGTTGATGCCGTCGCCGGCCATCGCGACGATGCGGCCCTGCGATTGCAGCTGCTCGACCAGCTTCAGCTTGTCGGCCGGCTCGAGCTCGCCGTGCACTTCGGCGATGCCCAGGCTTTGGCCCACGGCGCGCGCCGTGCTCAGGCCGTCGCCGGTGGCCATCACCACGCGCAACCCGGCGCGCTGCAGCGCGGCCAGCGCCTCGGGCGTCGTCGCCTTGATCGGGTCTGACACCGCCAGCAGCCCGGCCAGCCGGCCGTCGACTGCCAGGTGCATGACGCTGGCGCCGCGCGCGCGCAGCGTCTCGGCTTCACCGGCCAAGGGCGCGACGTCGATGCCGAGTTGGGCCATCAAGGCCGTATTGCCCAGCGCCAGCGCTTGACCGCGCACCGTGCCGCGCACGCCGATGCCCGACGCCGAGTCGAACTGTTCGGCCTTGTCCAACGGCAGACCCTGGTCGCGCGCCGCGCTGACGATCGCCGCGGCCAGCGGATGTTCGCTGCCCTGGTCGAGGCTGGCGGCCAGGCGCAACACCGCGTCGGCGCCGAAGCCCGCCACGCCGACGGCGCGCTCGAATACCGGCCGGCCTTCGGTCAGCGTGCCGGTCTTGTCGACGATCAGCGTGTCGACCTTGCGCAAGTTCTCGATCGCCGCGGCGTCGCGGAACAGCACGCCGTTGGTGGCGCCGCGGCCGCTGGCGACCATGATCGACATCGGCGTGGCCAGGCCCAGCGCACAGGGGCAGGCGATGATCAGCACCGCCACCGCGTTGATCAGGCCATAGACCCAACTCGGTTCGGGCCCGAACAGGCCCCAGACGAAGAAGCTCAGCAGCGCGATGGCGACGACCGCCATCACGAACCAGCCGGCCACGGTGTCGGCCATGCGCTGCATCGGTGCGCGCGAGCGCTGCGCCTGCGCCACCATCTGCACGATCTGCGCCAGCACCGTCGCCGCGCCGACGTGTTCGCAGCGCATCACCAGCGCGCCGCTGGTGTTCAGCGTCGCGCCGATCAGCTTGTCGCCGGCGCGCTTGCTCACCGGCAGCGGCTCGCCGGTGAGCATGGCTTCGTCGACCGCGCTCGAGCCTTCGACGACCACGCCGTCGACCGGCACCTTCTCGCCCGGGCGCACGCGCAGCAGGTCGCCGACGTGCACGTGGGCGAGCGGCACGTCCTGCTCGCTGCCGTCGGCGGCGATGCGGCGCGCGGTCTTCGGCGCCAGGCCGAGCAGCGTGCGGATCGCGGCCGAGGTCTGCGCGCGTGCCTTCAGCTCGAGCATCTGGCCGAGCAGCGTCAGCGAGATGATCACCGCCGCCGCTTCGAAATACACCGCCACCCGGCCCATCGAGACGAAGGACGCCGGGAAGAGCTGCGGCGCCACCGTGGCCACCACGCTGTAGACGAAGGCCGCGCCGGTGCCCAGGCCGATCAGCGTCCACATGTTCGGGCTGCGGTGGACGATCGACTGCGCACCGCGCACGAAGAAGGGCCAGCCGGCCCACAGCGCGATCGGCAGCGTCAGCACCAGTTCGATCCAGCTCTGCGTGGCCATGTCGAACCAGCCCAGGCGGTGGCCGAACATCGCCAGCACGGCGACGGCCACGGTCAGTGGCAGCGTCCACCCGAAGCGGCGCTGGAAGTCGACCCGCTCCGGGTTCTCGGTCTCGTCCAGTTCGGGCAGCACTGGTTCCAGCGACATGCCGCACTTCGGGCAGTGGCCCGGATGGTCCTGGCGGATTTCCGGGTGCATCGGGCAGGTGTAGACCGTGCCGGGCGCGGCTTCGGCGGGCGCCGGTGCGCGCGCCGCGGCATCGGGCGCGTGCAGGTACTTCGCGGGCTCGGCGCTGAACTTCGCCAGGCACTTCGCGCTGCAGAAGCAGTACGGCCGGCCCTCGTGTTCGGTGCGGTGCGGCGACCGCTCGGTCACCGTCATGCCGCACACCGGGTCCTTCAGATCGGCGCCGAGCGGCGGCTGCGGCTGCGCATGTGCGTGCGAAGGTGCGTGCGCATGCGCTGGGGCTTCGCGGTGAGCGCGGGCGTGTGTGTCCATGGTCTGTTCCTCCCGCCACGACGACACATTCGTCATGGCGCGGGGTGCACCATAGGCCTTCCCACGATGGCAATGTCAAGCGGTTTCGCCGCCGTCACCGATGGCGGCTAGGAGCCTGGGCGGCAGAAACCTGCCGAGCCCAGGCGGTTGATCAAT
>CAYZGL010000042.1:0-21478 GCA_964477985.1 uncultured Rubrivivax sp. | reverse complement strand
AGACCCTCGCCCTGCAACGCCTGTACCACTGGGAAAAGGCGCAACCCGACAAGACCGTGTTCACGCAGCCGATGGGTGGCGGCGTGGTCAAGGACTGGAGCTGGAAGCAGGCGCTGGACGAGACGCGGCGCATGGCGGCGCACCTGAAGAGCCTGAACTACGAGCCGGGCAGCAAGATCGCCATGCTGGCGAAGAACAGCGCGCACTGGATGATGGCCGACTGGGCAATCTGGATGGCCGGCCACGTCTCCGTGCCCCTGTATCCGACCCTGGCGGCCGGCACCGTGCAGCACATCCTCGAGCACAGCGAGGCCAGGCTGTTGATCGTCGGCAAGCTCGACGTGTGGAAGGACATGAAGCCGGGTGTGCCGGCAGGCCTGCCGCTGATCACCTTGCCGCTGGCGCCGAAGGTCGACGGCGCGAAGACCTGGGACGACATCGTCGCCAAGGCCGCGCCGATGACACAAAACCCGCTGCGCGGCGCCGACGAACTGGCCACGCTGATCTACACCTCGGGCACCACCGGCCTGCCCAAGGGCGTGATGCAAAGCTTCGGCGCCTTCGCCTGGGCCATCACCGCGGGCTTGAAGCGGGTCGCGCTCGATTCGTCCAGCCGCACGCTGAGCTACCTGCCGCTGGCGCACGTGGCCGAACGCGCGCTGGTCGAACACGGCCTGCTGGCCACCGGCATGCACGTGTTCTTCGCCGAATCGCTGGACACTTTCGTCGCCGACATCCAGCGCGCGCGGCCCACGGTGTTCTTCTCGGTGCCCAGGCTGTGGGTCAAGTTCCAGCAGGGCGTGCAGGCCAAGATGCCGGCTCAGAAGCTGGACCGGCTGCTGAGGATCCCGATCATCCGCGGCATCGTCAAGAAGAAGATCCTCACCGGGCTGGGCCTGGATCAGGCGCTGTACGCGGTGGGCGGCGCGGCGCCGATGCCCACCTCGCTGCTCGAGTGGTACCAGCGGCTGGGGCTGCAGATCATCGAGGGCTACGGCATGACCGAGAACTGCGCGGTGTCGCATGCCACGGTGCTGGGCAAGCCGCGCCCGGGCACCGTCGGGCCGGTGTACGACGGCGTCGAATGCCGCATCGACCCCGACACCGGCGAGATCCAGATGCGCGGCGGCTGCCTGATGATGGGCTACTACAAGCAGCCCGACGCCACCCAGGCCACCTTCACCGGCGACGGCTGGCTCAAGACCGGCGACAAGGGCACGATCGACGCCGAAGGCAACCTGCGCATCACCGGCCGCGTGAAAGACCTGTTCAAGACCGGCAAGGGCAAGTACGTCGCGCCGGCGCCGATCGAGGACAAGCTGGCCGTGCATCCGGCGATCGAGGCCTGTTGCGTGGCCGGCGCCAACCTGGGGCAGCCGCTGGGCCTGGTGATGCTCAACCCCGACGCCGCGGCCAAGGCTCGCGGCAAGGAAGGACGCGCCGCGCTCGAAGCCTCGCTGGCCGAACACCTGCAGCGCGTCAACGCCCAGCTCGACCCGCACGAGCAACTGGACTGCGTCGTCGTCACCCCCGAGCCCTGGTCGGTGGAAAACGACCTGCTGACGCCGACCATGAAGGTCAAGCGCAACAAGATCGAAGACACCTTCGCCGCGAACTACGAGCGCTGGGTCGGCCAGCGCAAGAAGGTGATCTGGGCCGACGGCTGAAGCGCGCCGGCGCAGTGCGGGCGCCAGCGCTGGCGCCCTCGTCGGCGCAGGGCCAGGCACCGCTGCCGCGCGTCACGCTGCCGCTGCAGGCCGCCAGCCGCGCGGCACCGCCGCCAGCAGCCGGCGCGTGTAGTCCTGCTTGGGGGTGGCCAGCAGTTCGGCCGCCGGCGCGCGCTCGACCACCGCGCCGTCCTTCATCACCAGCACCTCGTCGGCGATGAAGCGCACCACGCCCAGGTCGTGGCTGATGAAGACATAGGCCAGGCCGAGTTCGTCCTGCAGGTCGCGCAGCAGGTTCAGCACCTGCGCCTGCACCGACACGTCCAGCGCCGACACCGCCTCGTCCAGCACCAGCACTTCGGGCTGCAGCGTCAGGCAGCGGGCTATCGCGATGCGCTGGCGCTGGCCGCCGGAGAACTCGTGCGGGTATTTGCCCAGCGCGCTGTCGTCCAGCCCGACCTTGGTCAGCAGCTCGCGAGCGTGCTGCTCGCGCGCGGCCGCGTTCGCGCCGATGTGGTGGATGACCATCGGCTCGAGCAGCGTCTGGCCGATCGTGAAGCGCGGGTTCAGGCTGGCATAGGGGTTCTGAAACACGATCTGGATGCGCCGGCGCAGCGCCTGGCGCTCGGCGCCGGGCAGCGTCAGCAGGTCGCGGCCGTCGAAGATCACTTCGCCCGAAGTCGGCTCGTGCAGCCGCAACAGCGTGAGCCCCAGCGTCGTCTTGCCCGAGCCGCTTTCGCCGACGACACCCAGCGTGTGGCCGCGGCGCAGGCTGAAGCCGACACCCTGCACCGCCTTGAACTCGCGCTTGCCGAACAGCCCCCGGCGCAGCCAGAAGGACTTGCTCAGCGCGCGCACCTCCAGCACCACCGGGGCGTTCGGATCCTTCGTCGCCGCTGGCGCAGCCGCTGCCGAAGCGGCAGCGCCCATGTGCTGGTCGATCACCACCAACCGCGCCGGCGTGTGTTCCGGGCTGGGCCGACAGGCGAGCAGCGCCTTCGTGTAGGCGTCGCGCGGCGCACCGAAGATCTGCGCCGCCGGCCCGGCCTCGCGCACCAGGCCGCCGCGCATCACCACCACCTGGTCGGCGATCTCGCCGACCACGCCCAGGTCGTGGCTGATGAACAGCATGCTCATGCGGTGCTTGCGTTGCAGCGCCGCCAGCAGCTCGAGGATCTGGCGCTGGACCGTCACGTCCAGCGCCGTGGTCGGCTCGTCGGCGATCAGCAGCTTCGGCTCGCAGGCCAGCGCCATCGCGATCATCACGCGCTGCTGCTGGCCGCCCGACAGCTCATGCGGATAAGCGCCAAGGCGCCGCTTCGGCTCGGGCAAGCCGACTTCGGCCAGCAGCGCCTCGGCGCGCTCGGCCGCTTCGCGCCGGCCCAGGCGCAGATGCAGCCGCAGCGGCTCGGCCAGCTGGCGGCCGATGGTCAGCACCGGGTTCAGCGACGACATCGGGTCCTGGAACACGCAGGCGATCTCGCGCCCGCGCAGCCGCTGCATCTCGGCCGGTGTGGCCTGCAGCAGGTCACGCCCACGCCACAGGATGCGGCCTTGGCGCTCGGCGTTGTCGGGCAGCAGGTTGGTGATCGCCATCGCGCTGACGCTCTTGCCCGAGCCCGACTCGCCCACCAGCGCGACCGTGGTGTTCTCGGCGATGTCGAAGCTGATGCCGCGGCCGTCGCTTCCGACCGCCTGTGCGTGCTGCACCACGCCGGCGACCTTGCCCATACGGAAGCGCACGCGCAGGTCCTGCACCGAAAGCAGCCATGGCGCGGTCACTCCAACCCCCTCAACCTCGGGTCCAGCGCATCGCGCAGCGCATCGGTCAGCAGCGAGAACGCGGTGACGAAAGTGGCCATGAAGAGCGTGGCCGCGGCCAACTGCCACCAGCGGCCGAGCAGCAGTTCGCTTTGCGCTTCGGCCAGCATCGTGCCCCAGCTCACCTGGTCCACCGCCACGCCCAGGCCCAGGTACGACAGGATCACTTCGTACTTGATGAAACCCACCACCAGGATCGACAACTGCACCAGGATGACGTGGCTGATGTTGGGCAGGATGTGGCGGAACATGCGGCTTGCGGCACGGGCGCCGATCGCCTGCGCGGCGCGCACGTAGTCGCGCTGCGCGTGCTTCAGGTATTCGGCGCGCACCAGCCGGTACACGCCGGTCCAGCCGGTGAAGCCCAGGATCAGCACCACGGTGGCTGTGCCGCGGCCGAACACCGCGGCGAAGGCGAAGATCAGCAGGATGCCGGGGATCGAGGTGAACACGTTGTAGACCCACTCCAGCGCGTCGCCGGTGCGCCCGCCGAAGAAGCCGGCGCAGGCGCCGAGCGCGGTGCCCAGCAGCGTGGCGACGATGGCCGCGAGCACGCCGACGAAGATCGAGACCTCGCTGCCCTTGACCGCCTTGGCCAGCACGTCGCGGCCCAGGCGGTCGGCGCCCAGCGGCAGGGTGTGGCGCTTGGGCGTGTCCACCGTGCGGTACTGGGCCGCGCGCGCGTCCCACTGCTCGTAGCGCGGCGCCAGCGGGTCGACGTCGGACAGGTCGGCGTTGGGGCCGGACGGATTCAGCGCTTCGAGCGCCGCGCCGGCCTCGGCCGCCTGCGCACCGACGAAGCCCGGCGGCGCATTCGGCACGGCCAGCTCGCGCTGCCAGTCGGCGGCAATCAGCCCCGTGGCCGACAGCACGATCATCGCCAGGAAGGCGAGCACGACCGCGCCGCACACCACGCCGACACGGTCGGCGCGCAGCCGGCGCCACGCGGCGTGCCACACGCCTTCGGAGCGCTGCAGCGCCGGGCGCGGCGCGTCGAACACGGCGCTCACTGCAACACCACCCGCGGATCGACCCACTTGTAGAGCAGGTCCACGCCCAGGTTGACGCACATCGTCAGCAGCGCCAGGTACACCGTCACCGCCTGGATCACCGGATAGTCGCTGCGGTTCACCGCCAGCAGCACCTCGCGGCCCAGGCCGGGAATCGAGAAGAAGACCTCGATCAGGAACGAGCCGACGAACAGGCCTGGCAGCGCCAGCGCGATGTTGGTCAGGATCGGCACCAGCGCGTTGCGCAGCACATGGCCGCACAGCACGCGGCCCTCACCCAGGCCCTTGGCGCGCGCGGTGCGCACGTAGTCGTGGCCGAGCTCGTCGAGCACGAAGCTGCGGTACAGCCTGGTTTGCGGCGCCACGCCCACCAGCACCGCCAGCAGCACCGGCAGCGGCGCGTACACGCTCAGGTTGGTCCACAGCGAATCGCTCCAGCCCTGCACCGGGAACCAGCCGAGGCGAAAGCCGAACAGGTACTGGCCGACGATGATGTAGACGAGGAAGCTGACCGACAACGCCACCGTGGTGATCACCATGATCGTGCGGTCGACCAGCGAGCCGCGCCGCACCGCGACCCACACCGCGATCGGCAGCGCCAGCAGCGTGTCCAGCAGCAGGATCGGCAGCATGACCGTCAGCGTCGCCGGCAGCCGGGTGGCGATCAGCTGACTCACCGGCTCGTTGGTGGCCCAGCTCTTGCCCCAGTCGAAGCTGGTGATGCGCTGCACGAACAGCCCCAGCTGCTGCCACCACGGCCGGTCCAGCCCCAGCTGCTGGCGGATCGCGGCGATCTGCTCGGGCGTGGCATTGAGCCCGCCCAGCACTTCGGCCGGGTCGCCGCCGAAGAACTTGAACAGCGCGAACACCAGCAGCACCACGCCGGCCAGCGTGGGCAGCATCTGCCAAAGCCGGCGGATCAGGTAGGCGCTCATGCTGGGCGGGCAGTGTAGGCTCGGCGCATGGGGGCAAAGCGAGCGCTGCGGGTGGCGTGGTGGGCCGTGGCGGCGTCGCTGCTGACGACATGGGCGACATTGGCGACGCGTGCGACAGCGGCCGAGGCCGACGCTGCGGCGGCCCCGGCCGCCGCGCCGCCGAAGACGCTGCCGAAGACTTTGCGTTATGCCTTCCCGGTGGCCGAAACCAGCTTCGACCCGGCGCAGATCAGCGACCTGTATTCACGCACCGTGGCCGCGGGCATCTTCGACGCGCCGCTGGAATTTGCCTACCTGGCGCGCCCGGTGCGGCTGCGGCCCAACACCGCGGCGGCGATGCCCGAAGTCTCGGCCGACCACCGCACGTTCACGGTGCGCATCCAGCCGGGCATCTTCTTCGACGACGACCCGGCCTTCGGCGGCAAGCCGCGCGAACTCACCGCTGCCGACTACGTGTATTCGATCAAGCGCCACTACGACCCGCGCTGGAAGAGCGGCAACCTGTACATCCTCGAGAACGCGAAGATCCTCGGGCTGAGCGAGCTGCGCAAGGCGGCCCTGGACGCGAAGAAGCCCTTCGACTACGACACGCCGGTCGAAGGCCTGCGCACGCTGGACCGCTACACCTTGCAGATCCGGCTGGCCGAACCCAGCCCGCGCTTCGTCTACAACCTGGCCGATGGCTCGTTCACCGGTGCATTGGCGCGCGAAGTGGTCGAGGCCTACGGCGACAAGGTCGGCGAACATCCGGTGGGCACGGGGCCGTTCCGCCTGGCGCAGTGGCAGCGCAGCTCGCGCATCGTGCTGGCGAAGAACCCCCACTACCGCGAGGTGCGCTACGACGAGCAGCCCCCGAGCGGCGATGCGCGGCGGGTCGCCATCGCCGCCAAGTTCAAGGGCCGGCGGCTGCCGCTGATCGACCGGGTGCAGATCTCGATCATCGAGGAGGCACAGCCGCGCTGGCTGTCGTTCCTCAATGCCGAGCAGGACCTGCTCGAAGGCGTGCCCGGCGAGTTCGCCGACCTCGCCATCCCCAACAACCGGCTCGCACCGAACCTCGCCAAGCGCGGCATCGGCATGCAGCGGCTGCCGCGCGCCGACATCTCGTTCACCTACTTCGGCATGGAGCACTCGCTGGTCGGCGGCAATGCCCCCGACAAGGTGGCGCTGCGCCGCGCCATCGCGCTGGCGGTGGACGTGCCGCGCGAGATCGCGCTGGTGCGCCGCGGCCA
This sequence comes from uncultured Rubrivivax sp., assembly GCA_964477985.1. GTDB lineage: Bacteria > Pseudomonadota > Gammaproteobacteria > Burkholderiales > Burkholderiaceae_C > Rubrivivax. The sequence goes on along the minus strand of CAYZGL010000042.1, from coordinate 14,813 downwards.
GGCGATACCCGCGCAGTCGGTGGTGGCGCCCGGCGTGTGGGGCTACGACGCGGCTTTCAAGAGCGAGATGAGCGAGCACAGCCTGCCGCGTGCCAAGGCGCTGCTCGACCTCTACGGCTACGTTGACCGCGACGGCGACGGCTGGCGCGAGCAACCCGACGGCTCGCCACTGGTGTTGGAGTACGCGACCTCGCCCGACCAGACCTCGCGCCAGCTCGCCGAGCTGTGGCAGAAGAACATGAGCGCATTGGGCCTGCGCATCGAGTTCAAGGTGGCGAAGTGGCCCGAGCAGCTGAAGGCCAGCCGCGCCGGCAAGCTGATGATGTGGGGCGTGGGCTGGAGCGCCGGCCAGCCCGACGCCGATTCCTTCCTCGCGCTGGGCTACGGCCCGAACAAGGGCCAGGCGAACCACGCGCGCTTCCAGCTTGCGGCCTTCGACGAACTCTACGAACGCCAGCGCGTGCTGCCCGACGGCCCGCAGCGCGCGGCGCTGATCGCGCAGGCGAAGAAGCTGCTGATCGCCTACATGCCCTACAAGGTGCACGTGCACCGCATCGGCACCGACCTGTGGCAGCCGTGGCTGCTGGGCTTCGAGCGCAACCTGTTCGTGCGCGACTTCTGGAAGTACGTGGACATCGACGCTGCGCTGCAGGCCGAAGGCAGCCGCTGAGCGCGCGGCCGCGCGAGCGGCGCCGCTGTGGCCAGTGCGACCGGGTCAATACGACTTGGCCTGCCCCAGCACCTTCTCCGCGATGAAGCACAGGATCAGCTGCGGGCTCACCGGTGCCAGGCGCGGGATCCACGCTTCGCGCAGATAGCGCTCGACGTGGTACTCCTTGGCGTAGCCCATGCCGCCGTGGGTGAAAATCGCGCGCTCGCAGGCGCGGTAGCCGGCTTCGGCGGCGAGGAACTTGGCGGCGTTGGCCTCGGCGCCGCAGGGCTGGTGCTGGTCGTACAGCCACGCCGCCTTGTGCACCATCAGGTGCGCGGCTTCCAGCTCCATCCACGACTGCGCCAGCGGGTGCTGGATGCCCTGGTTCTGGCCGATGGGGCGGCCGAACACCACGCGCTCCTGCGCATAGCCGGCGGCGCGCTGCAGCGCCGCGCGGCCCAGGCCCACGGCCTCGGCGGCGATCAGGATGCGCTCGGGGTTCATGCCGTGCAGGATGTACGAGAAGCCCTTGCCTTCCTCGCCCACGCGGTCGTCCACCGGGATGCGCAGGCCGTCGATGAACAGCTGGTTGGTGTCCACGCACTTGCGGCCCAGCTTCTCGATCTCGCGCACCTCGATGCGCGAGCGGTCCAAGTCGGTATAGAACAGCGTCAGGCCCTCGGTGCCTTTGCATTCCTCGGCCGGCCGGGTGCGCGTCAGCAGCAGGATCTTGTTGGCCACCTGCGCGGTGGAGATGAACACCTTCTGCCCGTGCACCACGTAATGCTCGCCGTCGCGCACGGCGCGGGTCTGAAGCTTCAGCGTGTTCAGCCCGGCGTTGGGTTCGGTCACGCCGAAGCAGGCCTTGTCGCGGCCCTGGATCAGCGGCGGCAGCCAGCGCGCCTTCTGCGCGTCGCTGCCGAACACCACCACCGGGTGCAGCCCGAAGATGTTCATGTGCACCGCCGAGGCACCCGACAGCCCGGCGCCGGTGGCCGAGATGGTGTGCATCATCAGCGCCGCCTCGCTGATCCCTAAGCCGGCGCCGCCGTAGGCCTCGGGCATGGCGATGCCCAGCCAGCCCGAGTCGGCCAGCGCGCGGTGGAAGTCGTGCGGGAAGCCGCCGTCGCGGTCCTTGGCCAGCCAGTAGTCGGCGTCGAAGGGCGCGCACACGCGCTCGATGGCGGCCTGGATCTGTTCCTGGTCGGGGGTGAGGGCGAAGTTCATGGCTTGGCCTGCGCGGCGGGGCGGATCACCTTGTCCGGCGACTCGCCGTAAGGCGGGCTGTAGACCACCAGCAGCTTGACCGGGGTGTCGCTGGTGACGGTGAAGACGTGCATGCGGTCGGCCGGGAAGAAGCACATGTCGCCCGGCACCATGTCGAAGGCGTCGCCCTCGACTTCGGCGCGCGCGCTGCCTTCGAGCAGGTAGCAGGCCTGCTCGATGCCGGGGTGTGCATGCGGCAGCGCGCCGCCGCCCTTGTGCAGCGTGCCCAGCAGCACTTCCATCTGCCGTGCGCCTACCGTCTCGGGGCCGATCAGCCGCTGGTTGAAGGTGTGCTCGTGGTTGGCGGGCTGGTAGCTCGGCACCTCGGCGGCGCGCACCAGGTAGCGCGATGTTGCGGTCATGCGGTCTCTCCTGTGGCGCGGCAGGCGCCTTCGGCCAGCAGCGCGTCGATCTGCGCCGGTGTGTAGCCGGCCTCGGCCAGCACGGCACGGGTATGTTCACCCAGCCGCGGCGCGGGCGGCTGGGTGTGCGCCGGCGGCGTGGCCGACCAGCGCGTAGGGTGCGCCATCGCATGCATCGGCCCTTCGGTGGGGTGCACCGTATCGTGCATGAAGCCGGTGGCGCGCAGTTGCGGGTTCGCCAGCAGGTCGGCCGGCGAGTTCATCGGCATGTGGGGCACGTCAGCCGCTTCGAGCAAGGCCTGCCACTGCGCCGTGCTGCGCGTGCGCATGATGCGCACCACCTCGGCGTAGACCGCGTCGATGTTCGCCGCGCGCGCGCCGTGCGTGGCGAAGCGCGCATCGCGCGCCAGCCCTTCGCTCTCGCCGATCGCGTCGAAGAAGCTGCGCCAGTGCTTGTCGTTGTAGATCAGCACGCACAGCATGCCGTCGGCCGTGGCGTAGGGCTTGCGGTGCGCGGTGAGCAGCCGCGCGTAGCCGGCTTCGCCCAGCGGCGGCTCGAAGCTCAAGCCCGCCATGTGGTCGCCCAGCACGAACTGCGTGACGGCCTCGAACATCGGCACCACGATCGCCTGGCCCTGCCCGGTCTTCTCGCGCGCGTACAGCGCGGCGGTCACGGCGTAGACGGCGTGCAGCCCCGTCACCCGATCGGCCAGCGTGACGGGCGCATAGGCCGGTTCGGGTGCGCCACAGCGCTGCATCAGCCAGGGAATGGCGGTGGCGCCCTGGATCAGGTCGTCGTAGGCGGGCCGCGCCGCGTCGGGGCCTTCCTGGTCGAAGCCGCAGCAACCGACGTAGACGATGCGTGGGTTGCGCGCGCGCACCGACGCGTCGTCCAGACCCAGCCGGGCCATCGCCTGCGGCCGCACGTTGCTGATGAAGACGTCGCAGCCTTCGGCCAGGCGCAGTGCGGCTTCGCGCCCTTGGGCGTGCTTCAGGTCGAGCACGACGCTGCGCTTGCCCGCATTGGCGTGCAGGAAGATGTGGCCCATGCCCGGGTGGCGCATCGGGCCCACGTGGCGCATGTTGTCGCCGTCGGGCGTCTCCACCTTGATCACGTCGGCGCCGAGCTGCGCCAGGATCTGCGTGGCGAAGGGCCCCAGCACGACGGTGGTCAGGTCGAGCACGCGCACGCCCGCCAGCGGGCCGGTGCGCGCCGCAGCGGGGTCGGCGCCCATGGCGGTCATTCGGGCTTGATGCCGGCCTGCTGGATCAGCGTGCGCCAGTGCGTCAGCTGCTCGGCCACGTACTTGGCGAACTCGTCCGGCGTCTTGCTGGGCCAGACCTGGAAGCCGATCTGCGCCAGCTTGGCCTGCAATTCCTTGTCGGCCAGCACGGCCTGCAGCTCGGTGTTCAGCTTTTGCACGATGGCCGGCGGCAAGCCGGCGGGGCCGAAGATGCCGTTCCACGACGTCAGGTCGAAGCCCTTCACCGTCTTGCCGATCGGCGGGATGCCCGCCAGCAGCGGCGAGGTTTCGGCCGTGGTGAGCGCCAGCGCACGGATCTTGTCGGACTTCAGCGTGCCCATGCCCGAGCCCAGGTCGACCACGTAGACCTGCACCTGGCCGCCGATCAGGTCGGTCATGGCCTGCGGGCTGGACTTGTAGGGCACGCCGACGATGTCGACCTTGGCGATGTGCTTGATGGTCTCCATCGCCACCAGCGAGGTGCTGTTGGGTGTGGCGTAGCTCAGCTTGCCCGGGTTGGCGCGGGCGTAGTCCAGCAGCTCGCCCAGGGTCTTGGCCGGCACCGACGGATGCACCGCGAGCGCGAACGGCAATTCGCCGACACGTGCGATCGGCGTGAAGTCCTTGATCGGGTCGTATTTCAGGTTGAGCACCAGGCTCGGGTTGGCCGAATGCGAGGTGTTGGTGGTCATCAACAGCGTGTAGCCGTCAGGCGCCGCTCTGGCCACGTACTGCGCCGCGATCTGGGCATTCGCGCCGGCCTTGTTGTCGACGATGACCGGCTGCTTCAGCCGCTCCTGCAGCTGGCTGGCCACCGCGCGGGCCACCGCGTCGGTGCCGCTGCCGGCGGCGAACGGCACGACCAGCATGATCGGTTTGGTTGGAAAGGCTTGCGCATGGACCAACGCGGTTGCCGCGAGACCGGCCAGCAACGCCAATACGGACGAGAGTCGCTTCATTGCTTGCCTCCTGCAGGACGAACGATTTCGCGCGGGCCGCCGCCGCGCGGGCCCAGGCCCGCTCAGCGGTGCAGCTCGCCCGCGCGCTCGGGCTGGTAGGTGACCTCCTCGACCCGCACCTTCATCACGCCGCCGCCAGGCTTGGGCCATTCGATGGTGTCGCCTTGCGACAAGCCGAGCAGCGCGCTGCCCACCGGGGCCAGGATCGAGATGGTCCTGCCGCTGGCATCGGTGTCCTTGGGGTACACCAGCGTCAGCTCGAACTCCTCGCCGGACGACTCGGCAGTGAACTTCACCGTGGAATTCATCGTCACCACCGTGGGCGGCACGTCGCGGGGCTCGACGATGTTGGCACGCGCCAGTTCGGCTTCGAGTGCCGCCCGCCCCGGGAAGGCCGAGCGCGGCAGCGACGCCAGCAGCCGGTCCAGCCGGTCGGCATCGATGGTGGAGATGGTGATTTCGGGCTTGGGGCTCATGTGGGGCCTCATTCGTTCAGGTTCAGCGACTCGATGACGAGCTTCTCGGCCGCGTAGTGGCGCCGCGCGAAGTCGGCGTAGGTTCGATGGTCGCGATAGTCGCTGCGGATGCCGTGGGTGTCCATCATGCGCTGCCATTCGGGGTCGGCCAGCACCGCCTTGATCGCACTGTCGAGCCTTTCGACGATGGCCAATGGCAGGCCCTTGGGGCCGGCCAGGCCCAGCGGCGATGGCACCACCACGTCGAAGCCGGCTTCCTTGAAGGTGGGCACGTTGGGGAAGGCCGGCAGGCGCTTGTCCGCGGCCACGGCCAGCAAGCGCACCTTGCCCGAGTCCATGAAGCTGCGGATGCCGTTGGTGGCGACGACGGTCTGCACATGCCCGCCCAGCAAGGCGGTGATGGCTTCGGAATCACCCTTGTACGGCACGTGCGTGAACTTCACGCCGGCCGCCTTGCCCAGCAGCGCCATCGTCACCTGGTTGCCGGTGAACTTGCCGGGGGTGCCGTAGTCCAGGCCCTGTTGGCCGGCCTTGGCGGCGTCGACCACGTCCTTGACGGTCTTGAACGGCGAGTCGGCCGCCACCGCCAGGAAGAAGTCGTAGGCGGTGAACGAGGCGATGTACGTCAGGTCGCGCAGCGGGTCGTAGTTCACCTTCTGCACATAGGGCTGGCGGAACACGCCCACCGGCACCAGCGTCAGCCGGTAGCCGTCGGGCTTGGTGCGCTGCATGTCGACCAGGCCCAGCGTGCCGCCGGCACCGGGTTTGTTCTCCACCACCACCGTGTGCCCGAGCTGGCGGGTCAGGCCGGCGGCCAGCGCGCGGCCCACGATGTCGGTGGTGCCGCCCGGGGCGAAGGGCACGATGATCGTGATGGGCTGGCCGGGCCAGTCGGCCTGCGCCTGCGCCTGCGCCTGCGCCTGCGCGGGCGTGGCGGCCAAGGCGGCCAACGTGGCCAGGGCCGCGCCGCAGGCCACGGCGGCGGTGACGTGTCGGCGTTGCATGGCGGTCTCCGGCAAGGGTGGCAGGGGGTGGCGCGCCGATCCTACTGCGCTGCCCGCGCGGGCACAAAGCACGCTGGCTGCCACTTCGCAGCCGTGCCGGCGTGGTCGGCGCTGCCGGCGCTAACACCGGCTTAACCCGCTGCGCCTAGACTCGCGGCGCCTCATCGCTACCCGACCTCCCCCATGCTGAAGCAACTGCGCCGCCTGGCGTTGTGTCTGGCCCCGTTGTCGCTGCTGGCGCCGTCGTGGGCGCAGCCCGTGGCGACGCTGCCGCAGGGCGTGACCAAGATACGTTCGGTCGAGGGCATCGACGAATACCGGCTGGCCAACGGCTTGCAGATCCTGCTGGTGAGCGACGACTCCAAGCCCACCACCACCGTCAACCTGACCTACCGCGTCGGCTCGCGCCAGGAGAACACCGGCGAGACCGGCATGGCGCACCTGCTCGAGCATCTGCTGTTCAAGGGTTCGCCGAAGCATCCGCAGGTGTGGGCCGAGTTCACCAAACGCGGGCTGGCGGCCAACGGCAGCACCAGCTTCGACCGCACCAACTACACCGCCACCTTCTCGGCCAACGCAGACAACTTGCAGTGGTACCTCGGCTGGCTGGCCGACGCCATGGTCAACAGCTGGATCGCGCGCAAGGACCTGGACACCGAGATGACGGTGGTGCGCAACGAGATGGAAAGCGGCGAGAACAACCCCGGGCGCATCCTGATGCAGCGCACGCTGGCGGCGATGTACGACTGGCACCCCTACGGCCGTTCGGTGATCGGCGCGCGCAGCGATGTCGAGAACGTCGACATCCCGCGGCTGCAGGCCTTCTACAAGCTGTACTACCAGCCCGACAACGCCACGCTGATCGTGTCGGGCAAGTTCGATACGGCGCAGGTGCTGCGCTGGGTGGCGGGCAGCTTCGGCGCCATCCCCAAGCCCACGCGCACGCTGCCGGCGCAATACACGCTGGATGCGGCGCAGGACGGCGAGCGCCAGGTGACGCTGCGGCGCAGCGGCGGCGCGCCGCAACTGCTGGCGGCCTACCACGTGCCGGCGGGGTCGGATGCCGACTTCGCCGCGGTCGAGATGCTGGCGCTGATCCTGGGCGACACGCCGGCCGGGCGGCTGCACAAGAAGCTGGTCGAGCCGGGGCTGGCCTCCAGCACCTATGCCTTCGCCTGGTCGCTGGCCGACCCGGCGGTGCTGATGCTGGGCGCGCAGCTCGCGCCGGGGCAGGACGTGGACAAGGCGCGCGACGCGCTGCTGGGCGTGAGCGAATCCATCGCGAGCCAGCCGATCACCGCCGAAGAACTGCAGCGCGCGCGCACGCAGTGGCTCAACGGTTGGGAGCAGACCTTCACCGACCCCGAGAACATCGGCCATTCCTTGTCCGAAGCCATTGCGCTGGGCGACTGGCGCTTGTTCTTCCTCGGCCGCGACCAGGTGCGCGAGGTCCCGCTGGCGCAGGTGCAGCGTGTGGCCGAGGCCTACCTGCGCCCGTCCAACCGCACCGTCGGCCTGTACCTGCCCACCGAAACCCCGCAGCGTGCGCCGGCGCCGGCCAAGGCCGACGTGGCCAAGGAACTGCAGCAGTTCAAGCCGCAGGCGGCGGCGGCCCAGGTCGAGGCCTTCGATGCCACGCCGGCCAACATCGACGCGCGCACGCAGCGTTTCGAATTCGGCGGCCTGAAGGCCGCGGTGCTGCCCAAGCCCACGCGCGGCGGTGCGGTGCAGGCGGTGCTGAACCTGCGCTTCGGCGACGAGAAGAGCCTGTTCGGCCAGGTGGCGGTGGCCGATGCCGCGGCGCGGCTGCTGGACAAGGGCAGCGCCACGCTCACGCGCCAGCAGGTGCAGGACCGGCTCGATGCGCTGAAGACGCAGATGTCGGTCAGCTCCGCGCCGGGGCTGCTCAGCGTGGCGCTGACTTCGCGGCGCGAGCATCTGGCCGACGCGGTGGCGCTGGTGGCCGAGCTGCTGCGCCGGCCGGCCTTCCCGGCCGAGGCCTTCGACGAATACCAGCGCCAGGCCATCACCCGCCTCGAGGCGGCGCGCAAGGAGCCCAGCGCCGTGGCGGCCAACGCGCTGGCGCGGCTGAACAACCCCTACCCGCGCGGCGACGTGCGCCATGCGCGCAGCTTCGACGAGCAGCTGCAGGACCTGCAGGGCCTGACGCTGCAGCAGGTGCGCGACTTCCACGCGCGCTTCGCCGGCGCACGCTTCGCGCAGTTCGGCGCGGCCGGCGACATCGACCTGCCGGCGCTGCAGCAGGCGCTGCGCGAGGGCTTCGGCGACTGGAACGCCGGCGAGCCCTTCACGCGGGTGCCGCAGCCGCTGCTGCCCGGCAGCGGCCAGACCCTGAAGCTGGCTACGCCCGACAAGCAGAACGCCGACCTGCGCGCGCGCCAGCCGATGGCGGTGCAGGAGACCGACGCCGACTACCCGGCGCTGATGATGGCCAACCACCTGCTGGGCGGCGGCGGCTCGTCGAGGCTGTGGAAGCGCATCCGCGAGCACGACGGGCTGTCGTACAGCGTGTACAGCGGCATTTCGTGGAACCCCTTCGAGCCCAACTCCAACTGGTTCGCCGGCGCCATCTTCGCGCCGCAGAACCGCGCCAAGGTCGAGGCCGGGCTGCGCGAGGAACTGGCGCGCGCCCTGAAGGAAGGCTTCGGCGCCAAGGAACTCGACGAAGGCCGCAGCGGGCTGCTGGCGTTTCGCCGGCTGTCGCGCGCGCAGGACGACGTGCTGGCCGGCGCACTGGTCAACAACCTGTACCTGGGCCGCACTTTCGAGGTCTCGGCGCGCGTCGACGCGGCGCTGGCCGCGCTGACGCTGCCTCAGGTGAACGACGCGTTGCGCAAGTACCTGAAGCCGGACACGATCGACATGGTGTTCGCCGGCGACTTCAAGCCCTGACGCGGCGTTCGGGCGGGCCCGGTGCACTGCCGCCGGCCCAGGCCCGATCCCGCACTCGAGACAATCGGCGGCCGCTGCCCACCCCTTGCTGCCACCGTGCGCCTTTCGCCCGAAGACCAAGCCCGCACACACATCGACGCCCTGCTTGCCGCCGCAGGCTGGGCGGTGCAGGACATGGCCGGCTTCAACCGCCACGCCGCCGAAGGCGTGGCGGTGCGCGAATTCCCGCTGCCCAGCGGCCCCTGCGACTACCTGCTGTTCGTGGCCGGCAAGGCCTGCGGCGTGGTCGAGGCCAAGAAGGCCGGCGTCACCTTGAGCGGCGTGGCCGAGCAGTCGGCCCGATATAGGGCGGGCCTGCCCGCGCACCTGGCGCGCTGGGCCGACGCGCTGGTGTTCGATTACGAATCGACCGGCGACGAAACCTGCTTGCGCGACACGCGCGACCCCAAGCCGCGCTCGCGCCGCGTCTTCGCCTTCCACCGGCCGGCCACATTGCACGCCTGGCTGAGCGAACCCGACACACTGCGCCAGCGCCTGCGCCAAATGCCGGCGCTGGACAAGGCCGGCCTGCGCGCTTGCCAGATCGACGCCATCACCGGCCTGGAGAAGTCGCTCGCCGAAGACCGCCCGCGCGCGCTGATCCAGATGGCTACTGGCGCGGGCAAGACCTTCACCGCCTGCAACTTCAGTTGGCGGCTGCTGAAGCACGCGCGGGCGCGGCGCATCCTGTTCCTGGTGGATCGCAACAACCTGGGCGACCAGACGCTGCGCGAGTACCAGAACTTCGCCCCGCCCGGCGCTGCGCACAAGTTCGACAAGACCTACATCGTCCAGCACCTGCACGGCAACCGCATCGACGCCGACGCCAAGGTGGTGATCACCACCATCCAGCGGCTGTACGCGATGCTGCGCGGCGAGGCGCTGGACGAAGCCGCCGAAGAACCTTCGGCCTTCGAGACCTGGGGCCACGCCGACGACGAAGGCGAGCTGCGCCCGGTGGCCTACAACCCGCAGATCCCGATCGAGCACTTCGACTTCATCGTCACCGACGAATGCCACCGCTCGATCTACGGCCTGTGGCGCCAGGTGCTGGAGTACTTCGACGCGCACCTGATCGGCCTGACGGCCACGCCCTCGGCGCAGACGCTGGGCTTCTTCCAGCGCAACCTGGTGGCCGAGTACCCGTACGAGCGCAGCGTGGTCGATGGCGTCAACGTCGGCTTCGAGGTCTACCGCATCCGCACTCAGGTCACCGAACACGGCGGCACCGTGGACGCGCGCTACCACGTGCCGGTGCGCGACCGCCGCACGCGCGCGCTGCGCTGGAAGCAGCTCGACGCCGACTTGGCCTACGCGCGGCAGGAGCTGGACGCGTCGGTCACCGTGCCCGACCAGATCCGCCTGGTGCTGCAAACGTACAAGGACAAGCTGTTCACCGACCTCTTCCCCGGCCGCAGCGGCCAGTGGGTGCCGAAGACCCTGATCTTCGCCAAGGACGACCACCACGCCGAAGAGATCGTCAAGGCCTGCTGGGAAGTCTTCGGCCAGGGCAACGACTTCGCCAAGAAGATCACCTGCCAGACCAGCGAAAAACCGAAGGAGCTGATCAAGGCCTTTCGCGTCGACCCGTACCCGCGCATCGCCGTCACCGTGGACATGATCGCCACCGGCACCGACATCAAGCCGGTGGAATGCCTGATCTTCATGCGCGACGTGAAGAGCGAAAGCTACTTCGAGCAGATGAAGGGCCGCGGCGTGCGCACGCTGCACGACACCAGCCTGCAGCAGGTGACGCCCGACGCGCAGACCAAGACGCGCTTCGTGCTGATCGACGCGGTGGGCGTGACCGAAGGGCGCAAGAGCCTGTCGCAGCCGATGGAGCGCCAGCGCACGCTGCCCTTCGACAAGCTGCTGGACCAGATCGCGCAGGGCCGGCGCGACGAGAACGCGCTGTCGTCGCTGGCCGGCAGGCTGGCGGCGCTGGATCGGCAACTCGACAGCGAAGACCGCCAGCGCATCGAGGCCGCGTCCGGCGGCACCGGCGTGAAGGCGCTGGCCCGCGCGCTGCTGGACGCCATCACGCCCGAGCTGATCGACGCGGCCGTCGCGCAGCGCCACGGCAGCACCGAGCGCGCCACGGCGGCGCAAGTGAAAGCCGTCGAAGCCGAGCTGCGCGACCGCGCCTGCGCGCCGCTGGACGACGCGGCGCTGCGCAACCTGCTGAAGGCCGTCAAGCGCAAGACCGACATCGTCATCGACGAAGGCACGGCCGACGTGCTGCGCGTGGCCGAGTACGACACCGGGCAGGCCGAGAAGCGCACGACCAGCTTCAAGGCCTTCATCGACGCCAACAAGGACGCGCTGCTGGCGCTGCAGATCCTGTACGGCCAGCCGTACCCGAAGCGCCGCCTCACCTACGCCAGCATCCGCGAACTGGCGGCCAAGCTGGCCGACCCGCCGCAGCACCTGACCACGGCGGATGTGTGGCAGGCCTACAAGCGGCTGAACGCCAGCCTGGTGCGCGGCGCGCCCAGCGACAAGCTGCTGACCGACCTGATCAGCCTGGTGCGCTTCGCCACCGGGCAGATGGAGTTGCTGGAGCCGCACGCGGCGCGCGTAGAGCAGCGCTTCAACCTGTGGATCGGCCGGCAGATCAAGGCCGGCCGCGCCTTCAGCGACGAGCAGATGGCTTGGCTGCGCGCCATCAAGGACTACCTGGCGGCCAACGTCGAGATCGCGCCGGCCGACCTGACGCGCGACCAGCTCTTTGCCGACTGGGGCGGCGTGGTCGCGGCGCGGCGCTTGTTCGGCGCGGAGTTGAACGGGATGCTGGATGAGTTGAGTGAGGTGTTGGTGGCATGAGGATGCTTGACGTCTCGCTGGATCGGCTTGTCGATGTTGTTCGCGGCATCTCCTTTCCAACGGCTGCGAAGCGAAAGGGTGCTGCGCCAGGGTTGATGGCGTGCCTTCGCACAACCAATGTCCAGGAAAACGTGGAGTGGGACGACCTTCTCTACGTTGACGAGAGTTATGTCCGTTCGCCAGAACAGCGCTTGCGTGTCGGCGACATCCTGGTCTCCATGTCGAATAGTCTCGATCTCGTCGGGAAGTGCGCGCTCGTCACTCAACTGCCCGAAAGCGCGACGTTCGGGACGTTCATTGCGGTTGTGCGGCCGAAGGAGGGTGTGAATCCGCGGTACGTGTTCCACGCGATGCGGACACCGGCCTTCAGGGCTCACATCAGGCGTGCTGCTTCGACGACAACCAACATTTCCAACATCAACGCATCGAAGCTCAACGCGTCTACGGTGCCGCTGTTCGGCGCAGGCGCATGCGACTCCATCGCGTCGAAAGTTGACGAACTCTTCAGCGAAATCGACGAAGGCGAGCGAGCGCTGCAGCGCGTGGGCCGGCTGGTGCAGCGTTACCGCCAGTCCGTCCTCAAGGCCGCGGTCACGGGGGAGTTGACGCGGGAGTGGCGCGAGCGACAGCCTGCGAGTGGTGATGACGCAGCCTCGCTCCTGGAGCGCATCGGCACATCGAGGCGTTCAGCCGCGTTGCGGCTCAGTCAGCGATACGTGGAACCTCTTGCTGCCGATGCATCTGAGCTGGCGACACTTTCTCCGGGCTGGCGCTGGGTGACGGTCGAGCAACTGTGCTTCGTGGAGACCGGTGCGACGCCCAAGCGGGGTGAAGCGAAGTACTACGACTGCGGCACGGTGTCGTGGGTGACCAGCGGTGCGGTCAACTCGGCGCGCATCACGGAGGCAACCGAGCTGATCACTGAGCTGGCGGTCGCCGAGACCAATGCAAAGGTGTTTCCACCGGGCACGCTCGTCGTCGCGATGTACGGCGAGGGCAAGACGCGCGGCAAGGTGTCGGAACGCGGTATCGCGGCCGCGACGAACCAAGCCTGCGCCGCACTCGTCTGCGGCCACCTTGCCGACGAGGTAAGGCAGTACGTGCGGCTGTTCTTCGAGAAGCACTACGAGGAGTTGCGCGACAAGGCCGCCGGCGGCGTGCAACCCAATCTCAACCTCTCGATCATCAAGCAGACCGCCCTGCCTCTGCCGCCCCTGGCAGAGATTCGGGTGATCTGTGATCGAGTCGCGACGCGGCTGTCCGACGCCCTTGCTCTGGCTTCGGAGGTGTCCCGTCGCGTGCTGACGGTGAGTGCTCTTCGACAATCCGTCCTCAAAGCCGCCTTCTGCGGCCAGCTCGTCCCCCAAGACCCGAGAGACGAACCCGCTTCCGCCCTGCTGGCCCGCCCGGCCGCGCAGGACGCAGAGACCCCGGCTGCTCCCAAACGCCGGGGCCGCCCCTCCCGCCAGCCCGCCACTGCCTGATGCGCACCGCCGAAGACCTGCTGCAAGAGCTGTCCGCGGTCGACGAGTCGCACCGCATCGAGGCCAAGCGCGCCTCGCAGATCGACCGCTCGATCATGGAAACCGTGGTCGCGTTTTCCAACGAGCCTGGCCTGGGTGGTGGCTACCTGCTGCTGGGCGTGGAGCGCGATCCGGCCGACCTGTTCGGCGGCGCCTACCGCGTCGAGGGCGTGGCCGAACCCGACAAGCTGCAGTCCGACCTGGCCAGCCAGTGCGCGAGCATGCTCAACCGGCCGGTGCGCCCGCGCATCGCGGTGGAGACGCTGCGCGGCAAGACGGTGCTGGTGGTCTTCGCGCCCGAAGCGGCCGCGGCCGAGAAGCCGATCTATGCGACAAGGCTGGGCCTGCCGCGCGGCGCTTTCCGCCGCGTCGGCTCCACCGACCAAGAAGGCACCGAGGACGATCTGGTGGCGCTTTACGCCGGCCAGCAGGTGGAGACTTTCGACGGTGCGGTGCTGCCCGACACCGACATGTCCGACATCGACCCCGGTGCGGTGCAGGAGTACCGCCGCCTGCGCGAGCGCGCGAACCCCAGCGCAGAAGAGCTGACCTGGGACGACGAAGCGCTGCTGCGCGCACTGGGTGCCGCTGTGCGGCAAGGTGGGGGCCCCCGGCCGACCGTCGCCGGGCTGCTGCTGTTCGGCACGACGCAGGCGCTGCGGCGCTGTTTCCCGATGATGCGCATCGACTACATCCGCGTGCCGGGCCGGCAATGGGTCGAGAACCCGGAACACCGTTTCGACACGCTGGAGATCCGCGCGCCGCTGCTGACGGCCATCCGCCGCGCCGAGAGCGCCGTGCGCGACGAGCTGATGCAGTCGTTCTCGCTGCCCGAAGGCGCGCTGGCGCGCGAGGACGAGCCGGCGCTGCCGCTGCGCGTGATCCGCGAGGCCGTCGTCAATGCGGTGATGCACCGCAGCTACCGCATCCACGGCGCGATCCAGATCATCCGCTACGCCAATCGGCTGGAAGTGCGCAACCCGGGTCATTCGATCAAGGCCGAGGAGCAGTTGGGCGAGCCAGGCAGCGAGACGCGCAACCCGCGCATCGCGGCCGTGCTGCACGAGGTCAACATCGCCGAGACCAAAGGCAGCGGCATCCGCGCGATGCGCGAGTTGATGCAGCAGCACGACTTGCTGCCGCCGACCTTCGAGTCGTCGCGCCGTCCCGACCAGTTCGTGGCCACCTTCCTGTTCCACCATTTCCTGGGGCCGGACGATCTGGCCTGGCTGCGCACCTTGACAGCGGAAGCGCTGTCCGACGAGGAGGCGCGTGCGCTGGTGGTCGTGCGCGAGCTGGGCGCCATCGACAACGCGGCCTACCGCAACATCAACCGCACCGACACGCTCAACGCCTCGGCCCATCTGCGCCGGCTGCGGGATCTTGGCCTGCTGGCCATGAAGGGCAGCGGCAGCCGCACCTACTACGTCCCGGGCTTCAGTTCCCGCCCAGTACCGCAGGAGCGGGATACCCCCCAGGCCGGCCGACAAACCCCCCAGGCAGCCCCACAAACCCCCCAGGCAGCCCCACAAACCCCCCAGGCAACCCTGCA
>CAYZGL010000041.1:0-21742 GCA_964477985.1 uncultured Rubrivivax sp. | reverse complement strand
GCGCCTGGCAGTTCGCGCCGCGCATCACGCTGCCGATCTTCGACGCCGGCGCCAACCGCGCCAACCTGCAGCGCAGCGAGACCGACCGCGACATCGCGCTGGCGCAGTACGAGCGCTCGATCCAGACGGCCTTCCGCGAAGTCGCCGACGCACTGGCCGGGCGCGCCACGCTGGGCGAGCAGCTGCGCGCGCAGCAGGCGCAGACCGAAGCCGAAGCCCAACGCACGCAGCTGGCCGAGCTGCGCTTTCGCAACGGCGTGGCCAGCTTCCTGGACGTGCTGGACGCGCAGCGCGCGCTGTTCACCACGCAGCAGGCGACGATCATCGTGCAGGCCGCGCAGCAGCAGAACCTGGTGACGCTGTACAAGGTGCTGGGCGGCGGCTGGCAGGACATCGGCCATTGAGGACGCCCCGATCGGCCAGCGACGGCCCCTTGCGGCGCGTGCGTCACATGGGCCTGCAGCGATGGCACCCTTGCCCGAGCAGCTGAACACCCGCGACGGCCTGGCGCTGCACCTGCGGCACTGGCTGGCGGGCGCGCCGCCGGTTGCCGCGCTTGGTGCCGCGCTTGGTGCCGCGCCCGGTGCCGCGCCGGGCGGCGTGCTGATCGTGCACGGGCTGGGCGAACACATCGGCCGCTACGAGCACGTGGCGGCGCAGCTGCAATCGTGGGGCTGGCCGGTGTTCGGCTACGACCAGCGCGGCCACGGCCGCAGCGAAGGCCCACGCGGCGGCATCGCACACGACGACGACCTGCTGCACGACCTGGCCGCGGTGATCGACGCGGTGCGCGCGGCGCAGCCGGGCCGGCTGGTGCTGCTGGGCCACAGCATGGGCGGGCTGGTGGCGGCGCGCTTCGCCGCCGCCGGCCCCGGCGACGGGCGCTGGGTGCGCGCGGTCGACGCGCTGGTGCTGTCGTCACCGGCACTGGACGCCGGCATGAGCCTCACGCAAAAGCTGCTGCTCGCCACGCTGGGGCGCGTGGCGCCCGGCCTGACCCTGGGCAACGGATTGCGGCCGTTGTGGATCTCGCGCGACCCGCGCGTGGTGCGCGCCTACGTCGCCGACCCGCTGGTGCACGATCGCATCACGCCGCGGCTGGCGCGCTTCATCGTCGACGGCGCCAAGGTGGTGGCCGAGCGCGCGGCGCACTGGGCGGTGCCGACCCTGCTGCTGTATGCCGGCGCCGACCGCTGCGTGCTGCCGGCCGGCAGCGCCGGTTTCGCCGCCGCCGCGCCGCAGGCCAAGGTGGCCGCACACGAGTTCCGTGCGCTGTACCACGAGATCTTCAACGAGCCCGAGCGCGCCGAGGTCTTCGGCGTGCTGCGCGAGTGGCTGCAGGCGCTGGCCCAGGACGATGCGCCGCCGCAGGTCGCTCGGTAGAGCAGCGCCCGGCCCGCCGCGTCACCCCACCAGCTGGCTGAAAGGCACCGCCTTGTCGCCGCGCGGCTCGCCGGGCAGGCCCAGCACGCGTTCGCCGATGCTGTTGCGGATGATCTCGTCGGTGCCCCCGGCGATGCGCATGCCGGCGGCGCCGAACCACAGCCGCTCGATCAGCGCAAAACGCTCGCCCAGCTCGCTGGCGGCGAGCACGCCGCGCGGGCCCTGCAGGTCGATGGCAAAGGCGCTGCAACGCTGCAGCGTGCCGGCGGCGACGTTCTTGGCGCCGCTCATCTCCGGCCCGGGCAGGCGCCCCTTGGACAGCGCCGTCAGCGCGCGGCACTGCAGCAGCCACAGCGCCTGCGCATTCAGGTACAGGTCGGCCAGGCGCTCGCGCATGCGCCCGTCGTCCAGCGCGCGGCGGCCGAGGAAGCGCGCATCGCGCAGCAGTTCGGCCACCAGCTGCCACAGCTGCGCGGGCATCACCCCGCCGATGGACAGGCGCTCGTTCATCAGGCCGGTCAGCGTGGTCTTCCAGCCCGCGTTCACCTCGCCCACGCGCTGGCGGTCGGGCACGAACACCTGCTCGAGGAAGACCTCGTTGAACTCGGCGTCGCCGCTGGCCTGGCGGATCGGGCGCACCGTCACGCCCGGGCTCTTCATGTCGATGAAGAAGGTCGTCAGGCCGTCGAACTTGGGCTGCTGCGGGTCGGTGCGCGCCAGCACCAGGCCGTAGTCGGCGAACTGCGCCAGCGAAGTCCAGACCTTCTGCCCGTTCAGCAGCCAGCCGTCGCGGCCGTCGCCGCAGCGTTCGGCACGGGTGCGCACCATGCCCAGGTCGGAGCCGGCGCCCGGCTCCGACAGCAGCTGGCACCACAGATGCCGGCCGGTCAGCGCCGGGGCGACCAGCTCGGCCAGCACCTCCTTGGCGGCATGGGCCAGCACCGACGGCATCACCATGCCCAGGCTGACGTTGAAGAACCCGCTGGGCACGTTGTAGCGGCCTTCCTCCTGGCGCCAGATCAGCTCCTGCATCGGCGTGCCGCCGCGGCCGCCCAGCGCCTTGGGCCAGGTGATGGCGGCAAACCCGGCCGCGGCCTTGCGCGCCTGCCAGTCGCGCGCGCGCTGCATGCGCTGGCCCGGGTCCAGCTGCGGCTCGAAGAAGTCGTCGGCGCGCCGCTTCGGCGCGGCATGGGCGTCCAGCCAGGCGCGGCACTCGGCGCGGAAGGCGGCCTCCTCGGGGCTGTCGTCGAAGTTCATCGCCCCGTCGCCGGCGGCGCGCCGGGGCGCCGGCAGCGGCTGCTCGAGCCGGCGCGCCAGTTCGCCGGCCAGCTGTTCGCTCCACTGCAGCTCATGGCCCAGCAGCACCGCCTGGTGGCGCGCACGGCGCAGGAACAGATGGCAGTCCAGCTCCCACGTGTAACCCATGCCGCCATGCACGTGCAGGCCTTCCTGCGCCATCAGGCTGAAGGCCCGGCCGGCGCTGAGCCGTGCCGCGGCGGCGGCGGCCGGCAGTTCGGCCGCCGGCGCGGCGACATCGGCCGCCAGCGCCCAGGCACCGTAATAACAATGGGCGCGGGCCATCTGGATCTCGGTGTAGAGATCGGCCAGCTTGTGCTTGATGCCCTGGTACGAACCGATCGCGCGGCCGAAGGCCTTGCGCTCGCGCGCGTAGGCCGCCGCCATCTCCAGCGCGGCATCGGCCGCGCCCAGTTGCTCGAAGGCCAGCAGCACCGCCGCGCGGTTGCGCACGCGCTGCAGCAGCGCAGCGGCGTCGTCGACCGCGGCCAGCCGCTCGGCCGCCACCGCGGCGAAACCCAGCGCGGCACAGGGCTTGGCGCCGTCCAGCGTGGCCAGCGCGCGCCGGCTCAGCCCCGGCGGGTCCAGCCGGGCCCACACCAGCACCGGCTGCTGCTGCGCGTCGGCGGCCAGCACCACGGCCCATTGCGCCGCCTGCCCATCGGCCACCAGTTCCACGCTGCCGGCCAGCGTCGCGCCATCGAAGCGCGGCAGCGAATTGACATCGATCTGGCCGTCCAGCGGTGCCGCCAGGCAGCCGACCTCGCCGGCGGCCACCGCGCTCAGCCAGCGCTGCTGCTGCTCGCCGCTGGCGCCCAGCAGCAGCGCCTGCGCGGCCAGGTACAAGGTGGAGGCCAGCGGCACCGGGCTGAGCTGGCGGCCGATCTCCTCGGCCACCACGCACAGCTCCATCGCGCCCAGGCCGATGCCGCCGCAGTCCTCGGGCAGCATCAGCGCGGTCACGCCCAGTTCGGCCAGGCCGCGCCAGACCGCGTCACGGCGCTGGGCGCCGGCCGCGTCGCCGTCCAGCAACTGGCGCGACAGGCCGCGCGGCGATTCCTTGGCCAGGAACTTGCGCAGCTGCTCGCGCAGCGCGTCCTGCTCGGCGGAGAACTCGAAGTTCATGCTCAGCCCCCCGCTCGGACCTGCGCCGCGGCCATCGGCCGCGCGCTCTTGCCATAGAAGGTCTGGCCCGACTCGGCCATCTCGCGCAGCAGGCGCGGCGCGCGCAACTGCTCGCCGAACAGATCGGCCAGGCGGTCGGCCTCGGCGACGAAGGCCTTCAGGCCGATGCCGTCGATGAAGCAGAAGGGCCCGCCGGTATAGGCCGGATAGCCCACGCCGAGCACGGCGCCCACGTCGCCATCCGCCGGGGACAGCAGCACGCCGTCTTGCATCGCGCGCGCCGCCTCGATGGCCTGCACGTACAGGATGCGCTGCTTCAGGTCGTGCGCGCTGGGCTGCTGCGCGCGGCGCGGATAAAGCTCGGCCAAGCCGGGCCACAGCCGCTTGCCGCCGCCGCCGTCGGCGTCGTGGTCGTAGAAGCCCTTGCCGTTCTTGCGCCCCAGGCGCCCCAGCGCGTACAGGCGCTCGAGCACCGGCACCGAGCGGCCCGGCTGGTACTGGCCGGGGAATTCCTTCTGCTGCGCCTGCCCGGCGTGCACCGACAGCTCGATCGACAGCTCGTCGGTGATGGCCAGCGGCCCCACCGGCATGCCGGCGTGGCGCGCGCAGTGGTCGATCAGCGCCGGGTGGATGCCCTCGGCCACCATGCCGATGGCATCGTCGACGAAGGCGCCGATGAAACGGCTGGTGAAGAAGCCGCGGCGGTCGTTGACGACGATCGGCGTCTTCCTCAGCTGGGCCACGAAGTCCAGCGCCTGGGCCAGCGTGGCATCGGACGTGGCCTGGCCGCGGATCACCTCGACCAGCGGCATCTTGTCGGCCGGCGAGAAGAAGTGCAGGCCGATGAAGCGCTCGGGCCGGCGGCTGGCCTGCGCCAGCCGCGTGATCGGCAGGCCCGAGGTGTTGCTGGCCAGCACGCAGCCCGGCGGCAGCACCGCGTCGAGCTGCCGAGTGACCTCGGCCTTGACGGCGCGGTCCTCGAACACGGCCTCGACCACCATGTCGGCATCGCGCAGCAGTTCGTAGCCGGCGGCCGGCACGATGCGCGCCAGGATGGCCGCGGCCTGGTCGGCACCCAGCTTGCCGCGCGCGACGCGCTTGTCCAGCGCCTTGGCGGCATAGGCCTTGCCGCGCTCGGCTTGGGCCAAGTCGCGGTCGATCAGCACCACCTGGATGCCGCGCTGCGCGGCGACCAGCGCGATGCCGCCGCCCATCATGCCGGCGCCGACCATGCCGAGCTTGGCGCAGGTGAAGGGCGCGAAGCCGGCCGGCCGGTGCAAGCCCTTCTCGGCCTTGGCCTTGTTGATGAACAGCGTGCGGATCATGCTGCGCGACACCGGGCTGCGCTGCGCCACCTGCAGCAGGTACTTGGTCTCGATGCGCAGGCCCTTGTCGATGGGCAGCTGCGTGCCCTCGTAGACGCAGCTCTGGATCGCCAGCGGCGCGGGCAGGTTGTGGCAGGTCCTGGCCTGCAGCAAGGCGTTGCCGACGACGAAGGCGGGTGCCACGCGCGGGTCCAGCGGCCCGCCGCCGGGGATGCGAAAGCCTTTCTCGTCCCAGGGCTGCACCGCCTTGGGCGCGCCCAGCAGCCAGCGCCGCGCCGCGGCCAGCAACTCGCCCGGCGCGACGATCTCGTGCACCAGGCCGGCCTGCAGCGCGGTGGCGGCATCGGCGCTCTTGCCTTCGAGCAGCCAGGGCAGCGCGGCGATCACACCGATCAGCCGCGGCAGCCGCTGCGTGCCGCCGGCGCCGGGCAGCAGGCCCACCTGCACCTCGGGCAGGCCCACGACCACGCCCGGTGCATCGGCCATCACGCGGTGGTGGCAGGCCAGGCACAGCTCGAAGCCGCCGCCCATGGCGGTGCCATTGATCGCCGCCACCAGCGGCTTGCCGCAGGTTTCGACGCGGCGGACCACGCGCGACAGCGACGCGTATTTGTCGAACAGCGCCTCGACGCGGTCGTCGGCCATCGCGTCCAGGCTGTGTTCCATCGCCAGCAGGTCGGCGCCGGCGACGAAGGCCTGCTTGCCCGAGGTGAGGATGCCGCCCTTGACCGCCGGGTCGGCCGCCACGCGGGCGATGGCGGCGTCCAGGCTGTCCATGAAAGCCTGGTCGATGACGTTCATCGACTTGCCCGGGTAGTCGATCGTCAACGTGGCGATGCCGCCGGCGTCGATGGCGCAGCGGATGATGTCCTGGCTCATTGCGGCCCCCCTCAGACGCGTTCGATGATCATGGCCGAGCCCATGCCGGCGGCCACGCACAGCGCGACCAGCGCGGTGCGTTGGCCGCTGCGTTCGAGCTCGTCGAGCGCCGTGCCCAGGATCATGGCGCCGGTGGCGCCCAGCGGATGGCCCATCGCGATCGCGCCGCCGTTGACGTTGATGCGCTCGTGCGGGATGTCCAGCTCCTCCATCATCGTCAGCACCACGGTGGCGAAGGCCTCGTTGAGTTCCCACAGATCG
Source organism: uncultured Rubrivivax sp. (assembly GCA_964477985.1). Lineage (GTDB taxonomy): Bacteria > Pseudomonadota > Gammaproteobacteria > Burkholderiales > Burkholderiaceae_C > Rubrivivax. The sequence continues at coordinate 15,473 of CAYZGL010000041.1, read as the reverse complement.
ATGTCCGAGGCCTGCATGCCGGCGCGCGCCAGGGCCTTGCGCGCCGCCTTGGCGGGGCCGTCCAGCATCAGCGTGGGGTCGCTGCCGATGGCGGCAAAGGCGCGGATGCGCGCACGCGGCGCGAGCCCCAGGCGCTGGCCCGCCTGGGCATTGCCCAGCAGCACCGCGGCCGCACCGTCGACGATGCCCGAACTGTTGCCGGCATGGTGCACGTGTTCGATGCGCTCGAGCTGCGGGTAGCGCTGCAGCGCCACGCTGTCGTAGCCGTACTTGCGCCCCATCTCGGTGAAGGCGGGCTTCAGGCCCGCCAGGCTCGCGGCGCTGGTGTCGGCGCGAATGGTCTCGTCGTGCGCCAGCAGTTCCAGGCCCAGGAAGTCCTTGACCGGCACCACCGAGCGGCCGAAGCGGCCCTCGGCCCAGGCGCGCGCGGCACGGCGGTGGCTGTGCGCCGAGTAGGCATCCAGGTCGGCGCGGCTGTGGCCGCGCAGCGAGGCCAGCAGATCGGCCGAGATGCCCTGCATCACGAAGGAGGTCTTGCTGGCCAGCTGCGGGTCCTGTGCCCAGGCGCCGCCGTCGGAGCCCATCGGCACGCGCGACATCATCTCGACGCCGCCGCCGATCGTCAGGTCGGCCTGGCCGGCCATCACCTTGGCGGCGGCGAAGGCCACCGCCTCGAGGCCGGAGCCGCAGTAGCGGTTGATCTGCAGCGCCGGCACGCACGGGTCGTAGTCGGCCTGCAGCACCGCCATGCGCGCGATATTGCCGCCTTGTTCGCCCACCGGCACCACGCAGCCATAGACCACGTCGTCCACCGCGCGGCTGTCGAACGGGTGGCGTTCGCGCAGGGCCGCCAGCGGCCGGCTGGCCAGCCACACCGGCGTCAGCTCATGCAGGCTGCCCTCGGGCTTGCCCTTGCCGCGCGGCGTGCGCACATGGTCGTAGATGTAGGTGTCTTGCATCGCGGCGCTTCATCGGGTGAGCAGCAGATGGCGCACAGTCTGCGGCCAAGCCGCCGCTGGCGCGCCGGGCATTGCCCAAAGTGGGCACAAAGCCGGCGCGAAACCAGCACAGAACCGGCGCAACGCCGGCGCTCAGTCGCGCTCGGCATCGAGCGGGCGCAGCAGCGCCTGCAGCTTCGCGGCCAGCTCCAGGATCTCGAGCGCGGTCTTGGCATTGGCCTTGACGAACTTGTCGCCCGCGCCCTTCCTGACGATCAGCCGCTTGCGCTCGTCGCGCGCCAGCCAGCCCTTGTCGATCAGCCGCGCCACCTTGCGGCGCACGGTCTCGCGCGGGATGCCGGTGGCCTCGGCAATGGACAGCACGTTGCACGGCTGCAGCAGCTGGCCGCGGCGCTCGGCGTCGTCGAGCAGCTTTTCGTGCACCGCGGCGCCGTCCTTGCGAAAGAAGCGGTCGACATTGCGCAGCGAGATCTCGCCCAGCACCAGGATCTCCACCAGGTCGCCGTCGAACTGGTGATACAGGTTGCGCAGCATCGGCACGGTGAAGCCCGAGATCAGATGCGAGATCCGATAGGCGTGCCGGTCCATCTCGGCGGACTGCAGCTTGACGCTGGCCATGGGCCGATCGCCGCAAGGTGGCTTGTTCGCAACGCTGCGCCGTTCCATCGGGTGATCGTATGCGCCGCTGGCGGCCACAGCGGCCTGTGTGGGCGCGGGCCGCGCCGCGCCCCCACTTCTTGGGACGCGGCTTCCACCTTCCGAGGGAAGACGCGGTGTGTGGCGCAGATCACACTGTCTTCGAGCGAATCCGCTCGAAGCGCGCCGAGCTGATGCATCGTGCAGCCTGGCGCAGGCCCGACGGGTTGCGCCGTGGGGAGGTACCGTGATGAACGCGAACGATCTACCGGTGGCGCCACTGCAGCAAGCGGACCACTGCCTGCGCTTCACGTCGCTGTTCGATCCGGGCAAGGCGATCGTCGTGCCGTGCGACGAGCAAGGCAGGGTCGACCTCGATACCCTGCCGGCCAGGATGCGCACTGCGTATCTGGGCGCGCGCGCGCTGGTCGGCCGCGAATACGCCTACCCGGTGCTGAACCACCTGCACTGAGGCGCCGACGCTGCCGTCCAGCGGCTCGCGCCGCCGAACACGGCGGTGGCGATGCGGCGGGCCACGAGCGCCCGGCCCTGTAAAGACGGGCAAAAGCCAAGAATCGGGGCCCTTGCAGATCAAGGACTTGCACGCTGGTTGTGGGGCATAAGGCGAGACATCGTTTGGCATAACCCGCGAAACGGCCCCGCACTCCAGCGAGGGGTGGATGCAGGAAGCTGTATCCCTTGTGCTTTACCCATTTAGGATCAATCGGCGCTACCAACCGGCCGTTCGCCGCCCCAGCTTCTCGAGCGGAGAGCCTCCCGCACGGCGCTTGAGCCGCAGCTCGGTGTCGCGGTTCCCCACCTCAAGGTGGCAGCCGACCTTGTCGCTCAGATCTACGAGACCGACCTTCAGAAGCAGAAGCCGGCAGTCAGACTTTCGGGCCAGTGATCCCTCACGGCGACATCGACTCCAAGCGTTCCTTCCTCGCCCGCCAATCCGGCATCGTGCGACCGAGCAGCGAGATGAAGGCCGGGCCGTGGTTCCTGTGCGTCAGGTGGCACAGCTCGTGGACGATCACGTATTCGATGCAGCCTCGCGGCGCCTGCACCAGCCGCGAGTTGAGCGTCATCTGCCCAGCCGGCGACAAGCTTCCCCAGCGGCTGCGCATGTCGCGCACCACGATGCGCGGCGGTTCGTATCCGCGTCTTGCCCACGCATAGAAGCAGGCATCGAGAACGTCGGAGAAGACCTGCCGTGCGCGCTGCAGGTACCAGCGGCGAAGCAGTTCCTTCACCCGAACGGGTGGAAGCCTGCCGGGCCCGGCAACAAGAAGTTCGCCACGCAGCAGTCGTACGCGGTCGATGTACGAATCGGGGTCGTTCGGCGCGACGCACAACCGGTACTGGCGGCCCAGATACCGGTGCGATTCGCCCCTGACGTAGTGGGGCTGCGCCGCGCCACGCTGGTATCGCGAGAACAAGGCGAGCTGGCGGCTGATCCATCCCGAACGCAGCCGCAGCTTCTGTTCGACCACCGAGGCATGGCAATTCACGGGAACCAGCGCTAGCACCCGCCCATCTGGATGGACCTCGATGCCCAGCGTCCGCCGCCTCGGCCGCTGCACGACCTCGTACCCAATCAGCTCGTCGCCGTAGCGAAGGGCGCCGGCGTATTCAAGATCGGCCATGGTCAGGCCTGCATCCGGTGGCGCGCGATCTGCATCGTCCGCTCGATGATCTCGTCCATCTCGCCCGCCGCCAGCGATACACCCCTCTTTGCCTTGACCTCGTCGTACAGATAGTCGTCGATCTGGTTCATCGTGCGGCGCTGCGCGTCCACGTCCTGCCAGAAGCCCACCTTGCGATTGCGCTGGACGATGGCCCAGATGGAGATCGCAGCATCGGCCGCGGCCGAGTCCGCATGCTCGGGCGGAAGATGCGTGGCGACGAACGGGCGCAGCACCCCGAACACCGCCAGCGCGTTGTCGTTGCCGGCCAGTTGCCGCGGCGCATCGTCGCTGCGCCGGGTCACCACGGCGTCGCGAATCTCGGCCACTTTCTTCAGGTACTCCAGATCGGAGATCCGCTTGGCGCGGTAGTCGTCGATGGCCTGCTGGATGAGCCTGGAAAACTTCTCGTAGAAGGCCGGGTCCTGCTCCAGCCGCTCGCTGATCGCCTTCTTGGTGGCATGTGCGATCGTGTCCGCCTTCGCGGCAGCGCTGCGCCCGTCGCCTTGGGCATCGACGACCTGCTTGAACGCCTTCTCGTCGAAGATGTTCACCGGCTCGTTGAGCCGCGTGACCTGGCTGGCCGAGATGTGCGTGTCCAGCAGCTTCTTGATGCGCGGCTCGAAGTCGCGGTAGTCCACCGACTCGGCATAACGCAGCTTCACCGCCGCCTTCAAGTGGGTGAAGCGCTTCAGGTCGTCCTTGTACGACCGAAGCTTCTTGTCCGCTGTCGTGGTGATGAAGTGCTCGGACGACATCGCCACAGCCAGCGTCTTGGCGTACTCGGCCAGTCGCGAATAGAACAGCTCGCGCAGCTTCTCGTCGGCGAGCAACTGTTCGTAGGCCTCTTCGTCATTCCGGTCGTTGCGGCCCGCGATCGTCTTGAACAGGTCCCACAGGTCCGCATGCCGCTGCGGCAGCTTCGCCACCTCTTCGTTGATGCTGGTCAGCGCGCCCGCCAGGTCGGCCTCGTCGAAGCCGTCGAGCGCGCTGTACGTCGTCAGCGCCTGGTCCAGCTCGCCCAGGACACCGGCGTAGTCGATGATGAAGCCGAACTCCTTGGGCCGCCGGCCGTCCTCGTCGTCGTACAGGCGGTTCACGCGCGCCACGGCCTGCAGCAGGGTGTGCTCGCGCAGCATGCGCGTCAGGTACAGCACCGTGTTGCGCGGCGCGTCGAAGCCGGTGAGCAGCTTGTCGACGACGATCAGGATCTCCGGCTCGTCGCTGCCCTTGAACTGCTCGATGACGCGCTTGTTGTAGTCCTCCTCGGACCCGTAGCGCTTCATCATCCGTTCCCAGAAGGCCACCACCTCGTCCGCGGGCTTGTCGTCGGTCGCATCAAAGCCTTCGCGCATGTCGGGCGCCGAGATCACCACCTCGCTGCTGACGTGGCCGATCTCGTCGAGAACCCGCTTGTACGCCAGCGCAGCGGCCTTGCCGGGCGCCACCAGCTGCGCCTTGAAGCCGGTGCCCTGCCAGTTCTGGCGGAAGTGCTCGCTGATGTCGAAAGCGCGCATGTAGATCACCTGGTCGGCCTTGTTCAGCATCTCGGCGCGGGCGTACTTCTTCTTCAGGTCGGCCTTCTGCGCGGTGCTGAGCCCGGCGGTGTGGCGCTCGAACCAGGTGTCGATGGCACCCTCGTGCTGCTCCATCTCCACGTGCCGCGCTTCGTAGAGCAGCGGTACCACCGCGCCGTCCTTCACCGCCCGGTCGATCGCGTAGCTGTCGATCAGCCCACCGAACCTGGCGAAGTTGTTGCGGTCCTTCTTCATCAACGGCGTGCCGGTGAAGCCCAGGTAGCACGCCAGCGGAAACATCTGGCGCATGCGCGCGGCAAAGCCGCCGAAGTTGGTGCGGTGGCTCTCGTCCACGAGGATGAAGAGGTCGGCCGACTCCTCGACGTGCTTGCGCACGGCGAGCGCCTTGTCGAACTTGTGGATCAGCGTGGTGACGATGTGCGCCTTGTCGTCGGCCACCAGCTCCAGCAGGTGGCGCCCGCTCTGGGCGCGCTCCGGGCTCAGGCCGCTGGCGGCGAAGGTGTTGCCGAGCTGCGTGTCGAGGTCCACGCGGTCGGTCACGAGCACGATGCGGGCGTTGCGGATGCCCGGCTCCAGCGCCAGCGCACGCGCCAGCATCACCATCGTCAGCGACTTGCCCGAGCCCTGTGTGTGCCAGACCATGCCGCCCAGTCGCCGGCCCAGGCCGTCGCGATGCTTCACCCGCTCGAGGATGCGCTGCACGGCGAAGAACTGCTGGTAGCGCGCCAGCTTGCGCACGCCGCCGTCGAACACGGTGTACAGCAGTGCCAGCGCGAGCAGGCGCTCCGGCCGGCACAACGCGTAGAGCGCGCGGTCCTGCTCGGTCAGCGACCACGCCGCACCCGGCCCGTCCTCGTGCAACGAATGGCCGTCCCAGACCAGCTCGAACAGCCCGGCCTTCGCCAACTCGGGCAGCGGCTTGTCGCGCACGGCGCGCAGCTCGTCGGCCGCGATCTCCTCCTGCCAGGCGGCCCAGAATCGCGCGGGCGTGCCGGTGGTGGCGTAGCGCACCTCGTTCTTGTTCGTCGCCAGCAGCAACTGCGCGTAGCTGAACAGGCGCGGGATGTACTCGTCGCGCTGGTTGCGCACCATCTGCGACACGCCTTGCGCAGCCTCCACGGTGGGCGCCTTGCACTCGATCACGGCAAACGGAATGCCGTTGACGAAGAGCACGATGTCGGGGCGGCAGGTCTCGGTGCTGCGCGTGCGCTCCACCGTGAACTCGGCCGTCACGTGGTAGTCGTTGTTGGCTGCCGTCTTCCAGTCGATGTAGTGCAGCGTATGGCTCTTGCTGTCACCTTCGATCGACTGCTCCAGGGCGACGCCCAGCGTCAGCAGGTCGTAGACCGCCTCGTTGGTGCGCAGCAGGCCGTCGTACTTGACGTTCTTCAGGCGCTGGATCGCCGTCTGCACGTTCTCTTCGGAGAAGAGGAACGTCTGGCCGCGCGCGTGGATGCGGTTGTTCTTCTTCAACCGCTCGCGCAGCACCTCCTCCAGCAGCACCTGGCCGGGCTTGCCACCGCGCGCCGCCAGCGCCTGCGAGGGGGTGAGGTAGGTGTAGCCCAGGTTCACCAGCATCTGCAGGGCCGGCACCTGGGACAGGCGTTTCTCGTCGAAGGGGAAGGCACTCATCGCCATTCCTCAGGGATGACGGTCGTAGCCGGCCAAATCGCTGTCCAGCGACCAGATACGCACCCGGCTCATGGCATGGCGGGCGCAGTTCTGCTCCCATTCCTTGATGATCGACAGATCCGCCAGGCTGATGCCCTCACGCTGCTTCTTGACGGACTTGCTGCGCATGGCCATGTTCGGGAACTCGCCGAGCCAGACCAGGAACTCGTCGCGCGCCGGGAAATGGGTCGCGCTGTAAGGCACGTCGCCTTTGAAGGCCTTGGTCACGTCGTCCAGCAACGTCTGCGCATAGCGCCGCCGCGTGTGCCCGTCGCCGAGGTCGGCGATGTGATTGCCTGTCTCCCAGACCGTCGCCAGCGGCAGCAGGAAGTAGTCGCCGAGGGTGATGCAGTCGCGGAACTCGTTAAGCACGCTGACCCGGTCCTGGTTGTACCCAGGCACGTCGAGCACGTTCAGGTAGACGGAGGTGTCGAGCAACACGATGCCGCTCATCGTTCGCCCCGCTGCTTCAGCCTGTCCAGCCATTCAAGGGCGAAAGCCTGCCGGTCGAGCGTCCGCGGCTGCTTGACGAATCGCTCGAGTGCACCGCTGGTCACCAGCCCGCCGAGCGAGTCCTGCGCGATCAGCTCGGGGTAATCGGGCACGTCCTGCAGGCGCACCACGCGGCTGTTGCCGTCCTGCGGATCGCGGTAGCAGAACAGCACGTCGCCCAAGGCCGAGTCCGGCAGTGCATCGAGCAGCGCCGGGTTGTGCGTGGACAGCAGCACGCGCAGGCTGCGGCGCTCGGCGATGTCGCGAATGTTGGCCAGCAGGCGGCGTGCACGGCTGGGATGCACGCCGTTGTCGATCTCCTCGATCACGACGAGGCTGCCTTCGGCAGCCGAGAGCATCGCCGCGGCGATCGACAGCACGCGCAGCGTCCCGTCGGAGAGCAGGGAAGCGTCATAGGCACGCGTCTTTCCTCCGAAGGTCTCGGTGAGTTGGACCATCACGCCGCCGCGCGGCTCCACCAGGAAGGACAAATCAGCGATGTCCTGCTCGGGTAGGCTGCGGATGAAGCCAAGAATGTCCTGGCGATTGGCGGCGTGCGAATCCGGGGCGTCCTGGTCCGTGCCCCAAAGGCCGTACAGCACGGCCGACAGATTGCGGCCGTCACCCTGAAGAATGCGTTCCGACGGGAAGGAATAGTCGCGCATCCGCGCCGGCACGGGGTCGAGGAACAGCATGGCCGAGAGCCATTGCTCCAGCTGTCGGACGACGGGCGGAATGCGCTCCTTCGAGAGCTTGTGCACCGCATCGAACGTCGCTGGGCTCGTAAGCTGCGTGAAGATGGCAGCCTGGTCGGAACAGGTGACATGCGGCTTGTTGCGTCCCTTGGAGAAGTTGTTGTACGCAACGCCGGCATCGTTGCCGGGCTCGTGCGACGGCTGGTCGAGCAAGTACAGCGGTACGACCGCGCCGTCGTGGGTGAGGCTTTCGTTGGTGACATGCAAGCCGTCGCCGCGGCGCGTCACGGTCATCGCCAGCCTGTTCCATTCGCGGTTCGTCGTTTCCGCACCTAGACCGAAGGATTCACCGCGCTCGAGCGCCAAGTCTTCCACCCTGCCGCGAACCACACGGTCGCCGTTCTGCAGGGTGTACTGGATCGCCGAAAGGCGTTGCCCCTGGGCCAGCCAGGACAGCAGGCGCATGGCCTCGATGGCATTGCTCTTTCCGGAAGCGTTGGCGCCGATCATGACCGTGAGCGGTGCGAGCGGCAGTCGTGCCCGGTAGTAGCTCTTGAAGGTCTCCAGCGTGATGGTCTTCAACATGAGCTCGATTCCTCGATGGGGGACGCTTGCGACGGGAGTCGCCATTGTCCGGTCAGCAGCTTCTGCATCAGGCCGCGCTTCTGGATGCGCAGGGCTTCGAGCTTCAGACCGAGAAGGCGGATCTCCTCTCGCGCCTCGTCGAGCACCACGGCAATCTGCTGCTGCGCTGCGATCGGAGGGAGCGGAACGGACGTGCCCATGAACTCGTCGGGGCGGATGTTCAGAAGGCCGTTGTTGCGCACCCCAGTCTTGACGAGTGCTCTGAGCTGCGGCTTGAGATAGTCCGCGGCGAACACGTGCTGCAGATAGGCCGCGTTGACGCCCTCGCGCAGCCTGAAGCTGACATAGACGCTGGGGACGAGCGCCGCGTCGTAGTCCAGCAGTGGAAAGACGCACCCGAACTCGTACCGGAGTGAATTGCCCTTGTTGTAGGCGAACTCGCCACGCCGGAGCAGCGTGTACGTCTTCGCACTTTCGCCAGCCATGTAGCGGCTGTACTTGTCGTCCTGGCGCACGAAGCCCGCGGCGGACGAGATCGTCAGCAGAGGGAATGTGCCCCCGTCGGTCTGGCGCTGGACACGCTCGGCGATCCGGTCAAGTGGCTCAAGCCGGAAAGCCGCGTCAACGCGTGAGCGTCGGAACACGAGCCGATCAATCAGGCCGGAGAAGCGCTGCAGCTTCGCAGCGATCAGGCGCTTGGTCTTTTCGACCGCCGCGTCCCATTCGGAGACGATTCGCGTGATCGCGCACTGCGTATCGAGTGGCGGCAATGGGACGCGGAGCTGTCGTAAGAGGCCTTGACTGAGGTTCGCGATGTTCCCATTGCCACCACCAGCCAGCAGCAGATGATTCCTGATCGCGTCAGTCTGCAACACAAGCGCAAGAAACTCAGCCGAGGCCAACGAAGGATTGACGCGTGCGCGGATGGTGAAACCCGAGAACGTGACGCCGGGCGGCGGCCGTTTGACGATGAGACTTCGGCCGATGAGTTCCTTGCTGCCGTTGGATCGAACCAGTAGCAGGTCACGATCGCGAAGCTCATCGTCTGCGCTGAGGGAGCCGCTGAGGGCAACTGATGCTAGATCGCTGAAGCTGGATAACGACGTCCGATCACGGAAGTCGGCTACCCCGACGACCTTTACGGTAGCGCCAGAGTCGCCTACCACGAAGTTGATGCCGTTGCGGAATTCTGCGATTGCGCCCAGCGGTGCAGTTGCGACGGTCATTTGGCCTTGTTCCTCGGTCCGCGCTTGCCTTCTCGCTCAACATCTTCCAAGGCCTTCAAGGCTTCATCAGAATTCGAACCCTTCACCACCCGATCAAAGTCCGACTCGTAGCTCTTGTCCTGCACCAGCCGATACCGCTGAAACTCGCTCAGCGCATGCGCCTTGGCCGCCTCGGCGCTCACCTTGCCGGCGTTCTTCAGGATGCCGCGCTCCGTCAGCTCGAGGAACTTGTCGAGCTGCCTGGCCCAGTCTTCCATCGTCATCGGGATGCGCCGGCTGGCGCGGTCTTCCGCCAGATCGAGGTAGCTGTTGACCACGCGGCCCAGGGCCTGCAGTTCCTCGGCAGTCAGGTAGTTCTTCGCCACGCTCACGTCGCTTTGCAGCACGCGCCCGGCCGGCGCCTTCTCCCAGGTGGCCAGGCCCATGTGGGGCTTGTCGGCGTCTGCGCGCTGCTGGATCAGCTCGGCCGCGGTGTGGCCGTGGATGGCGAAGTGCAGCTTGTTCTGCACGGTGGCGAAGAAGACCTTGGTGGTCGGTGCCTCGGCGTTGTAGTCCACCGCCGTGGCGTAGATGTCGGTCACCTTCTGCCAGAAGCGCCGCTCGGAGAGCCGGATCTCCCGGATCTCTTCGAGAAGGCGCTCGTAGTAGTCCTCGCCCAGGAAGCTGCCGTTCTCCAGGCGCTTCCTGTCCAGCACCCAGCCCTTGACCGCAAACTCGCGCAGCACGCCGGTCGCCCACTGGCGGAACTGGGTGGCACGCACCGAGTTGACGCGGTAGCCCACCGAGATCACTGCGTCCAGGTTGTAGTGCAGCGTGGCGTAGGTCTTGCCGTCGGCGGCAGTTATCCGGAATTCCCGGATAACTGCCGCCTCGGCCAGCTCGCCGCTGGCGAAGATGTTCTTCAGGTGGCCGTTGACCGTGCGCACGTCCACCGCGAACAGCTCGGCCATCAGCTTCTGCGTCAGCCAGATCGTCTGGCCCTCGAACCGGACCTCGATGCTCTCTTCGCCGGCCTGGCCGGTGAAGATCAGGAACTCGGCCGTGCTGTTGCGAATCGTCAGTCCGCCGACGGCCGACTTGCGGGTCTTCTTCCTGCCCGTCATACGCCCTCCACGCCCAGCTGCTTCAGGTGCTCGCGCATGCGCACGCGCACCTCGGCGAGTTCGCGTTCGAGCTGGTCGATCTCGCGCTGGACCGCGGCCACGTCGATCTCGGCTTCTTCCTCGAAGGTGTCGACGTAGCGCGGGATGTTGAGGTTGAAGTCGTTCTCGGCGACCTCGGCGAGGGGCGCCAGGTGGGCGTACTTGTCCACGCCGGCGCGCGCCTGCACGCCGGCGACGATCTTGGCGAAATGCGCCTCGGTGAGCTGGTTCTGGTTCTTGCCGGCTACGAACTCGCGGCTCGCATCGACGAAGAGCACGTCGCGCACGGCCTCGCGCGGGCCGCCCTTTTCGCGCGCGCGGTCGAAGACGAGGATGGCCACCGGGATCGACGTGGTGGGAAACAGGTTGCCCGGCAGGCCCACCACGGCGTCGAGCAGGTTCTCCTCCTCGATCATGCGGCGCCGGATGCGGCCTTCGGCGCCGCCGCGGAACAGCACGCCGTGCGGCACGACGACGGCCACGCGCCCCTCCTGCGGCAGCGCTCGCTCGATCATGTTGGTGATGAAGGCCCAGTCGCCCTTGCTCTTGGGCGGCACGCCGCGCCAGTAGCGCTTGAAGCGGTCGTTGTCGGCCTGCTCGGCGCCCCACTTGTCGAGCGAGAACGGCGGGTTGGCGACGACGACGTTGAACTTCATCAGCCGGTCGCCTTCCACCAGCGCGGGGCTGTTGAGGGTGTCGCACCACTCGATGCGCGCGGCGTCCTTGCTGTGGATGAACATGTTCATCCGTGCCAGCGCCCAGGTGGCGCCGTTGACCTCTTCGCCGAAGAGCGCGTAGTCGTGGCTGCCCTGTTCTTCGACCTTCAGCGCCGCCTCGATCAACAAGCTGCCGGAGCCACACGACGGGTCGCAGATGCGGTCGCCGGGCCGCGGTGCGGCCAACGCGGAGAGCAGGCGCGACACCATCTTGGGCGTGTAGAACTCGCCGGCCTTCTTGCCTGCGTCCGAGCCGAAGCGCTCGATCAGGTAGATGTAGGTGTTGCCGATCACGTCTTCGGAGACGCGGCTCGGCGCCAAGTCGAGCTTGGCGAAGTCTTCGAGCAGGTTCTTCAGGCGGCGGTTGCGGTCCCTGGCCTTGCCGAGGTTGGCCTCGTTGTTGAAGTCGATGTTGCGGAAGACGCCTTCGAGCTTGGTCTTGTTGGCTTCTTCGATGTGATCGAGAGCGATGTTGATCAGCTCGCCGATGTTCGATTGGTTGCGGCGCTCGTGCAGCGCAGCGAAGTCTGCGGGGAAGCGGTCGACGATCGTGACCTTCTTCGTCTTCTCGTCCTCCTCGGTCAGCTCCACGAAGGGCAGCACGAAGCGCTCGCGTTCGAGCCGGCGGCGGATGCGCTCGTCGTCGTCACCGTACTGGGCCCTGTACTGGGCATAGTGGTCGGCCCAGAGGTCGCTGATGTACTTGAGGAACAGCATCACCAGGATGTAGTCCTTGTACTGCGCCGGATCGACGGCGCCGCGGAAGGTGTCGCACGCGGCCCAGGCGGTGGCGTTGACTTCTTGTTGGGTGAGGTGGTCGGTCATTGGGTGAATCTCGGGCAGGTCATTCGGACTGCTGCGCGCAGTGCAGCAACTGGCTGTCGATGAGCGCTCTCCGGCGCTGCTTGAGGCGATCGAGAAGTGCAGACTCGCGCGCGGCGAGGCGGGCAGCCTCGACGATGTGGCGCTGAGTGGCGAGTGGAGGCACCGTGACTGGCAAGCCGGCGAGCGCCGTCGCGCCGATCATCTTCACCGCCGTGCCGGCTGCCTGACTGGCAAGGTCTGCCTGGGTCGCGGCGTGATTGATGAACCACTGGAGGTACGCCGGATCGAGGGCGTCGGCCATCGGCCGGATCAGCAACATCGGTGCAGCAAGCACGGCGCGCCCAAGGTCTGCGCCGACGAGTGCGGCCGAGTTCGTGCTGCCGCGCGAGCGGAACAGGAGGTCGCCGGGTCTGACGAGGTGACGGCTCTTCAGGTCTGGCATCTGGACGCGTACCAGGCCCTCGACGTGGACAAGGTTTGACTCGTCGATGTCCTTCATCTGGATCACCGCGACATCGCCTGCCGCGTGCGGCTCTAGGCGGCTCCGGAAGGAGTAGCCCATGCGCACTTCGGTAAGGTCACCGAGCGGACATTCGTGGTGCTGTAAAGCCGTTTTCGCGATCATCTTGTGCTGATGATACGCGCCATGAACAATCTGCAAATGCAAAAATGGCTTTACTGCATTCCAGTTGCGCGTCGGGCGAGACAGGCCGAAGCGTACAGACCCAGTCTTCGACGGCCATTCGCACTGACTTGAAGATCTACGGCCTTGCCCGTGAAGCTGCGGATCTGGCTGAGCCGTCTGAGCTGGTTCCACGCCGGCGATGCGTCAGCTCTGAGAACCTACATGAGGTGAGCGGTCACATACGGTGACGTTTCTCGGCTTATGACCGTCCGTTTCTCACCTTACGCCATGCTCTACAGGCCCGGCTCAAACGTCGATATTGCCCGCGCGCAGCGCGTTGCTCTCGATGAAGTCGCGCCGCGGCTCGACCTCGTCGCCCATCAGCATGGTGAAGACGCGGTCGGCCTCGATGGCATCGTCGATCTGCACGCGCAGCAGCCGGCGCACCGCCGGGTCCATCGTGGTTTCCCACAGCTGCGCGGGGTTCATCTCGCCCAGGCCCTTGTAGCGCTGGCGGCTGACCACGTTTTCGGCCTGGCCCATCAGCCAGGCCATCGCGGCGCGGAAGTCGGCCACCTTCTGCTCCTTCTGCCGCTCACCCTCGCCGCGCTTGACGACCGCATCGCCGCCGAGCAGGCCGTTGAAGGTGACGCCGGCCCGGGCCAGCGCCTCGTAGTCGGCGCCGTGCACGAAATCCTGCGTGATCACGCTGCTCTTGATGTTGCCGTGGTGGCGGCGGCCGATGCGCAGCAGGTGCTTGTCGGTGCGGGCGTCGAACTCGGCAGCGACCTCGGCATCATGCAGCGCCCCTTGAAGCGCGAGCGCACTGGCCTCGGCCGCCGATGCGCTGTCCAGGTCCAGCACCAGGCCGTCGGCGATGGCGCGCAAGGCTTCGACGTCCATCCAGTTGGACAGCCGCTCGATCACGCTGTTGGCCAGCAGATACTGCCTGGCCAGCTCTTCCAGCGCGCTGCCGCCGATCGCCGGCTTGCCGGCGCCGGGTTCGACCACGGCGCCGTCCAGCGCCACTTTCAACAGGTAGGCGTCGAGCTCGCTGCCGTCCTTCAGGTACTGCTCGGCCTTGCCGTGCTTGACCTTGTACAGCGGCGGCTGCGCGATGTAGATGTGGCCGCGCTCGACCAGTTCGGGCATCTGGCGGAACAGGAAGGTCAGCAGCAGCGTGCGGATGTGCGCGCCGTCGACGTCGGCGTCGGTCATGATGATGATGCGGTGGTAGCGCAGCTTGTCGATGTCGAAGTCGCCGCCGCCCATGCCCTTGCCGATGCCGGTGCCCAAGGCGGTGATCAGCGTCAGGATCTCGTTGCTGGTCAGCAGCTTCTCGTAGCGCGCCTTCTCGACGTTGAGGATCTTGCCGCGCAGCGGCAGGATCGCCTGGAACTTGCGGTCGCGCCCCTGCTTGGCGCTGCCGCCGGCGCTGTCGCCCTCGACGATGTAGATCTCGCACAGCGCCGGGTCTTTTTCCTGGCAGTCGGCCAGCTTGCCGGGCAGGCCCATGCCGTCGAGCACGCCCTTGCGGCGCGTCATCTCGCGCGCCTTGCGCGCGGCCTCGCGCGCGCGCGCGGCGTCGACGATCTTGCCGCAGATGATCTTGGCGTCGGTGGGGTTCTCCAGCAGGTAGTCGGCCAGCATCTTGCCGACCACGTCTTCCACCGGGCCGCGCACTTCGGAGCTGACGAGCTTGTCCTTGGTCTGGCTGCTGAACTTGGGCTCGGGCACCTTGACGCTCAACACGCAGCACAGGCCTTCGCGCATGTCGTCGCCGCTGACCTCGACCTTGGCCTTCTTGGCCAGCTCGTTGTCCTCGATGTATTTGTTGATGACCCGTGTCATCGCCGCGCGCAGCCCCGTCAGGTGCGTGCCGCCGTCGCGCTGCGGGATGTTGTTGGTGAAGCACAGCACGTTCTCGGCGTAGCTGTCGTTCCACTGCATCGCCACTTCGACGCCGATGGAGGTGCCCTGCTCGCTGCCCTTTTCGCCCAGCGCATGGAACACGTTCGGGTGCAGCGTCTTCTTGCCGGTGTTGATGAACTCGACGAAGCCCTTGACGCCGCCGGCGAAGGCGAAGTCGTCGCTCTTGTTGTTGCGCTCGTCCACCAGGCGGATGCGCACGCCGTTGTTCAGGAAGCTCAGCTCGCGCAACCGCTTGGCCAGCACGTCGTAGTGGAAGTCGATGTTCGAGAAGATCGTCAGGTCGGGCAGGAAGTGCACCTCGGTGCCGCGCTTTTCGGTGTCACCGACGATCTTCATCGGGCTGACGTCGATGCCGCCGCGCTGCTCGATCACCCGCTCTTGCGGCACGCCCTGGCGGAATTCCAGGAAGTGCGCCTTGCCGTCGCGGCGCACCGTCAGCCGCAGCCACTTGCTCAGGCCGTTGACGCAGCTCACGCCCACGCCGTGCAGCCCGCCCGAGACCTTGTAGCTGTTCTGGTTGAACTTGCCGCCGGCGTGCAGCTCGGTCAGCGCGATCTCGGCCGCACTGCGCTTGGGCTCGTGCTTGTCGTCCATCTTCACGCCGGTGGGGATGCCGCGGCCGTTGTCGACCACGCTGATCGAGTTGTCGGTGTGGATGGTGACGACGATGTCGTCGCAATAGCCGGCCAGTGCCTCGTCGATCGAGTTGTCGACCACCTCGAACACCAGGTGGTGCAGGCCGGTGC
>CAYZGL010000040.1:0-21852 GCA_964477985.1 uncultured Rubrivivax sp. | reverse complement strand
GGCGCCGGGCCAATGCGACTGGCTCAGCGGCCAGAGCATCATGATGGACGGCGCCGGCGCGCTGGCCAACGGCGGCAACTTCTACGAGCTGCGCCGCTGGAGCGACGACGACTGGCGCGTCGCGCGCGAGCGCATCGAGGCGCAAAACGCCAAGGACCGGGCCGCACGATGAAAACCGCGCGACACCCCACTCGTCTGCCGCCGGCCAACCGCGCCGGCGCTGCAGCAACCCGCAGGCCGGCATGAACAGCAAGGACATGAACAACGACGAGCAGATCGCCGACTGGAACGGCGAACAGGGGCGGCGCTGGGCCGACTACCAGCAGCGCATCGACTCGATGATCGAGCCCTTCGCCCAGGCGGCGCTGCGAGCCGCCGCCGCCGCGCCGGGCGAGCAGGTGCTGGACATCGGCTGCGGCTGCGGCGGCAGCACCCTGGCGCTGGCACAGGCGGTGGCACCGGGCGGGCGCGTGCTGGGGGTGGACATCTCCAGGCCGATGCTGGAGGTCGCCAACACCCTGGCCGCCTCGCACCCTGCGCTGGACTTCGGCTTCGCCGAAGCCGACGCGTCCAGCGCCGCATTGCCCGGCGCGCAGGACCTGCTGCACTCGCGCTTCGGCTTGATGTTCTTCGCCGAGCCGGTGGCGGCACTGCAGCACCTTCGCAGCCGCCTGAAGCCCGGCGGGCGCTGCGCCTTCGTCTGCTGGCGCGCGCCGCGCGACAACCCCTGGGCGATGGCGCCGCTGGTGGCCGCGCGCAAGGCGCTGGGCATCGACCCGCCGCCGGCCGATCCGCTGCAGCCGGGCCCTTTCGCCTTTGCCGACGGCGAGCGCCTGCAAGGCCTGCTGCAACAGGCCGGGTTCGGCGCGATCGGCCTGCAGCGGCTGGACGCCCCGGTCGTGCTCGGCCCCAGCGCCGCCGAAGCCGCGCTGCAGTGCTTGCGCATGGGCCCGGTCTCCAGGCTGGCGCGCGAAGCCGGCGCCGAACACGAGCCGCGCATCCGCGACGCGATCGAGCGCTTGCTCGCCGGCCATGCCGCGGCCGACGGCGCGGTGCAGCTGAGCGGCTCGACCTGGCTGGTCACGGCCGCCCACCGCGGCTGAACGAAGCCCAGCCGCCCATGCGTGCGGCCGTTGCCGGCGCCCCGGCCGTGGCGGCACCGACCCTGCCGGCTACCAGCGGCGCACGCGCCCGGTGTCCAGGTGCACGAACTGCTCGTTCGGGTAGTAGCCCACGCCGCCGGCGCCAAGCTCGATGGCCGCATCACGCAGTTCGGCCAGCGGCACGCCGCTCAGGCGCACGTCCAGCGCACGCCCGTCCATGTGCAGGCTGCGCTTGGCCACACCGCCGCCGCGCGTGCTGCGCAGCCGCTCGTTGGTGGCGGCGCAGCGGTAGCCGCTGATGATCTCGTAGCCGCCGCTCGCGCCCAGCACGCGGCGCAGGCCATGCAGGATGTCGAACAGCGGCGGGTCGATCCGGCCCACCTCGCCGCTGTAGTGGTCGCGCAGGAAATGGTTCAGCCGCTGCAGCGACTGCGGCAGGTAGTCGTGCGCGTCGGCGTACACCAGCTCGATGCGCTCGTGCGTGTGCGTGTGCGACATTGCCAGCGCACGCGCGCCTGGCGCCGACGCTCGCGCCGGGCGCGTCAGCATCGGCAAGGCCGCCGCAGCGGCCAGTCGTGCGCCCTGGCTCAGCAGGCGGCGGCGGCTCGACAGGTTCTTCTTCATCGGTGTACCTCAGTTGGGCTGGCGGGCGATGATCGGCGGCCGCGGCGGCCGCCGGCGCAGCGCGTCGTCGAGCACACGGTCCAGGCCGTAGATGTCTTCGAAAAAATGGATGCGCCCGCCCTTGACCAGCGCGGTGCCGTAGGTGATCAGCACCGGCACCGGCTGCGCCAGACGCAGCGTGCCCGGGCGTCCGGCCGACATGGCGGCGCGAATGCGCGCCTCGTCCCAACCGGGCATGCCCTGCAGCACGAAGGCGGCCAACGCCACCGGATGTTCCACGCGGATGCAGCCATGGCTGAAGTCGCGCCGCGTGCGCTCGAACAGCTGGGTCGACGGCGTATGGTGCAGGTAGATGTTCTCGCTGTTGGGCAGCACGAACTTGATGTCGCCCAGCGCGTTGCGCTCGCCGGGGCGCTGGCGGATGCGCCACTGGCCGGCCAGCACCGCGTCCAGCGCCTGCGGACTCGGCGTGGTATGCACCTGGCCGTCGGCGGCGACGAACTCGAAACCCTCGCGCGCCAGGTAGCCCGGGTCGCGCCGCAGCCGCGGCACGGTCTCGCTGCGCGCGATCGACGGCGGCACGTTCCAGTAGGGGCTGAACTCGATGCTGCGCATGTCCTTCTCGAGCAGCGGCGTGCGCGAGCGGTAGGCGTTGCCGACGATGACGCGCATCTCGCGCTGCACCTGGATGCGCCCTGGCTGCACCTCGTAGGCGCGCAGCACGAACTCGGGGATGTTGACGGCCACCATGCGCTGGGCCTGCAGCAGCGGCGTCCAGCGCAGCCGCTCGAGCATCAGCTCGATCTGCCGGGCGCGGGCCGCGGGCGCCACCTGCAACTGCGCCAGCGTGGCCGCACCGATCACGCCGTCGCTGGCCAGACCGTGGCGCTGCTGGAAGCGCTGCAGCGCATCGACCAGTTCACCCTCGTAGCGCGCCGGGCGCCGCGCGTCGGACGGCAGGTCGCCCAGCGCCGCCAGCCGCCCGGCCAGCCGCGGCACGCCCGCCCAGTCCTGCCCCGGTTCGAGCTTGGGCGCGCCGCGGCGCGCGGCAGGCAATGGCGGCAAGGGCTGCGCCCACGCGGCGTCGCCGGCCAGCGTTCGGTAGTGCGCCAGCTGCTCGCGCAGCTGCGCGTACTGCGGCAGCTGCGGCACCGCGGCCTGCACCGCCGCCTCGGGCGTCATGTCGCGCAATGCCGCGGCGGCGTCGAAGGGCGCGCGCCGCGCCAGGCCGAAATCGTGGTGGATGCGGCGCGGGTCGATGCGCCCATCGTGCAGGTCGCCCAGAAAGCGCTGCATCGCCGGTGTCAGCGCCTGCGCCAGCGCCTCAGCCGCCTGCGGTGACAGGCCCTGCGCTGCCTGCGCCAGCGCGCGCTGCAGCGCCGCGGCGTCGTAGTCGCTCGGCTCCAGACCGTGCGAGGCGGCGTCGGCCAGCAGCGCCACCGCCTGCTGCGCCGCGACGCTGGGGCGGCCGGCGTCCAACCACAGCGCAGTGTCCGCGGCCGCGGCCAGCCGCAAGCACAGCATGAACAGCATGCACAGCAGGATCCACTTGCGCATCGGCTCAACCCTCGCGCAGCACCTGCGCACCCCTGCGCCGGCGCTGCAGCAGCAGCAACCCAGCGGCCCAGCCCAGCGCCAGCAGCAGCACCAGCGTGCCCAACCGGTGGGTGAGCGCAGCCAGCAGCGGCGCGCGCGCACGCCAGCCGATCGATTCGAGCAGATAAATCCAGTCGTGGCCGCCGGCGTCGCCGACGCTGCCGTTCAACAGCAGCAACTGCGGCTGCAGCGCGTCGTGCACGTACGGCGCCACGTCCAGCAGCGACACCCCCAGCAGCCACAGCGCCAGCGCCGCGCCGAAGGGATCGCGGTTGCGCCACAGCAGCGCCACGGCCATCACGGCCGGCATCAGCAGTTGCATCAGCGTGCCGCCGAGCACCGCCATCCACTCGCCGAAGGGGCGAAAGATCACATGCCCGGCCTCGTGGAAGATCAGCAAGGGGCCATGCAGGAAGGACGCGGCGATCTCGCCGCTGCGGTGGTCGGCGCCGATCAGCGCCAGGCCCCATGCCGCAAACACGGCCAGCGTCGCCGCGCGCAGCCACCACAACCAGGGCTCGGTGCGGTCCGGCACATGCAGCAGCCATGCGGCCAGCCCGGCGCCGCGCTCGTGGGGTGCCGCCTGCGCGACGCGCGGTGCGCGCGGCAGACGCTGCCCCACCTTGGCCAGGATCACGCCGCAGGCCGGGCACGCCGCCGGCAGCGACTGGTCGTGCGGCAGCGGCCGGTGGCCGCACTTGGGGCAGCGCGTGTAATGCGGTGCGCTGCTGGCCGCCATGGGCACCGGCCGGCTTGCCTTCAGCGGTCGCTGAAGCGCGCGGCGCGCTTGTCGCGGAATGCGGCCACGCCTTCGGCGAAGTCGTGCGCGTAGCCCAGTTCGCGCTGCACCGTGGCCTCGAGCTTCAAGGCCTGCGCGTAGTCGAGCATCGCCGCGCCGTCCAGCGCACGCCGCGTGTCGGCCAGCGCCTTGGTCGGCAGCGCCGCCAGCTTGGCCGCCAGCGCCATCGCGCTGTCGGCCAGCGCGGCGTCGTCCACGCATTGCCAGATCAGGCCGATGCGCTGCGCCTCCTCGGCCGGCAGCTTGTCGCCGGTCATCGCCAGGCCGATGGCGCGCGCGCGGCCCAGCAGCCGCGGCAGCAGCCAGGTGCCGCCGCAATCGGGCACCAGGCCGATCTTGGAGAAGGCCTGGATGAAGCTGGCGCTGCGCGCGGCGATCACCATGTCGCAGCCCAGCGCGAAGTTGGCGCCGGCACCGGCGGCCACGCCGTTGACGGCGGCCACCACCGGCACCGGCATCGAGCGGATGCGCAGCGCCAGCGGCGCGTAGTGGCCCTCGATCACCGCGCCGATGTCGGGCGCGCTGCCTGCGGGCGCGTTCATCTGCGGGTCGTTCAGGTCCTGCCCGGCGCAAAAGCCGCGGCCGGCGCCGGTGACGATCAGCGCACGCACCGAGGCATCGTCGGCCGCCGCGTTCAGCGCGGCCAGCAGTTGCGCGTGCAAGGCGCCGGTGAAGCTGTTCAGCGCCGCGGGGCGGTTCAGCGTGAGCGTGCGCACCGCACCTTGCGTGGTGCAAAGGACGAGGTCTTGTTCCATGAGTCGGTCTCCATCACCGGGGCTGACCGCGCAGGATAGCGTGATGCCCGCACGCCCCTGCCGGGGCCGGCCGGCGGCACGCCGGGTGCGCGCGCGACCGCGCTCGGCGCAGCCCGGCCCTGGGGGCGCTCACCAGGGCTCGCACCACGGCCGCAGGTCGACTTCGTGCGTCCACGCGTCGCGCGGCTGGCGGTGGATCTGCCAATAGGCCTCGGCGATGTGATCGGGATCGAGGATGCCTTGCTGCGCGGCGAGCGCATGACGCTCGGGGAAGTTGCTGCGGATGAACTCGGTGTCGATGGCGCCATCGATCACCGGGTGCGCCACATGGATGCCCTGGGGCCCCAGCTCGCGCGCCATGCTCTGCGCCAGCGCGCGCAGCGCGTGCTTGGCGCCGGCAAAGGCGGCAAACCCTTCGCGCCCACGCAACGACGCGGTGGCGCCGGTGAAGAGGATGGTGCCGCGCCCGCGCGGCCGCATCGCCTTGGCCACTTCGCGGCCCATCAGGAAACCGGCGAAGCAGGCCATCTCCCAGACCTTGAAGTACACGCGCGCGCTGGTGTCGGTGATGCCATGGCGCACGTTGGCGCCGATGTTGAACACCGCCACCTCGATCGGGCCGACTTCGCGTTCGATGCCTTCGACCAGCGCGACCATCTGCGCTTCCTTGCGCGCATCGCTGCCGAAGGCGTGCGCCTGCCCGCCGTCGGCGCGGATGCGCTCGACCAGCGGGTGCAGCTTGTCGGCGCTGCGCCGCGTGACGCAGGCGGCATAACCCTCGCGCGCAAAACGCCGCGCCACCGCGCCACCGGTGGCGTCACCCGCACCGACCACCAAGACCACGGACTGCGCCATGCGATGCTCCTTGCCTGGACACACGTGCTCGCGCCGCCGTCACGCCGCGGCGCACGCGCGCACCGCCAGCGTAGCCGAACCGTGCGCGCCCGGCAGGCGCCCGCATGGCAGTGCCGAGCGCTGCAGCAACGGCGCCAGCAACTGAGCCAGCAACTGCGCCACCTCGAGGCGCGCCTTCGGCTTGGCGCCGGGTGTCCTGCCGCTGCCGCGGCAGTGGCTGCCGCGGCGGCCAGGCACAAGGCTCGAGCGCCCGGCGGCCCGCACCCGCGCCGCACGCACCCCGCCGCTCAGGCGCCGGCTTCGCCGCCGTCCAGGCGCTGCACCAGCAGCTTGTCCACGCGCTTGCCGTCCAGGTCGACGACCTCGAAGCGCCAGCCGCCCCAGTCGACGCTGTCGCCGGTGGCCGGCAGCCGGCCCAGCAGCAGCATCACCATGCCGGCCAGCGTGTTGTAGCGGCCGCGGTCCTCGTCGGGCACCTCCTTCAGCGCGAGGCGGTCCTTCAGCTCGGGAATGGGGATCAGCCCGTCCACCAGCCAGCTGCCGTCGGCGCGCTGCGTGGCCCAGGCCTCCTCGCCGGCCTCGTCGCCGACGAACTCCCCGGTGATCGCCTCGAGCAGGTCGCGCTCGGTGATCACGCCCTGCACCGCACCGTACTCGTCGACCACGAACACCATGTCGGCCCCGGTCTGGCGGAAGTGCTCGAGCAGCTCCATGCCCGACAAGGTCTCGGGCACGAACACCGGCGGGCGCAAGAACGCGCTCAGCTCGGGGGTCTGCCCCTGCGCCAGCGCCGGCAGCAGCGTGTGCGCCGCCACCACGCCGATGACGTCGTCGACGCTGGTGCGGCACACCGGGTAGCGCGTGCGCCCGCTTTGCACCATGCGCTCGAGCATCGGCGCGAACGGCGCGTCGGCATCGAGCCAGACGATGTCGGCGCGCGGGATCATCATCGAGCCGATCTGCCGGTCGTCCAGGCGGAAGACGTTGCGCACCATCTGGTGCTCCTGCGCCTCGATCACGCCGGCATCGACGCCCTCTTCCAGGCTGGCGGCGATCTCCTCTTCGGTGACGCTGCGCGGCGGCCCGCCGCGGATGCCCAGCAGCCGCAGCACGGCTTCGGTGCTGGCGCCCAGCAGCCACACGAAGGGGCGTGTGGCCGCCGACAGCCAGTTCATCGGCCGCGCCACCAGCCGCGCGACGATCTCCGGGTACATCTGCCCCAGCCGCTTGGGCACCAGCTCGCCGAAGATGATGGTCAGGAAGGTGATGATGGCCACCACCAGCGCGGTGGCGCTGAGCGCGGCCGCCCGCGGGCGCAGCGGCAGCACCTGCTGCAGCCACTCGGCCACCGGCTCCGCAAAGGCCGCCTCGCCGACGATGCCGTTGAGGATGCCGATCGAGGTGATGCCCACCTGCACCGTCGACAGCCAGCGTGTGGGGTTCTCGTGCAGTTCCATCGCGGCTTGCGCACCGGCCTCGCCGCCTTCGACCATGACCTGCAGCCGCGCCTTGCGGCTGGCCGTGAGCGCCATCTCGGACATCGCGAAGGCGCCGTTCAGCAGGATCAGAAAGACAAGCAGCGCAACGTCCATGCACGGCCGCGGCACAGCGCGGCATCCCGAAGAATGGGGCGCAGCGTAGCAGAATCGATGCATGGACTACCTGATCGGCGACGTGCAGGGCTGCTGCGGCGCGCTGCAGCGGCTGCTCGCCGAGATCGGCTTCTCGCCGTCGCGCGACCATCTGGTGGTGGTCGGCGACCTGGTCAACCGCGGCCCCGATTCGCTGGGCACGCTGCGGCTGCTGCGCGGCTTCGGCGGCGCCGCGACCTGCCTGCTCGGCAACCACGACCTGCACCTGCTGGCGCTGGCACACGGCGTGCGCCAGCCGCGCGCCGACGACACGCTGGATGCGATCCTGCATTCCCGCGAGCGCCGGGTGTGGCTGGACTGGCTGCG
Organism: uncultured Rubrivivax sp.; assembly: GCA_964477985.1. Lineage (GTDB taxonomy): Bacteria > Pseudomonadota > Gammaproteobacteria > Burkholderiales > Burkholderiaceae_C > Rubrivivax. The sequence continues at coordinate 14,162 of CAYZGL010000040.1, read as the reverse complement.
CCAGCGGCGCATGGCGCACCGCATCGGCGGCTGGCTGGTGGTGCACGCCGGCGTGGTGCCGCAGTGGGACGCCGCCCAGACGCTGGCACTGGCCGCCGAGATCGAAGCCCAGCTGCGCGGGCCGCGCCCGGACGAACTGCTGCGGCACATGTACGGCAACCAGCCGGCGCGGTGGAGCGAAGCGCTGCAGGGCCCCGAACGCTGGCGTTTCATCGTCAACGTGTTGACGCGCATCCGCTTTTGCAGCGCCGAGGGCGCGCTCGAGTTGCACACCAAGGAGGGTGCCGGCGCTGCGCCGCCGGGCTATGCGCCGTGGTTCGAGATCGCAGCGCGGCGCACGGCGGGCAGCCCGATTGCCTTCGGCCACTGGTCGATGCTGGGCCGCATCGACCGCCCGGACTTGCTGGCGCTGGACACCGGCTGCGTGTGGGGCGGCCGCTTGAGCGCGGTGCGCATCGATGGCGGCCGGCGCGACTGGGTGCAGGTGCCGTGCGCGCAAGCGCAGCGGCCCGCCTGAAGGGTGCGCGTGCCGGCCGGGCCCGCCGGGCCCGCCACATAGAATCGATGCCGCCGCTCGCGGCATCGCGCACCACGGAGGCTTGGGGGAGCGGTTTAACCCAGCAGTCTTGAAAACTGCCGGCCCGCAAGGGCCCGTGAGTTCGAATCTCACAGCCTCCGCCAAGATGACACAGCCGCCATGCCGCTGCCCGTCTACCTGATCAACCTGCCGCACCATGCCGAGCGCAAGGCCCACGCCGACGCGCAGCTGCGCCGCTGCGGCTTGCTGGACGCGGTGGTGTTCAGCGGCGGCGTGTACGGGCGCGAGCTGTCGGCCGGGGAGGTCGAGCGCCTGTACGACGCGCGCGCCAACGCCCGGCGCTTCCCTAAGCAGCTGACGCCCGGCGAGATCGGCTGCTATGCCAGCCACCTCGGCTGCTGGCAGGCCATCGCCGCCGCCGGCGCGCCGATGGCGCTGGTGATCGAGGACGACGTGTGCCTGGACGCGGACCTGGCCGAGCTGGCGCGGGACATCGGCGCCGCCGGCATCGGCTTCGACATGATCAAGCTGATCGGCCGGCCGCGCGAATCGGTGCTGCGGCGCGTGGCGCGCATCGGGTCGCGCGAGCTGATCGACTACCTGCGCCCGCCGAGCTGGACCGGCGCCTACCTGGTCAGCCGCGAGGGTGCCGCCAAGCTGGCGCAGGCGCGCGCGCGCTTCTTCAGGGCGGTGGACGTGGACCTGCGCTTTTGGTGGGAGGTCGATGCGGCCTTCAGGCTGTATGGCCTCGTGCCCTACCCGGCGCAGCACGCGCACTTCGCGTCGGTGCTGGGCACGCGGCCGCCTTCGCCCTACGGCGTGCTGCGGCGCCGCTGGCTGCAGCTTTCCTCGAAGCTGGGCTACGAGCTCAACGTGCTGCTTCGCGCCGCGGCCAAGCTCGCACGCGGGCGCCGCCGCTGACGCCCGCGGTGTGCGTCACTTCGGCGGCATCAGCAGCTGCCGCTGCCGCGCGTGCGCCTCCACCTGCGCCGGCGCGAACCACCACGGCAGCAGCCGGCCTTCGCTCCACGCCGGCAACTGGTCCTTCTGGTGCGGGTGGAACTGGCGGTCGACCACGCCGCCCGAGACCACGGCCTCGATCTTGTCGTCGTCGCCCAGGTCGGCCACGAGCCGCATCGACGCGAAGAACTGGACGTCGAAGCCGCCCATGAACGGCGTCAGCGCGCGCAGCAGCGTCGCGCCCGAGCCGCTCATCGGCGCTTCGGCATAGCCCAGGAAGTCGCGCCCGGTGCCGCTGCGCCGCAGCGGGCTGAAGAAGAAGATGCGGTGCTCGTCGCCCCACTTCCACTGCGCCGGGTCGGCGCCGTGCTTCGCCTGCAGCTCGGCACGCACCAGCGGCGCCACGCGCTTGATCAGGTCGGGCAGCGTCTCGGTCTGCGGCGTGCGGATGTCGTCGAACCACGGCGAATCGGGCGTACGCACCAGCTCGTCGAAGCGCTCCTGCCACATGTACCACTGGCCGAGCCAGTCGCGTGCGAGCTTGTCGCCCATCTCGTCGACAAAGGTCTCCCACACCAGCCGCTCGTACAGCGTGTGGTAGATCAGCGGCGCGGCCAGGTTCTTGTCGTCCGTGCCGTCCCAGGCAGCCAGGATGCGCGCCAGGTCGGCATTCACCGGGTCGTCCTGCAGCGCCGCGACCAGCGCCGGCTTCACGCGGGCGGCTTGCAGGTTGTGCGCATCCATCATCAGCGCCGACTGGTCGGCGGTACGCATGCCCTTGGCCTGCTCGAGCACCTGCGCGATGCGGCGGATGCGGTAGCTCGACGCGAAGTACGACGAATAGTCGAAGGGGTAGCCGTCGGGCCGGTTGTCGTGGTTGGCGCTGCCCACCCAGTCGCGCGCCGGCGAGATCGTCCCCGGCATCTGCTCGGGCGGGATGAAGCCGAGCCAGTCGTCGCTCGCGCCCACCGGCTTGGGGTGCCTGCCCTGCCGGCTGGCGCGCACCGGCACGCGGCCGGTGGCACGGTGGCCGATGCCGCCGGCCTGGTCGGCAAACACGTAGTTGAAGTAGATCACGTCCATCGCCTGCGCCGCCTTGTCGACGTCGGCCACGCTGCGCGCCTTCAGCAACTGGTCGATGCCGATCGCACCGCCGGGCAGCTCGGCCGAGGCCATGCGCAGGCTCAACAGCGACTCGCCGTCGTACCCGAGGATGGGGCCGCTGATCACCGGCCCGCGCACCGTGGCGCGCACCGTCATCTTCTCCTCACGAAAGCCGCCCGGCGCGTCCTTGTCCTTGATGCGGATGACTTCGTCGTAGACCTGGAACGGCCGCACCTGGGCGCCGTCGACGTAGTGGTCGGGCTGGCCCGGTGCCACTTGCTCGATGAACAGGTCCTGCGAGTCGCCGTAGGCATTGGTCACGCCGAAGGCCACATGCGCGGTGCGCCCGACCTGGATGCCCGGCACCGCGGGAAGTGCCGCGCCCACCGCCTGGATGCCTGGCGCGAACAGCCCCACCGGATGCCAGATGCCGGGCAGCATGCGTGCATCCAGATGCGGGTCGTTGACCAGCACCGCGGCGCCGCTGGCGCTGCGGCTCTTGCCGATCGCCCAGTTGTTGCTGCCCACCGCCAGCGGTGCCAACTGGGCCATCGGCGCCAGCGGCGCATCGGGCTCGCCGAGCCCGGCCAGCAACTGCACCTCGCCCAAGGGCCGCGCCGCGGCGGCGTCGCCGACGATCACCGGCTGCTGCGTGCGATCGGGGTTGACGTTCACCGGCGCCAGCTCGCGCAGCGCCTTGTCGGCGCCGAACTTGTCGATCAGCTTTTGCATCGTCAGCTCGGCCTTGAAATTGGCGGCCTGGCTCCAGTTGACGAAGTGCAGCACCGTGACCATGTCCTCCAGCGTCCACGGCCTCGGCGTGAAGCCGGCCAGTTTCAGCTCCAGCGGGTGGTCGCCGGCGTGGCCTTCGATGTAGGCGTTCAGGCCCTGCGCGTACCAAAGCAGAAAGTCGCGCGCCTCGCTCGACAGCAGCTTCGCATGGCGCTCGGCGTTGCGGCGCAGCCCCAGCAGGCGGATCTGGCGGTCGCTGGCCAGGCCGCCCTCGCCCACGCTTTCGGCCAGCCGGCCGGTGGCGATCGCGCGGTAGCCCTCGAGCTGGAACAGCCGGTCCTGCGCGGTGACGAAACCCTGCGCGCGGATCAGGTCGGGCGTGTTGGCAGCGAAGAGGTAGGGGATGCCGTACTCGTCGCGCAGCACGCGCACCGGCTGCTGCAGGCCCGGCAGCGCCAGTTCGCCGTCGACCTTGGGGCCGCGCAGGCTGCCGACGAAGGCAGCGGCGGGTAGCGCGCAGGCCAGTGCGGCCAGCAGGCAGGCGAGCCGCAGGCCGCGGCGGGTGTGGCAGGGGTGCATGGCGGCTGGGGTGACGCTGAAGGGGGTGGCGGGTGTCAGCTCAGGCGGGGGTCGATCAGGACCTTTTCGCCGGTGGCGCGCTTGGCGTAGACCGCGACCGCCTGCGGCGTCAGCGCCTCGGCCAGCGACACGGTGCGCGTGTAGTGGCTGGCGAAGGTGGTCTTCAGCTCGGCGGCCACGCGCTGGCGCAGCTTCAGCGTGTCGGCCATGCCGATGCGCTGCAGGAACGGGAACAGCAGCCAGCCGCCCACGCCCCAGGCCATGCCGAAGTTGCGCACGATCTCGGTCGGGGCGGTGTCCAGCATGCCGTACAGGTAGACCTGCTTGTGCGTGGGGGTGCCGTAGCGGCTGTAGTCGCCGCCCTGGCGCAGCAGCGCCGCTTCCATGCAGCTCAGAATCTGCGTGGCCAGCCTGCCGCCGCCGATGGCGTCGAAGGCGATGGTGGCGCCGGTCTCGGCGAGCGCGCCGGTCAGCTCGGCAGGGAAGTCCGGCGACGCCGTGCTGCACACGTGCTTCGCGCCGGCGTCGCGCAGGATGGCCGCCTGCTCGGGCCTGCGCACGATGTTGACCAGCGCGATGCCGTCGTGCAGGCAGATGCGGTTGAGCATCTGGCCCAGGTTCGACGCCGCCGCGGTATGCACCAGCGCGCGGTGGCCTTCGCGCCGCATGGTCTCGACCATGCCCAGCGCGGTCAGCGGGTTGACGAAGCACGACGCACCGTCGGCGGCGCTGGCACCGGGCGGCAGCGGCAGGCAGTCGCGTGCGGCGATGCAGCGGTACTGCGCGTACATCGCGCCGCCGACCATCGCCACCGTCTTACCCAGCAGCGCCTGCGCCGCGGGTGACGCGCCGGCCGCGACCACCGTGCCGGCGCCTTCGTTGCCCACCGGCAGCGGCTGGTCCACGCGGCCGGCCAGAGCCTTCATCGCGCGTTCGGGGATGCGCGCGGTCAGCACCGGCCGCGCAGCGCTGCCCGAAGCCTGCAGGCTGCCCGGGTCGGCGAAGGCGAACAGCAGCGCCAGGTCCGACGGGTTGATCGGCGTGGCCTCGACGCGCACCAGCACCTGGTCGGGCCCGGGTTCGGGCACCGGCACTTCGTGCAGCGCGACTTCGAGTTCACCGCTGCGGCGCACCAGCGTACGCAGTTGCAGCGCGGTGGCGGGCGTGGTCATCGGCGTTCTCCCGGCGGTGGCTTCGAGCGGCGAAGTGTAGTCAGGCCACGCTGCCCGCGACTGGGCCGCAGGCGCCATCGCCAGCGCGTCCAGATGCTCGGCCGGGTGCCCGGCCCGATGCCCGGCCCGATGCCCGGCCCGATGCCCGGCCGGGTGCCCGGTGCGAAGCGCCTACAGTGCGGCGCCACGACGAGCGACAGGAGGCACCCGCATGAACGCGCCACAACCGCTGCACGGCCTTCGTGTGGTCGAGTTCACCCACATGGTGATGGGCCCGACCTGCGGCATGGTGCTGGCCGACCTGGGCGCCGAGGTGATCAAGGTCGAGCCCGTCGACGGCGAAGGCACACGCCGGCTGCTGGGCGCGGGCGCCGGTTTCTTCCCGATGTTCAACCGCAACAAGAAGAGCATCGCCATTGACCTGAAGCAGCCCGAGGGCGCCGCGCTGGCACGCAGGCTCGCGCTCGGCGCCGACGTGGTGGCCGAGAACTTCAAGCCCGGCGCGCTGGCCAAGCTCGGCCTGGACTACGCGACGCTGTCGGCGCTGAACGAGCGGCTGATCTACGTCAGCCACAAGGGCTTCCTGCCCGGGCCCTACGAACACCGCACCGCGCTGGACGAGGTGGTGCAGATGATGGGGGGCCTGGCCTACATGACCGGCCGCCCGGGCGACCCGCTGCGCGCCGGCTCGAGCGTCAACGACATCATGGGCGGCATGTTCGGCGCCATCGGCGCGCTGGGTGCGCTGGTGCAGCGCGGCATCAGCGGCAAGGGCATGGAGGTGAAAAGCGCGCTGTTCGAGAACAACGTCTTCCTCGTCGGCCAGCACATGCTGCAGTACGCGGTGACCGGCCTGGCCGCGGCGCCGATGCCGGCGCGCATCAGCCCCTGGGGCCTGTACGACGTGTTCGAGGTCGACGGCGGCGAGCAGATCTTCCTGGCCGCGGTCAGCGACGCGCAGTGGCAGACCTTGTGCACCGCGCTGGGCTGGCCCGACCTGCGCTGCGACCCGCAACTGGCCAGCAACAACCAGCGCGTGCTGGCGCGGCCCACGCTGCTGCCGGCGCTGCGCGCGCGGCTGGCCACGCGCAGCGCGGCCGAGCTGGCGCAGCTCATGGAAGCGGCCGGCCTGCCCTTCGCGCCGATCCGCAAGCCCGAGCAGCTGTACGACGACCCGCACCTGCGCGCCACCGGCGGCCTGGCCGACATCGAGCTGCCCGACGGCGACAACGCCGGCCGCACGGTGCAGACCACGCTGCTGCCGATCACCCTGGCCGGCCAGCGCCTGCCGGTGCGGCTGCCCCCGCCGCGCCTGGCCGCACACCGCGACGAACTGCTGCTCGGCCTGGGTCTGGAGCGCAGCGAGATCGACGCGCTGGTGCAGCGCGGCGTGGTGGCCTGACCCACACCGGCGGGCCACGCGCCCCGCCGCCCCGCCGTCCCGCCGCCGGGAATACCACGAGGCCACGGCGTGAATTCTTCGCGCAGGCCGCCGATCGCGCAGCCCGCCGCATGCCCAGAATGGCCCGCCTATGCTGGGACCCCAACTGGACTCGCTGACCCTGCTGCTTTGCATCTCGGCACTGGCCTTCGTCATGGCGGCCATCGCACGCAGTGCGGCCAAGGCGATGCCCGCGCACCAGCCCGGGCTGCGTGCCTGGAGCCGCTCGATGCTGGCGGCCGGCGCCGGGCTCTTCCTGTTCTACACACGCGGCCACTCGCCCTGGTTCCTAAGCTTCGCGCTCGGCAACAGCCTGGTGATGATCACCGCCGCCTATGGGCTGGCCGCACACGGCAGGATCCTCGATGCCCGGCTGCCGCGCTCGGCCATCGTCGTGCCCTTGGCCCTCGGCCTGGCCGGGGTGTTTTCCACCTACATCTTTGCGACCTCGCATGCGCTGGCCATCGCCGCGGTGTCGGCGGCGCTGGCGCTGCTGTTCGGCGCAACGGCGGTGCTGCTGGTGCGCGCCGCCTTCGAGCGCTTCCGCTTGCTCACCGCCGCCTGCGCCATCGTCACGGCGTCGATGTCGGTCGCCCTCGTGTTGCGCGTTTTCATCATTGCCTTTGGCGACCCGGCGGACGTGACTCCGACCGCCACGGCCACGCCGCAGGTGGTGCTGTTCCTGCTCGGCAACGTCTACGTGCTGACCACCTCGTTGTGGATGCTGGATACCGCCCACGAGCGCCAGCGCCAGGCCGCACTCGAAAGCTCCCGCCGCGACGGGCTGACCGGCCTGTACACGCGCATGGCCTTCTTCGAGTTGGCATCGCAGCGGCTCGGCGCTCAGCGCGGCGCCGGCTGCGCGGTGGTCATGGTCGACATCGACCATTTCAAGCACATCAACGACAGCCACGGCCACGGCGCGGGCGATGCCGTGCTGGCCCATGCGGCGCGCCACATCGCGAACACCGTGCGCCTGTCCGACCTGGTCGGGCGTTACGGCGGCGAGGAGTTCTGCATCCTGCTGCCGCTGTGCGATGCCGGCCAGGCCGCCGAACTGGCCGAGCGCCTCGTGGCCGACGCCGCACGCCAAGGTGTGCGCCTGAAAGACGGCACGACGCTGCGCTACACGCTGTCGGCCGGCTGCGCGGCCACCGATCTTCCATTGGGCACCGGCCCGGCCACGGACGCGCTGGGCCCGCTGCTCGAAAGCGCCGACCAGGCCTTGTACCGGGCCAAACACGCCGGGCGGAACCGCGCCGCCGCCGCCGTGCCGGCGCCGCGCGCCACCCCGGCCGTGGCGGCAGCCTAGCCGGCCGGGCGCGGCAGCCGATACAGTCGGGCCCGTGCCAAGCCCCGCCGCAGCCAGCCCCCAATCACGCGAGCGCGCCCCCGGCGTGCTGCTGGCCGGCGCCACCGGGTTGGTGGGCCGCGAGCTGTTGCAGCTGCTGCTGGCGCAAAGCCCGCGCGCCGAGCTGCACGCGCTGGTGCGGCGCAGGCCCGATGGCGCCGATGCGCGCGTGCATTGGCGGGTGGTGGATTTCGCGCGGCTGCCCGCGCTGCCCGCGGCGCAGCAGGCCTGGTGCTGTCTGGGGACGACGATCAAGCAGGCGGGCTCGCAGGCGGCCTTTCGCGCGGTGGACTTCGACGCCGTGCTCGGCTTCGCGCGCGCCGCCAAGGCGGCCGGCGTGCAATGCTTCGGCGTCGTGTCGGCGCTCGGCGCAAGCCCGCGCGCAGCCACCTTCTACAACCGCGTCAAGGGCGAGATGGAGGCGGCCGTGGGCGCGCTGGGCTTCGAGCACGTGGTCATCGCGCGGCCCTCGCTGCTGGCCGGCGACCGCGCCGCGCTGGGCCAGCCGCCACGCAGCGGCGAGTGGCTGGCGCTGCGGCTCACCGGCCCGCTGGCGGCGCTGCTGCCGCGCGCCGTGCGCCCGATCGAGGCGCGCACCGTGGCCCGCGGCATGCTGGCGGCGATGCGCCAGCCGCAACCGGGCGTGCGTTTCGTCGAGTCCCGAGAACTGCAATCCCTGGGATCGGAACACTGACGTATGCAGATCAGCTTCCACGGCGCGGCCGACACCGTCACCGGCTCGCGCCACCTGGTGCAGCTCGGCGGCCAGAGCATCGCGCTGGACTGCGGCTTGTTCCAGGGCTTCAAGCAACACCGCGAGCGCAACTGGGCCACGCCGCCGGCCGAGCTGCTGCACGCCGACGCATTGGTGCTCAGCCACGCGCACCTGGACCACAGCGGCTGGCTGCCGGTGCTGGTCAAACACGGCTTTCGCGGACCCGTCTACGCCACGCCGGCCACGCGCGACCTGGCCGAGGTGCTGCTGCTGGACAGCGCGCACCTGCAGGAAGAAGACGCGCGCCGCGCCAACCGCTACGGCTATTCGCGCCACGCCAAGGCGCTGCCGCTGTACACGCAGCGCGACGCGCAGCGCGCGATCGCGCGTTTCGTGCCCTTGGCGCCGGGGCGCGATGCGGCGGTGGGTGCGGTGCGCATCGGGCTGACGCCGGTGGGCCACCTGCTGGGCGCCTGCACGGTGACGCTGGCGCACCGCGACGAGCGGCTGGTGTTCTCCGGCGACGTGGGCCGCACCGCCGACCTGCTGATGCCGCCGCCGCAGCCGCTGCACGAAGCCGATGTGCTGCTGGTGGAGTCGACCTACGGCAACCGCCTGCACCCGAAGGACGACGCCGCGGCGCGGCTGGCGCGCATCGTGGTCGACACCGTGGGCCGCGGCGGCTCGGTGCTGATGCCGGCCTTCGCGGTGGGCCGCGCGCAGGCGCTGCTGCTGGTGCTGCAGCGGCTGAAGGCGGCCGGCGCCATTCCCGCCGAGCTGCCGCTGTTCCTGGACAGCCCGATGGCGGTGCAGGCCACTGCGCTGTACCGCAAGCACCGCCGGTTGCTGCGCCTGGGCGCGCGCGAGGCCGATCGCCTGGGCGACGGCGTGCACATGGTGGCCGACGTGCGCCAGTCGATGCGGCTGACGCGTTCGCGCTGGCCCAGCGTGATCATCTCGGCCAGCGGCATGGCCACCGGCGGGCGCGTGCTGCACCACCTGAAGGCGATGGCGCCGCTGGAAAAGCACCACATCGTGTTCGCCGGCTTCCAGGTCGGCGGCAGCCGCGGCGCGCGGCTGGTGGCCGGCGCCGGCGAAGTGAAGATCCACGGCGAATACGTGCCGGTGCGCGCGCGCGTCAGCCAGCTCGAAGGTTTCTCGGGCCACGCCGACGCCGACGAGCTGATGGCCTGGCTGCGCGGCCTGCACCGCGCGCCGCGCCAGACCTTCGTGGTGCACGGCGAGCCCGATGCCGCCGACACCTTGCGGGCGCGCATCCAGGATCAACTGGGCTGGGCGGTGCGCGTGCCGCAGCACGGCGAGACCGCCGAGGCCTGAAAGCTTGTGAGCATCCCCAGACCTGTCGCTTCGCGCCAGGCCCCCCGAGGGGGATGAGTCAACTTGGGAGCGGCCCGGCGTTGACTCATGAGCACCGCGCCGCGCGCCGGCGCTCAGCGCTTGCCCAGGAAGAAGTAGAAGTTGCTGTTGCCGTCCCAGGTGCGGCCGTAGGCCAGGTAGGCCGGCCCCAACGGCGTATCGAGCGCGAAGAACAGGCTGCCCGAAGCGACGTTGCCTTGAATGCCGTTCGGGATCAGCGGGTCGCCCAGCCGCGCCGCCTCGAGCGACGCACCGGCGTAGACGCCTTCGAGCAGCGGCATCTTGAACAGCTGGTTCATGTAGCTCAGGCGGCCGTAGGTCATCGCATCGTTGCGCAACTGGCCCTCGCGGTAGCCGGTCATGCGCATGAAGCCGCCGTAGCTGAAATAGTCGTAGAAGGGCAAGGGGTTGCCGCCGATCGCGCCGCCGCCGGCCAGCGCGAACTGGAAGGTGTGCTCGCCGAAGGACTTGGCACCGATGAAGTTCAGGCTGCCGCGGTTGTAGCTGTCGCTGGCCCCCAGCGTCGTGGTCGACGCCAGCAGCTGCCCGTCGAACTTGTAGCCGCTGCGCGGGAAGGCGGTGCTGTCGAGCTGGTCGAAGAACAGCCTGGCACGCACCGCGCCGAGGTCGCGGTCCAGGCCCAGCCGCTCGAGCAGCGGCGGGCCGATCTGCAGCGCGGCGTTGAACTTTCCGGTCAGCACACCGACACGCAGTTCGCCGTATTTGGTGAACTGGCTGCCCAGGTCCAGGCCGAGCGACCCGCTGCTGATGTTGTAGCGCGCCACCAGGTCGTCGCCGTTCTTGCCGCCATAGAGGTCGGCCGGCCCGCTGAGCCACTGCGCGCGCGGCGCGATGAAGAAATACTGGCTGGGTGTCAGCGGCTGGTAGAACTCGGTGAACAGCATGCCGTCGTTGCCCAGCTGCACGTCGGCGCGCCATTCGCCGCCCAGGTGGTTCAGCCAGGTGCGGCGCATGCTGGCCAGCAGGTTGAAGGCGTTGTCGCCGCGGAAGTCGCTGGACAGCGACAGGCCGAAACGCACGTAGGTCGGGCCCCAGGACTTCTCCACCGCCTGCACCGCCAGGATGCGGTGGTCGGGCTCGTCGATCAGCTGGTACTGCACGTGCTCGAAGTCGCCGCGGCCGTAGATGCGGCGCATGTCCAGGTCCAGCGTGGCCACGTCCAGCGGGCTGCCCACCGTGGTCTCCATGCTCTGGATCACGACCTCCTGGTTGACGCGCTCCAGGCCTTCGACGCGGATCTCGTCGATCTTGCGCGTGTCCTGCGCCACCACCCGCACCTGGGCCTGCCGGTGTGCGGCGTACTGCTGCGGCGGCAGGCTGTAGCAGCTGAGCCGATCGGCCACCTTGCGCGCCGCCGCCGCGCCGATGGGGATGGTGCTGGGCATGTGGTCGAAGTCGCCGGCCGAGTAGTCGCCCAGCTCCGGCAGGATCAGCACGTCGCGCGGCTGCAGCGAGGCCAGCGAGACACCGACGTTCTGCTCGGTCAGGATGTTGAGCATCTGCAGCGACACGCTCAGCGCCGAGGTGATCTGCTCGCGCCGCAGCAGCGGCGTGCCCAGGTTGACGGCGATGACCACGTCGGCGCCCATCGCGCGCGCCACGTCCACCGGCAGGTTGCGCGTCAGCCCGCCGTCGACCAGCATCTTGTCGCCAATGGACACCGGCGCGATGGCGCCGGGCACCGACATGCTGGCGCGCATCGCGGTGGCCAGGTCGCCCGACTTCAGCACCGTCATCTGGCCGGTGACGACGTCGGTGGCCACCGCGCGGAACGGGATCGGCAGCTTGTCGAAGTCCCACGAACCCTTGGCCAGCGCCAGATCGCGCAGCACCGCCTCGAGCGCGACGCCGGTGATCGCGCCCTTGGGCAGCAGCAGCGAGCCCTCGCGGTAGCCGAACTGCGGGCCGATGAAGTCCAGCCAGTCCTCCTGCTTCAGGTGGGTGGAGATCTCGGCGCGCGGCGGCTGGTCCCTGGCCAGCATCTCGGTCTTGATGTGCGCCACGTCGCGCGCCATGTTGGCCACCGTCTGCCCCGACGCATACGAGCCGCCGACGATCGAGCCCATGCTGGTGCCGGCGATCACGTCGACCGGCACGCGCAGTTCTTCCAGCACCTCGAGCACGCCGATGTGCGCGGCGCCGCGCGCGCCGCCGCCGGACAACACCAGGCCGATGCGCGGGCGCTGCGCCGGCGCCGGCGCACAGGCCGCGCTCGGGGCTGCCGCCGCGGCCGCGCCGCCATCGGCCGCGCCGCCATCGGCCGCGGCGGCGGCCACAGGCAGCAGCACGGCCAGCAGCGCGCCCGCTTGCTGCAAACGGCGCGGGCCGGAAGGCGTGGGCAGCAGGGCGAAGCGCATGGGCGCGCGATGATAGTCTGCTGCCTTCGGGCAGCCGCTTGTTCATGACACCGCTTCCACCGCCGCTGGCCGGGCGCAATCCGGCGCAGATGCTCGAGCGCACGCGCGCGCAGTGGGGCGGGCGCGGCGCGTTGTGGGTGTTCGGCTATGCCTCGCTGATCTGGCGCCAGGAGTTCGACGCCGCCGAGCACCGCAGCGCGCTGGTGCATGGCTGGCACCGCAGCTTGCGCATGCGCTCGCGCGTCAACCGCGGCACACCCGAGCGGCCCGGGCTGGTCTTCGCGCTGCTCAGCGGCGGCGCCTGCCGCGGCGTGGTCTTCAGGCTGCGCCGCGACAACGCCGACGAGGAACTGCAGCGCCTGTGGGAACGCGAGATGCCCACCGGCGTGTACGACCCGCGCTGGCTGCCGGCGCGCACGCCGCGCGGCGAGGTGCGCGCGCTGGCCTTCACCTTGAGCCGGCGCAGCGAAGCCTTCATGGGCCGCATCGGCGACGCGCAGATGCTCGACATCCTGCGCCACGCCAGCGGCCGCTACGGCAGCACCTTGCAGTATCTGGCGGCCACTGCGCACGCGCTGCGCGAACGCGGCGTGCACGACCGCGAAGTGCAGCGCCTGATGGCGCTGGCAGCCGAGCACGGGCTGGTGTGAGCCCGCCGCGTGCAGCGTTGGGGCCAAGGCCGGCAGGCGGCGCATTGCGGCCGAGCGCTGCCTTCGTGGTACCGGCGTGCGAGCGTCCAGCGTGGCGCGCAGCCCGGCATTGCGGCCAAAATGGCAGCTTCCCGTACCCGCTCGTACCGATGCAGCATGGGCTGCCGCGCCCGGCGCCGCGCTCATGCCGCGCGCGCATCGCCGGGCGCGGCAGCCCCAGCAACCACACGGAGTCCAGATGAACCGCTGTGCCGCGCGCAGCCGGCGCCGATGGCTGGCCGGCACGGTCGCCGCGCTGGCCGGACTGGCCGGCACACGCTCGCCGGCCGCCGGCCCGGCGTGGCCGGGCCGGCCGGCGACCTTGATCGTGCCCTTCCCCGCCGGCGGCGGCACCGACGCCTTCGCGCAGCCGCTGGCCGCGCAGTTGAGCCGCTTGCTGGGCCAGCCCTTCGTGGTCGACTACCGCAGCGGCGCCGGCGGCACGGCCGGCGCGGGCATCGCGGCGCGTGCGCCGGCCGATGGCCAGACGCTGTTCATGGGCGCGGTGCACCACGCGATCGCGCCGTCGGTGCGCCCGAAGCTGGACTACGACATCGAAGCCGACTTCGTCCCCATCGGCCTGGTGTCCAGCGTGCCGCAGGTCATCGTGGTCAATGCGCAGCGCCTGCCGGTGGCCGACCTGAAGGCCCTGCTCGCCACGCTGCGCGCCAGCCCCGGCCGCTTCCGCTGCGCCTCGGCCGGCAGCGGCACCAGCCACCACCTGGCCGGCGAGCTGTTCAAGCTGCAAACCGGCTGCGTCATCACGCACGTGCCGTACCTCGGCGCCGCACCGGCACTGCAGGACCTGATCGCCGGGGGCGTGGACATGATGTTCGACGGCCTGGCCTCGTCGGCCGCGCACATTCGCGCCGGGCGCGTCCAGGCGCTGGCGGTGGCCGCCGACAAGCGTGTGGCCGCCTTCGCGCAGCTGCCCAGCGTGGCCGAGGCCGGCATGCGCGACTTCAAGCTGGCCACCTGGTACGGCCTGTGGGCACCGCAGGGCACATCGCCGCAGGTGCTCGAGCCGCTGCGCTCGGCGCTGCGCGCGGCGCTGAATTCCGACGAACTGGCCGCCGCCTGGCGCAGCCTCGGCTCGGCCACGCCCAAGCTGTACGGCGAGGCCTTC
>CAYZGL010000039.1:0-22149 GCA_964477985.1 uncultured Rubrivivax sp. | reverse complement strand
GCTGACGGCCATCGTCATCGGCTTTGCCACCTCGGCGCTGTTCCTGGTGGTGCTGCTGGCGCTGCGCGGGCTGTCGGGCAACGACCACGTCGACGGCCGGGAGGGCGGCCCTTGAACGCGGCGCCCGAGCACCTGGTCGTCGCGCCGGTGCTGCTGCCGCTGGCCACCGCGGCGCTGCTGCTGCTGCTGGAAGGCCGGCGCACGGCCAAGGCGCTGATCAACCTGGGCTCGGCCACGCTCGGGCTGCTGCTGGCCATCGCGCTGCTGCGCCACGTCGACGCCGCCGGCGCGGCCGCTTTTGCCGTGTACCTGCCGGGCAACTGGCCGGTGCCCTTCGGCATCGTGCTGGTGGCCGACCGGCTGTCGGCGCTGATGGCGCTGCTGGCCGGCAGTGTCGGCCTGGCCGGGCTGCTGTTCGCGCTGGCGCGCTGGCAACACGCCGGGGTGTACTTCCACGCGCTGTTCCAGCTGCAGCTGGCCGGGCTGTACGGCGCCTTCCTCACCGGCGACCTGTTCAACCTGTTCGTCTTCTTCGAGGTGCTGCTGGCCGCGAGTTACGCGCTGCTGCTGCACGGCGGCGGCATCGAGCGGGTGCGCGCCGGGCTGCATTACATCGCGATCAACCTGCTGGCGTCGCTGCTGTTCCTGATCGGCGTGGCCTTGCTCTACGGCGTGACCGGCACGCTGAACATGGCCGACATGGCGCTGAAGCTGCGCCACATCGCGCCCGGCGACCTGGGGCTGCTGCATGCCGGCGCCGCGATCCTGGCGATCGCCTTTCTCGCCAAGGCGGCGCTGTGGCCGCTGAACTTCTGGCTGCCGCCGGCCTACGGCGCGGCCAGCACGCCGGCGGCCGCCGTGTTCGCGATCCTGACCAAGGTCGGCGTGTACGCGCTGCTGCGCCTGTGGACGCTGTGTTTCCCGCCCGAGGCCGGGGCATCGGCCGGCTTCGGCGCGCCGGTGCTGGTGTGGGGCGGGGTGGCCACGCTGGCTTTCGGCGCCGTGGGCATGTTCGCCTCGCAGCGGCTGGCGCGTGTGGCCGGCTACAGCGTGATCGCCTCGTCGGGCACGCTGATCGCCGCCATCGGCTTCGATGCGCCGGCGCTGAGCGCGGCCGCGCTGGTCTACCTGGCCAGCTCCACGCTGGCGGGCTGCGCGTTGTTCTTGCTGGTGGAACTGCTCGAGCGCGCACGCCAGGTCGAGGTCGGCCCGACCGATACCGACGACGGCCGCGACGAACTGCCGGCCTTTTTCGACGCCGAGCCCGCGCCGGGCATCAACCTGGACGACGAAGAGCAGGCGTTGACCGGCCGCGCCATTCCGGCGGCGCTGGTTTTCCTCGGCGTGGCCTTCACCGTGTGCGCGATGGTGGTGGCCGGGCTGCCGCCGCTGGCCGGCTTCGTCGCCAAGCTGGCGATGCTGCAGGCGCTGGTCGCGCTGGGACGGCCCGCCGCCTGGGTGCTGTTCACGCTGCTGATCGGCTCGGGGCTGCTGGCGGCGGTGGCGCTGATGCGCGTGGGCATGCGCCATTTCTGGACGCCGCAGGAACGGCCGGCGCCGCGGCTGCGCGTGGTCGAGACGCTGCCGATCGCCGCGCTGCTGCTGGCCAGCGTGGCGATCGTGGTGCAGGCGCAAGCCGTGCTCGACTACGCGCGCGAGGCGGCCGACGCGCTGCACCACAGCGCACGCTACATCGACGCGGTGCGTGCGCAGCAGCCGGTGCACCGGGCAGGCACACCATGAAGCGCTGGCTGCCGTCGCCGTGGCTGTCGCTGGCGATCTTCGCCGGCTGGGCGCTGCTGTCGCGCAGCACCGATGCCGCCACGCTGGCGCTGGGCGCGATGCTGGCGCTGGGCGTGCCCAGGCTGTCGGCACGGCTGCGCCCGTCGCCCGGGGCGTTGCGGCGCTGGGGCACGCTGGCGTGGCTGATCCTGCGGGTCGGGCGCGACGTGGTGCGCTCGGCCATCGAGGTCGCACTCGGCGTGCTGCGGCTGCCGCGCCGCGTGCCGCGCGGCGCCTTCGTGCGCGTGCCGCTCGAGCTGCGCGACACGCACGCGCTGGCGGCGCTGTCGATGATCACCGCGGTGGTGCCAGGCACGGTGTGGAGCGAGCTGGCCGCCGACGGCGCCAGCCTGCTGATCCATGTCTACGACCTCGACGACGAGGCCGCCTTCATCGCGCACTACAAGGGCGACTACGAACGCCCGCTGCAGGAGATCTTCGAATGAGCCTGTCGCTGGCGATCTCGCTGACGCTGCTGCTGTACGCGCTGGCGATGGCCGTGGGCGTGCTGCGCGTGCTGCGCGGCCCGCGTGCGCAGGACCGCGTGCTGGCGCTGGACTTCCTTTACATCGTCGGCATGTTGATGATGCTGGTGCTGGCGATCCGCTGCGACAGCGAGATGTACTTCGAGGGCGCGCTGCTGATGGTGCTGCTGGGTTTCGTCGGCTCGCTGGCGCTGGCGAAGTTCCTGCTGCGCGGCGAGGTCATCGAATGAACCCGGCGTCGCTGGCCGAAGCGGTGGTGGCCACCTTGCTGCTGGGCAGCGGCGTGATCGTGCTGATCGCCGCGCTGGGCCTGCTGCGGCTGCCCGATTTCTTCTTGCGCATGCACGCGCCGGCGCTGGCGTCGACGCTGGGCGCTTGGCTGGCGACCTTCGCGTCGATCGTGCACTTCAGCCACCGCGGCCAGGGCGTCGCGCTGCATGTGTGGCTGATCATCATCGTGCTGTCGATCACCGCACCGGTGACGACCATGGTGCTGGCGCGCGCCGCGCTGTTCCGCCGGCGCGCCAGCGACGGTGCGGCGCAGCCGGGCGCCGGCGGCTGAGGCGGCGGTTCAGCCCTGCACGCCGCCGACGATCGCCTGCAGCGCGGCCGGGTCGAGCACGCGGATGTGGCGCTGCTTGACCGCCAGGATGCCGTCGTCCTGGAACTTGGAAAAGCAGCGGCTCACCGTCTCGAGCTTCAGCCCGAGATAGGTGCCGATCTCCTCGCGCGTCATGCGCAGCACCAGCGACGACGGCGAGAAACCGCGCGCGCGCAGCCGCTGCGTCAGGTTCAGCAGGAAGGCCGCCAGGCGTTCTTCGGCGCGCATGCTGCCCAGCAGCAGCATCACGCCGTGGTCGCGCACGATCTCGCGGCTCATGATCTTGTGGAACTGGCGCTGCAGGTCGCTGAACTCGCGCGACAGCGCCTCGAGCTGCTCGTAGGGGATCACGCAGACCTGCGAATCCTCCAGCGCCACCGCGTCGCAGCTGTGGCGGTCGGCGCCGATGCCGTCCAGGCCGAGCAGCTCGCCGGCCATCTGGAAGCCGGTGACCTGGTCGCGCCCGTCCTCGGACGACACCCGCGTCTTGAAGAAGCCGGTGCGCACCGCGTACAGCGACTCGAAGGCATCGCCGTTGCGGAACAGCAGCTCGCCGCGCTTGAGCGTGCGCCGCGCGCCCACCAGCGTATCCAGACGCTCGAACTCGCGGTCGGAAAAACCCACCGGCAGGCAAAGCTCGCGCAGGTTGCAGTTGGAGCAGGCAACCTTGAACTCCGTGGCCTTCAGCGGCGGCACGGTGGCGGTGGAATTCATGCCGGCGATTGTTCGGGTGCAGTGCAGACCCGGGTTTGCGAAAAGTCAAAATCGACCCTGCGCGCATCATGCACCATCGACGCCCATGACTGAGACCATCGAGCGCGAGTGCCTCGAAGCCGCACCCGTGCTGTCCGAGGCGCTGTTGCGGCGTTTCGATACCCCGGGCCCGCGTTACACCTCGTACCCCACCGCCGACCGTTTTGTCGAGGCCTTCGGCCCCGCCGAGCTGAACCACGTGCTGCAGCAGCGCGCGCAGGGTGGGGCACTGGGCAGCGCCACGCCGCTGTCGGTGTACGTGCACATCCCGTTCTGCGAATCGCTGTGTTACTACTGCGCGTGCAACAAGGTGATCACCCGGCACCACGAGCGCGCCGCCGAATACCTGGACGCGCTCGATGCCGAGATCGCTTTGCTGCTGGCGCAGATGAAGCCCGGGCACCCGGTGTCGCAGCTGCATTTCGGCGGCGGCTCGCCGACCTTCCTGTCCGACGCCGAACTGCAGCGCCTGATGCAGGCGCTGCGCCGTGCTTTTGCCATCGGCGCGGGCGCCGAGATGTCGATCGAGATCGACCCGCGCACCGTCACGCCGCAGCGGCTGGCCTTCTTCCGCGAGCTGGGCCTGAACCGCATCAGCTTCGGCGTGCAGGATTTCGATGCGCAGGTGCAGCAGGCGGTGCACCGCGTGCAGCCCTTCGAAAGCGTGCGCGACCTGATGATCAGCGCACGCGAGCTGGGCTACAAGTCGATCAATGCCGACCTGATCTACGGCCTGCCGCGGCAAACGCCCGACAGCTTCGCGCGTACCGTGGCGCAGATCGGCGAGCTGCGCCCCGACCGCATCGCGCTGTATGCCTATGCACACCTGCCGCAGCGCTTCAAGCCGCAGCGGCGCATCGCCGGCACCGATTTGCCGATCGCCGGGCAACGTGTCGCCATGCTCGGCGGCGCCATCGCCGGCTTCCTGCAGCGCGGCTACCAGTACATCGGCATGGACCACTTCGCGCTGCCCGACGACGCGCTGGCGGTGGCCAAGCGCCAGGGCCGGCTGCACCGCAACTTCCAGGGCTACAGCACGCAGCCCGACTGCGACCTGATCGGGCTGGGCGTGTCGGCCATCGGCAAGGTCGGCGCCAGCTACTACCAGAACGTGAAGGCGCTGCCCGAGTACTACGACGCGCTGCGCCAGGGCCAGCTGCCGGTGCAGCGCGGCATCGCGCTGACGCGCGACGACCTGCTGCGCCGCGCGGTGATCATGGCGCTGATGTGCCAGGGCCGCGTCGAGTTCGAATCGATCGAGCTGGCGCACCTGATCGACATGCGCGCGTACTTCGCGCGCGAACTCGAGGCGCTGCAGCCGATGGCCGAGGCCGGGCTGGTGCAGCTCGAGCCCGGCGCGATCCAGGTCAGCGCCAGCGGCTGGTACATCGTGCGCGCGGTGGCGATGGTGTTCGACCGCTGGCTGCAGGGCAACCCGCAGCGCGAGCGCTTCTCGCGCGTGATCTGAGCGCCGCCGAAAGCGCTCGCGCGCGGCCCGGCTGCTCAGCGCTTGCGCGCAACCAGGCCGATCAACGCCGAGCGGCCGTGGTGGCCGCTGCCTTCGGCCAGCTCGGCCTCGTACTCGCGCAGCTCGACGATGTCCAGCGCCGCGAAGGCCTCGCGCAGCAGTCCCGGCGTGTACAGGTGAGAAGCCAGCGGCGGCCCGCCGGTACGGTATTCCAGCTGCTTGGGCGTGTAACCCTGCAACAGCAGCGTGCCGCCGGGTTTGAGACTTTGCACGATGCGCGTGAACAGCCGCTGGCGCAGCTGCGGGTCGGCGAACTGGACGAAGATCGCCGCCACGCCGTCGTAGACCGTCTGCGGCCAGGCAAAGCCGTCGCAGTCGGCGACTTGGAACCGCACTTCGACGCCGTGCTCGGCCGCCAGCCGCCGCGCCTTGGCCACGCCGATCTCGGCGATGTCGAAAGCGTCCACGCGCAAGCCGCGCCGGGCCAGCCACACGCTGTTGCGGCCTTCGCCGTCGGCCACGCACAGCACACGCTGGCCGGCCGGCCACACGCCGGCGTGCTCGCGCAGCCACGTGTTCGGTTCGGTGCCGAACAGGTAGCCGTCGGCGGCGAAGCGCTGGTTCCAGGTGCCCGCCGGATCGTCGAAGCCCGTCATGCCGACTTCGAGTCCTCGCCGATCAGCAGCTTGGAATCGCTGAGGAACTGGTAGGGCGGCACCTCGAGGTTGGTCGGCGCGGGCTTGTTCTTGAACACGCGGCCGGCACCGTCGAAGGTGGAGCCGTGGCAGGGGCAGAAGAAGCCGCCGGGCCAGTCGGCCGGCAGGCTGGGGTTGTTGCTGCCGGCCGGCACCGCGGTGGGCGAGCAGCCCAGGTGCGTGCAGATGCCGACGACCACGAAGATCGCCGGCTTGATCGAGCGCGTGGCGTTGCGCGCATACGGCGGCTGCTGGTCGCGTTGCGAATCGGGGTCGGCCAGATCGGGGCTGGGGTGCTCGACCGCAGCGACCATCTCGGGCGTGCGGCGCACGATCCACACCGGCTTGCCGCGCCATTCGACGATCTTCATGCCGCCGGGGGCGATGTCGCCGATGTCCACCTCGACCGCGGCGCCCATCGCGCGCGCGCGCTCGCTGGGCGCGAACGAGGCGACGAAGGGCACGGCGGTGGCGGCCACGGCCACGCCGCCGGCGGCGGTGCTGGCGATCAGCCAGGTGCGGCGCTGCGGGTCGTCGGCCAGCGCCGGGGCGGGTGGGGGCAGGGCATGGGCAGTCATCGGGATGTCCTTGCGGGTCGAGATTCGGGCAGCACGCCGGCGCGGGCGCGCGCGGCGGCGCGCACCGGTGCATTGGTGAACAGCGCGCGCTCGGCGGCGCTGCGCTCGAACTGGCGCGCCAGGTTGCCGCACACCAGATCGCACAACTGGTAGACGGCCGGGTCGGCGATGCGGTAGTACACGCTGGTGCCGCGGCTCTCGCGCGCCACCAGGCCGCGCGCGGTCAGCAGCGCCATGTGGCGCGATACGTTGGCGGTGGTGAAGCCGCTGGCCTGCGCCAGCTCGCCGACGTTGCGCTCGCCGCCGCGCAGCAGGTTCAACAGCGCCAGCCGCGTCGGCTCGGACAGCGCCTGGAAGTACGAAGCCACCTGGTCCAGGGCTTCCTTGGGCAGGTCTTGCATGCGTGCACACGCGGGGGGCGGACGGGACGACATCATGCCTGAGCGGCTCGGTTCTTGCGCAAGATCAAGCAATTGCATGCTTGACTAGTTGCGTTCGTGCGCAAATAATAACGCCAATCCGATCACCCGCACAAGAACCCGTTCATGGCACTGTCCCCGTTGCGACTGACACTGCTGCCGGCGCTGGCGCTGCTGCTGGGCGCCGCCGGCGCCTTCGACGCGGCCCGCGCCGCCGAGCCGCCGTTGGCCACGGCAGCCGTGCGCAGCTCGGCGGTGGCCTCGAGCAGCGCCTTCGACGGCGTGGTCGAGGCGCTGCGCCACACGGCGATCGCGTCGCAGGTGGCCGGCGCCGTGACCGCGCTGGAGGTCAAGGCCGGCGACAGCGTCAAGGCCGGCCAGGTGCTGGCGCGCATCGACGCGCGCAGCGCGGAGCAGACCGCCAGCGCCAGCGCCGCGCAGGTGCGCGCCGCCGAGGCCGCGCTGGACGTGGCCACCCAGGACGTCGAGCGCCAGCGCCAACTGCGCCAGAAGGACTACATCAGCCAGGCCGCGCTCGAGCGCGCCGAGTCGCAGTTCAAGGCCGCCAAGGCGCAGGCGGCGGCGCTGCAGGCGCAGGCCGGCGCAGCGCGCACGCAGTCGGGCCTGCACGTGCTGGTCGCCCCCTACGACGGCGTGGTCGCCGAGGTGCCGGTCTCCCAGGGCGACATGGCGCTGCCGGGGCGGCCGCTGCTGACGCTGTACGCACCCGGCGCGCTGCGCGTGACCGCCGCCATCCCGCAAAGCGCCTGGGCCGGCAGCGCGCAGGGCGTGCGCGTGGAACTGCCCGGGCTGCCCGAAGCGCGCCGCTGGCTCGACGCCGCGCAGGTGCAGCTGCTGCCGACGGTGGATGCCGCGACGCACACGGTGCAGCTGCGCATCCCGCTGCCCGCGGGCCTGCAAGGTGTGGCGCCGGGCATGTTCGCGCGCGTGTGGCTGCCGGATGCCGCGGCAGCCCAGGCGGGTGCCAGGCTGTATGTGCCGCGAGCGGCCATCGTGCGCCGCGCCGAGGTGCACGGCGTGTACGTGGTCGACGGCCAGGGCGTGGCGCTGCTGCGCTACGTGCGCCTGGGCCGCACGGTGGGCGACGAGGTCGAGGTGCTGTCCGGCGTGTCTGCCGGCGAGCGCGTGGCGCTGGACCCGCAGGCCGCGGCGCGCCGGCCCAAAGCCGCAGGATCGGGCGCGACGTGAACCAGCGGCTGGGCATCTCCGGGCGCATCGCCGCGACCTTCCAGTCGGCGCAGATCACGCCGTTGCTGGCGCTGGTGGCGCTGCTGCTGGGCATCTTCGCGGTGCTGGTCACGCCGCGCGAGGAAGAGCCGCAGATCGACGTCACCATGGCCAACGTGCTGATCCCGTTCCCCGGCGCATCGGTCAAGGACGTGGAGCAGATGGTGGCCGCGCCGGCCGAGCAGGTGCTGGCGCAGATCGCGGGCGTCGAGCACGTGATGTCGACCTCGCGTCCGGGCCTCGCGGTGGTCACCGTGCAGTTCAAGGTCGGCGTGCCGCGCACCGAGGCGCTGGTGCGGCTGTACGACACCGTGAATGCCAATGCCGACTGGCTGCCCAAGGGTTTGGGCGTACTCGACCCCATCATCAAGCCCAAGGGCATCGACGACGTGCCGATCGTCACGCTGACGCTGTTCAGCCGCAACGATGCACTGGGTGCCTACGAACTGGAGCGCGTCGCGCACAGCATCGAAGCCGAGTTGAAGCGTGTGCCGGGCACACGCGAGGTGGCCACGATCGGCGGCCCGGGGCGCGCGGTGCGCGTCGAGATCGACCCGGCGCGCATGGCCGGCGCCGGCGTCACCGTGCCCGACCTGCGCATGGCGCTGCGCTCGGCGAACCTCGGCTTGCCGGTGGGCGAGCTGCTGGCCGGCAACCGCACGGTGGCGGTGGAGTCGGGGCCCTTCCTGCAGGATGCGCGCGAGGTCGGCGAGCTGCTGGTGGCGGTGCGCAACGGCAAGCCGGTGTTCCTGCGCGATGTGGCCACGCTGGTCGACGGGCCGCTGCCGGCGCAGCGCTATGTATGGCACGGCACCCGAGCGGGCGAGGGCGGCCAGCCGGGTGGCGAGTTCGCCGCGGTGACGATCGCCATCACCAAGAAGGCGGGCGAAAACGCCATCGACGTGGCCGACGCGGTGATGCAGCGTGTCGACGCGTTGCGCAACACCGTGATCCCGCACGACGTCGAGGTCGCCGAGACGCGCAACTACGGCGCCACCGCCAACGACAAGGCGGTCAAGCTGATCCAAAAGCTGCTGTTCGCTACCGCCGCGGTGGTGGCGCTGGTGTTCATCGCGCTGGGCCGGCGCGAGGCCGCGATCGTCGGCAGCGCGGTGATCCTGACGCTGACGGTGACGCTGTTCGCCAGCTGGGCCTGGGGCTTCACGCTGAACCGGGTGTCGCTGTTCGCGCTGATCTTCTCCATCGGCATCCTGGTCGACGACGCCATCGTGGTGGTCGAAAACATTCATCGTCACATGGCGATGAATGTTTCGGCGAAGGCTCATATCGCCGAAGGCGATGTGAGCCGCAGCCAAAACATCCGCCCCCTGACCGAGATCATTCCGATCGCGGTCGACGAGGTCGGCGGCCCGACCATCCTGGCCACGCTGACGGTGATCGCCGCGCTGCTGCCGATGGCCTTCGTCAGCGGGCTGATGGGCCCGTACATGAGCCCGATCCCCATCAACGCCAGCATGGGCATGGGGCTGTCGCTGGCGGTGGCCTTCGTCGTCACGCCCTGGCTGGCGCGCATCTGGATGAAGGCGCTGCCGCCGCAGGACGGCGCGCACGCCAAGCCGCATGGGCTTTCCGCGAAGCTGGCGCCGCTGTTCGCGCGCATCTTCGGCCCGCTGCTCGACGAGGCGCGCGGCGCGCGCAACCGGCTGCTGCTGGGGCTGGGTGTGCTGGGCGCGATCGCGGTGTCGGTGGCGCTGCCGGTGCTGGGGCTGGTGCAGCTGAAGATGCTGCCCTTCGACAACAAGTCCGAGTTCCAGGTGGTGGTCGACATGCCGGCCGGCACGCCGCTGGAGCAGACCGCCGCGGTGCTGCGCGAACTCGGCGCTCATCTGCGCACGCTGCCCGAGGTCACCGACTACCAGGCCTACGCCGGCGTGTCGGCGCCGATCAACTTCAACGGCCTGGTGCGCCAGTACTACCTGCGCGCCGGCGGCGAGGTCGGCGACATCCAGGTCAACCTGGTCGACAAGCATCACCGCAGCGAACAAAGCCATGCCATCGCCACGCGCGTGCGCCCCGCATTGCAGGCCATCGCCGCGCGCCACGGCGCCAACCTGAAGGTGGTGGAAGTGCCGCCGGGCCCGCCGGTGATGTCGCCGCTGGTGGCCGAGATCTACGGCCCCGAAGGCGATGGCCGGCTGCAGGTGGCCAAGGCGGTGCGCGCGGTGTTTGCCGCCACCGACGGCGTGGTCGACATCGACGACTCGAGCATCGCCGCGGCGCCGCGCAAGCTGCTGCTGGTCGACCGGCGCAAGGCGGCGATGCTGGGCGTGTCGCAGCAGGAGATCGTCGGCACGCTGCACGCCGGGCTGGCCGGCGAGACAGCAACCTACCTGCACGACCAGAGCAAGTACCCCGCAGCGGCGACGATCCAGCTGCCGGGCGAACTGCACGGCGACCTGGACGCGCTGCTGGCGCTGTCGGTGCGCAACGCGCAAGGCGCGCTGGTGGCTGTCCGCGAGCTGGTGACGGTCAGCGACACCTTGCGCGAGCAGCCGATCCACCACAAGGACCTGCTGCCGGTGAACTACGTGGTCGCCGACATGGCCGGCGCGGTCGACAGCCCGCTGTACGGCATGTTCCAGATGCGCCGCGCGGTCGCGGCCATCGCCACGCCCGGCGGCGGCACGCTGGGCGAAGCCTTCGTCCGCCAGCCGGCCGACGCCTACCGCGGCTACACGCTCAAGTGGGACGGCGAGTGGCAGATCACCTACGAGACCTTCCGCGACATGGGCGCGGCCTACGCCGTCGGCCTGATCCTGATCTACCTGCTGGTGGTGGCGCACTTCGGCTCGTATCTGACGCCGCTGATCATCATGGCGCCGATCCCGCTGACCATCATCGGCGTGATGCCGGGCCACGCGCTGCTGGGCGCGCAGTTCACCGCCACCAGCATGATCGGCATGATCGCGCTGGCCGGCATCATCGTGCGCAACTCGATCCTGCTGGTCGACTTCATCGAGCTGCAGGTGGCGCGCGGGCTGCCGTTCAAGCGCGCGGTGGTCGACGCCGCCGCCGTGCGCGCGCAGCCGATCGCACTCACCGCGCTGGCGGCCATGATCGGCGCGCTGTTCATCCTCGACGACCCGATCTTCAACGGCCTGGCCATCGCGCTGATCTTCGGCATCCTGGTGTCGACGCTGCTGACGCTGGTGCTCATCCCGCTGCTGTACTGGGTGGCCTACCGCCACCGCCTGCACAAGCTGATTCCGCAAACCACGTCACAAGGAGATTGACATGACGTCCTGGCAACTCGTGCGCTTTTTCGCCGGCACTTTCGTGCTGCTGTCGCTGGCGCTGGGCATCCCCGGCAGCCCGCTGTTCGTCAGCCAGTGGTGGCTGGCCTTCACCGCCTTCGTCGGCGCCAACCTGCTGCAAAGCAGCTTCACCAGGTGGTGCATGCTGGAAACGATCCTGCGCAAGCTCGGCGCGCGCGCGGGCAACTGACTGACAGCGGTCGCGCAGCCATGAAGCCGATGCCCCGCGCGCTGTTCACCCCGGCCGCACTGGTGCTGGCCGGTGCGCTGGGCTGGGCGGCGCCGGCCCATGCGCTGGACCTGGTCGATGCCTGGCGCGCCGCGCAGGGCGCCGACATGCAGTACGCGGCGGCGCAGGCGGCACGCCAGGCAGGCGAGGCGCGGCGCGAGCAGGGCGCATCGCTGTGGCGGCCATCGCTGCAGCTCAGCGGCACCGTGGGTGTCGGCAATGCCGACACCTCGACGCGCGGCGCACGCTTCTCGGCGCCGGGCTTCGGCACGGTGGACGGCGCGAACTTCGATACATCGATCAACGGCGGCACGGCCACGCGCTGGGCGCTGCAGGCCAGGCAGCCGCTGCTCAACCGCGAGCGCGACGCGCAAAAGCGCCAGCTCGAGCTGTCGGCCGACGTGGCCGAGCTCGAATGGCGCGCGGCGCAGCAGGCGCTGATGCTGCGCGTGGCCGAGCGTTACTTCGACGCCGCGCTGGCCACCGAAGCCCTGCGCGTGCAGCAGCGCCAGCAACAGGCGGTGCAGCGCTCGCTGGCCGAGGCGCGCGACCGCTTCCAGCTCGGCGATGCGCCGGTCACCGACACGCACGAGGCCGCGGCGCGTGCCGAAGCCGTGCGTGCCGAGGTGCTGGCGGCGCAGACCACGTTGGAGCTGAAGCAAAGTGCACTGAGCGACGTCACCGGCTGGTCGGGCGCGCAGCTGCAGTCGCTGCGCGCGGGCATCGCCACGCTGCCGCGCAACGAGCAGCCATTGGACAGCTGGTTGGCCGAGGCGAAGGCCGGCAACCTCGGCCTGCGCATGCAAGCGGCCAGCGTCGAGGTGGCGGCGCAGGAAGCCGCGCGCCACAGCATCGGCGCGGCGCCCACGCTGGACCTGGTGGCCAGCGTCGGGCAGGACCGGCTCAGCGGCAGCGGCGACTTCGGCTCGGCCACCAACAGCCAGACCAACGCCATCGTCGGCGTGCAGCTGAACCTGCCGCTGTACACCGGCGGCTGGCGCAGCGCGCGCGAAGACGAAAGCCTGCGCCTGGTGGCCAAGGCCAGCGCCGAAGGCGAGCACCAGGCGCAGCAGGTGGCGTTGCACACGCGCGCCGCCTGGCTGGGCCTGACGGTGGGCGCCTCGCGCGTGGCCGCGCTGCAAGAGGCGCTGGTGGCCACGCGCGCGCGGCTGGACGCCACGCGCATCGGCCGCCAGGTCGGCGAGCGCACCACGCTCGAGCTGCTGAACGCCGAGAACGACGCCGCCGCGGCCGAGCTGGCGCTGCTGCAGGCCCGCGTGGCGGTGCTGCTGGACCGGCTGCGCCTGGCGGCGCTGGCCGGCAAGCTCGACGAAGCCGAGCTGCAACAGCTCAACGCCAACCTGCTGCCTGCGCCGGCGCCGGCACCGGCGCCGGCGCCGCGCTGAACCCGGCCACCGCACGACATCCCCTCACGACACCCCCCACGACGGCGAAGGAGACACACCATGGCCCATATCGTCATCCTCGGCGCCGGCACCGGCGGCATGCCGGCCGCCTACGAGCTGCGCGACAAGCTGGAGCGCTCGCACCGCATCACCGTGGTCAACGCGGTGGACTATTTCCAGTTCGTGCCCTCCAACCCGTGGCTGGCGGTGGGCTGGCGCGAGCGCGACGCGATCACCTTCGCCATCCGCCCGCACCTGGAGAAAAAGGGCATCGCCTTCGTCGCGCAGCGCGTGGCGCGCATCGATGCCGACGGCAACCGCCTGGAATTGCAGGACGGCAGCGCGATCGATTACGACTACCTGGTAATCACCACCGGCCCGAAGCTCAGCTTCGACGAGGTGCCCGGCGCCGGGCCCGAAGGGCACACGCAATCGATCTGCGTGGTCGACCATGCCGAGCGGGCGCGCGACGCGTACCAGGAATTCCTGAAGGACCCGGGGCCGGCCATCATCGGCGCGATGCCAGGCGCCTCGTGCTTCGGGCCGGCCTACGAGTTCTCGTTCATCTTCAACACCGACCTGCGGCGGCGCAAGCTGCGCCACAAGGTGCCGTTGACCTACGTCACCAGCGAGCCCTACATCGGCCACCTGGGGCTGGGCGGCGTGGGCGACAGCAAGTCGATGCTGGAAAGCGAGTTCCGCCACAACGACATCAAGTGGATCTGCAACGCCAAGGTCACCAAGGTCGAGGCGGGCAGGATGTTCGTCACCGAGCTCGACGCCGCCGGGCAAGTGGCCAAGGAACACGAACTGCCGTTCAAGTACAGCATGATGCTGCCGGCCTTCAAGGGCGTGGACGCGGTGGCCGCGGTGGACGGGCTGTGCAACCCGCGCGGCTTCGTGCTGATCGACGAATACCAGCGCAGCAAGAAGTACCGCAACATCTTCGCGGCCGGCGTGTGCGTGGCCATCCCGCCGGTGGAAGCCACGCCGGTGGCCACCGGTGCGCCCAAGACCGGCTACATGATCGAGACCATGGTCACCGCGATCGTGCACAACATCGCCGCCGACCTGCAGGGCCGGCCGGCCACGACCAAGGCCAGCTGGAACGCGATCTGCCTGGCCGACATGGGCGACACCGGCGCGGCCTTCGTCGCGCTGCCGCAGATCCCGCCGCGCAACGTCAACTGGATCAAGAAGGGCAAGTGGGTGCACCTGGCGAAGGTCGCCTTCGAAAAATACTTCATGTACAAGATGAAGCACGGCAGCCCCGACCCGGTGTACGAAAAGCACGTGCTCAAGCTGATGGGCATCGGCAAGCTCGAGTCCTGAACCCGCACCCCGACACCCCCCCACCCGAGGAGAACCCCATGCAGGAAGGCCCCCACGGCTACCGCGACCTGACGCAGGCCGTATCGGCGCAGCTGAACCAGCTGCGCGCCAGCACGCCCGAAGTGATGAAGGCCTTCAACGATCTGGGCCGCACCGCCACCGCCCCCGGTGCGCTGGACGCCAAGACCAAGGAGCTGATCGCGATCGCGCTGAGCGTGGCGGTGCGCTGCGACCCGTGCATCGGTTTTCACACCAAGGCGCTGGTGCGTCTGGGCGCCACGAGGCAGGAGCTCGACGAGACCCTGGCCGTGGCCACCTACATGGGCGGCGGGCCGTCGCTGATGTATGCGGCCAGCGCGGTGGCCGCCTACGACGAGTTTGCATCGGCCAAGGCCCGCTGAGGCGGTTGCGCAGCCGCACGCGTGGCAGCGATGGCGCGCACCCGGCGCCGTTCAACCGGCGGCGGCCTGGCGCTCGAGCGCCTCGGGCTCGCGCACGTGCGTGACTTCCAGATGCTCGGGCACCGCGCACGGCCATTGGCAGCGTTCCTCGATCGCCTGACGCAAGCTGTCCGCCGCCGCGGGCTCGCCCGGCGTCAGGTAGATCTGCCGCGGCGCACGCGGCAGCGCCGCGACCCAGTCGAGCAGATCCTTGCGGTCGGCATGGCCGTTCAGCCCGTGCAAGGACTGGACCTCGGCACGCACCGGGATCCAGTCCCCCTGCACCTTGATGCGCGTCTGGCCGTCCAGCAGCGCCGCGCCGCGCGTGCCGGCCGGCTGCCAGCCGCAGTAGGCGATGGCATGCTGCGGCAGCGGCGCCAGCCGCTTCAGATGCTCGGCCAGGGCGCGGCTGCACACCACATCCTCCACCGCGACCAGGATGCACGGGCCCGGCCGCGCCGCGAGGCCGGCGGCCTCGTGCGCGTTCGCCGCCACCTGCACCCCTTGCAGCAGTTCGCGGCAGGCCGCGGCGCCGATGCGCAACTCGTCGGCATGCGCGGCGTGCAGCGCCAGCACCTCGGTGGCGATGGCATGGTCCAGGTGCACCGGCAGGTCGGGGATGCGCCGCGCGCACTTGAGCCCATGGATCGCCTGCAGCACGCGCGGCGCATCGTCCAGCGCATGCACCGGCAGCAGCAGCACGCCGCCGCGCGCCGCGGTGCGATGGACCAGCCTGGCCAGCCGCGCCAGCGCGTCCGCGCTGCGATATTCGCGCTGGCCGTGCGTGGCTTCGAGCAACAGCAGCTCCGCCGCTTCGGCGCTGGCCGGCGGGCGCAGCAGCGGATCGTCCTGGCGCCCCAGCGTGCCGGCATAGCGCAGCGAATGCGAACCGCAGTGCAACTGCAAGCTGGCCGCGCCCAGCGACTGGCCGCAGCGCCGCAGCCGCATCGTGAACCCCGGCACCGGTGCGAACTCGGCGTCGAAGGGGCAAGGCCGCAGCAGCTGCAGCGCGCGCCGCGCCGCGGCCTCGGTGTACAGCGGCTGCGCCGGCACGTGCTTGCCGTAGCCGAGCGCGTTGGCCAGCTGCGCCTCTTGTTCCAGCACGCGGCCGCTTTCGGGCAGCAACAGCCGGCACAGCTGCACGGTGGCCGGCGAGGCGTAGACCGGTGCATCGAAACCCAGCTCGACCAGGCGCGGCAGGAAGCCGCAGTGGGCGCCATGCGCACGGGTCAGCACCACCGCGTCGATGGAACGGCTGGCCACGCCCAGCGGCGAGCGGTTGTGCAGCCGCAGCTGCTTGAGCCCCTGGAACAAGCCGCAGTCCAGCAGCAGCCGGCGACCCTCGTGTTCGACCAGCAGCTTGGAGCCGCCGACCGCACCCGCACCGCCCAGGAAGCGCAGTTGCATGGCGGGCTACTCGACGGCGTACAGCAGCAGCGCCTGCAGCGCGAAGCGGCGGTTGCGCGGCAGCTCGGCCTGGCTGCCCAGCTGCGCCGCCAGCCAGCACAGCAGCGGCTCGTTGCTGCCCAACGCGTCGTACACCGTGATGCCGGCGGCGCCGGCCAGGCGTTGCACCAGCGAAGCCGGCAGGCCGTGGCACTCGACCGCGTCGTACAGCCGGCCCAGCAGCCGTGCGGTGTGCGCCACCTCCAGCGCACTGCTGCGCTCGGACAGGCTCATGCCGATGTGCGCGACATGCGCACCCAGTTCGCTGGCCGCCTGCAGGAACAGCAGCGCGCGCCCCGCGCTGGCGTCGGCACACAGCAGCCCGAGGTTCTTGCCGCGCAGCAGCGGCTGCACGCGCGCGGCATCGGCGTCGCGCTGCAGCGTGCGGGCTTGTGCCAGCAGCGCCGCATGGTCGGGCGGCGCGTGCGGCCCGAACGCGGGAACGAGGGTGGAATGGTGGGTGTGGACCATGGGCGGCCGCGGCTGGCCGACGATGGCGGCAACAGACGCTGGCGAAGCCTACCCAAGCCCGTTGGGCGGTCCTTGACGACTGTCAACCGATCGGGCCTCGGCGTGGCCCAGGCGCGGCGTTTACCGAGCATTGACACAGCGTTACGCAGCGAGCCGCAGCGTTGACAGTGGCGCTGCCGCGCCCGCCTAGCATCCGTGCGCACGACGGCAACGACCCCAAGGAAGGACAGCCCATGCTCAGCAGCAGCCCCCCCAGCGCCGATCGCGCTACGCGCAGCGTGGCGGCGGCGGCCGCAGCGGCCTGGGACGAAGACGCCAACCGCCGTGCCAGCCAGCACATCACCGACACCCTGAAGCTGTTGCACGAGGCGTTCGCGCCGCAGCGTCGCCTGGTGCATGCGGGCGACGTCATCTACAGCAACGGCGATCGCTTCGACAACCTGTACGTGCTGAACTCGGGCTTCTTCAAGATCGTCAACCTGGCGCCCGACGGGCGCGAGTTGGTGGTCGGGCTGAAGTTTCGCGGCGACTGGATCGGCTTCGACGGCATAGCCGGCGCGCGCTACGGCTGCGACGCGGTGGCGATGGACACCGGCGAGGTCTGGGTGCTGCGCTACGAGCGGGCGCTGCAGATCTGCCTGCGCCGCCCCGAGTTGCTGCAGTTGCTGCACGAGGCGATGAGCCGCGAGATCGCGCGCGACCGCGATTCGCTGATGTCGGTGTGCACGCTCAGCGCCGACGCGCGCGTGGCCGACTTCCTGCGCTACTGGGCCGAGTCGCTGGCGCGGCGCGGCATGCGCACCGACCAGATCACGCTGCGCATGACGCGTGCCGAGATCGGCAACTACCTGGGCATGACGCTGGAGACGGTCAGCCGCGCGCTGTCGCGGCTGGCGCGGGGCCGGCTGATCGAATTCGTCGAGAAGGGCCGGCGCGACATTCGCATCCCCCAGGTCGAGGCGCTCGCCGAGTTCGTGCAGCGCAGCCTGGCGCCGGGGGACAGGGTGCTGCAATAGCTCGAGCCCGCGCGGCCGGCAGCCGCGTGGCCTGACGGGCGCGCGGCCAGCAGCCGCGTGGTCTCACGGGCGCGCGGCCAGCAGCCGCGCGAGGGCCCCCGCCAGCTCGCCGCGCGAACACGGCTTGCGCAGCAGCTCCCAGTCCAGCGGCGATTCGCGATCGGCGTCGAGCAGCTCGGCCGAATAGCCCGACATCAGCAGCACCTCCAGTTGCGGCGCGCGCTGCTGCGCCAGCGCGGCCAGTTGGGTGCCGCGCATGCCCGCGCCCAGCGCGATGTCGCTGAGCAGCACCTCGTAGGGCCCTGCCGATTGCAGCAGTTGCAGCGCCTGCTCCGCGCTGCCGGCCGGCGTCGTGCGGCAGCCCAGGGTGTCCAAAAAGCGGAGCATGACCGCGCGCACCTCGGCGTCGTCTTCGACCAGCAACACGCTCAGGCCCGGCGGCAGCGGCAAGCCGACGCCGCCGGGCACCGGTTCATCCCGCGCGCCGGCGCCGTTGTCGGCGTCGGCGCCCGCCGCGAAGCCGGCGGGCGCGGCGCTGGCCTCGCCGGCCGCACCGGGCGGCTGCGGCAGGTACAGCGTCAGCGTGGTGCCCGCGCCCAGTGCACTGTCCAGCAGCAGTGCGCCGCGCGACTGGCGCACGAAGCCGTAGACGGCGCTCAAGCCCAGGCCGGTGCCGCGACCGACCTCCTTGGTGGTGAAGAAGGGCTCGAAGGCACGGCGCTTCACCACTTCGGTCATGCCGGTGCCGGTGTCGTCGATGGCGATGGCGACGTAGCCGCCCGGCGCGGCCGGCGCATCGTCCAGGCTGTCGCGCACCGAGGCCGGCAGCACTGCACAGCGCTGCGCGGCAAAGCGCAGCCGGCCGCCGTCGCGCATCGCATCGCGCGCATTGATGGCGATGTTCAGCAGCGCCGATTCGAGCTGGCCGGGGTCGGCCACCACGGCCGGGCAATCGGCAGCCACGTCGACCTCGATGCGGATGCGCTGGTCCAGCGTGCGCCGCAGCATGTCGGCCAGCGACTGCAGCAACTGGCGCACATCCAGCGCACTGGGCTGCAGCACCTGGCGGCGCGAGAAGGCCAGCAGCTTGCCGGTGAGTTCGGCGCCGCGCCGCGATGCTCTCGCGGCCGCGCCGACCAGGTGGCGCGCGTGGGCGTCGCCGGCCAGCAAGGGCAGTTCGTCGAGCACCTGCAGGTTGCCCTGGATGATGGTCAGCAGGTTGTTGAAGTCGTGCGCGATGCCGCCGGTCAACTGGCCCACGCTTTCCAGCTGCTGCGCGTGCAGCAGCGCCTGCTCGGAGTGGGCGCGTTGCACGCTCGCGGCGAGCAGGTTCGACAAGGACTCCAGGAACTGCAATTCGTCGGCGCCGAAGCCGCCGGGCTGCTTCGCGCACACGATCACCGCGCCGATGGCGCTGCCGCGATCGGACAGCGGCACGGCGAGCATCGCCTGCAATCCGGCGGCACGGCAGGTGGCCGGCAGCGCGCAGCCGGCGGCGGGCTGCGGCGGCGCCCCGGTGCCGGTGGCCACCACCGTGCCGTGGCGCAGCACGTGCCCGGGCAGGGTGTCGTCGCGGTTCGCAACGCGCATGCCGACGTGGTCGCCCTGACACAGCCCGACGCCGCCGACCAGCGTGAACTCCAGGCCGCTGCGGTCGAGCAGGTAAACCATCGCGGCGTCGGCCTGCAGCGCCTCGGCCGCGATGGCCGGGCCTTGTTCCAGCATCGAGCGCGGTTCGCGCGCGTGCACGGCCAGCCGGCTCAGTTGCGCCAGATGCTCGCTGTAGCGCGCGCGGCGCAGCGCCTGCTGCACGCGAGGGTAGGCCGCGACGTCGCGGATGGCGGCGACCACGCAGTCCTGCCCTTGCGCGCGCAGCGGGCTCAACGCGATCTCGACCGCGACTTCGCTGCCGTCCTTGCGCAGCGCGGCGAGGTCCAGCTGCAGCCCCATCGGCCGGCTGCGCGGCGCGCGCGCATAGGCCTGCCGGTAGGCGGCGTGGCGCGAGCGGCTGGCCGAGGGCACCAGCGCGTCCACCGCCAGCCCGGCCAGTTCGGCCTCGGCATAGCCCAGCAGCGCGGCGGCCGCCGGGTTGGCCAGCACGATGCGCCCGTCGGCACCGACCACCAGCAGCGCGTCGGGGTAGGCGAAAAACAGCGCACGCAGCAGGCCGTCCCTGCGCAGCGGTGCCGCCTTGGCGGCCGGCTTCATGCGCCCGACACCGCCGGCACCAGGATGTAGCCGGCGCCGCGCACCGACTTGATCAGCTGCGGCACCGCCACGTCGGCCTCGAGCTTCTTGCGCAGGCGCCCGACCTGCACGTCGATGGTGCGGTCGAAGGGCCCGGCTTCGCGCCCGCGCGTGGCCTCGAGCAGGAAGTCGCGCGACAGCACGCGCCCCGGGTTCAGCGCGAAGGTGCACAGCAGGTCGAACTCGCCGCGGGTCAGCGCCACGTCGCCGCCGGCGGCGTCGCTGAGGCGGCGCGCGCCGATGTCCAGCACCCAGCCGGCGAACCGCAGCCGCTGGCGCGCCTCCTGCAGGCCCGCCGGCGGCGCCGGCGCGATGCGGCGCAGCACGGCCTTGATGCGCGCCAGCAGCTCGCGCAGCTCGAAGGGTTTGGTCACGTAGTCGTCGGCGCCGACCTCCAGGCCGACGACCTTGTCGATCGAGTCGCCGCGCCCGCTGACGATCACCAGCCCGCCGCGGTAGGTCTCGCGCAGCCTGCGCGCGATGTCGAAGCCGTCCTCGCCGGGCAGACCCAGGTCGAGCAGCACCAGCGCGGGGGCGTCATCGCGCAACATGGCCAGCAGCGCCGCGCCGCTGTGCAGCTGGGTGACGCGGTAGCCGTTGGCCTGCAGGTAGCCGGCCAGCAGCTGCCGGATCTCGGCCTCGTCGTCGACCACGGCGATGTGTGCCGGCGCAGTGGCCTCCTGCGCCACGTTGATGGCCGCGCTCACGTTGCACGCGGCGGCCTGCCCGCCGCTGCCGGCGCACTGCAGGCTTGCCCTTGGCACGGCCGGCGGCGCGCGGGCTCAGGCTTCATCGGCTGCCGGCTTGGGCTGGGGGGCGCGCTTCTTCGGATGGCCGAGGAATTCCAGTGCGCTGTCGAAGGCCTTGGCCGAGAACGCCAGCGCCGCGGCAAACTCCTTGTCCGACAGCTCGCGCGCCACATGGTTGCTGCGGTAGATGTTGGCGAACTCGCGCTCGCGAGCGGCTTGCACCAGCAGCTTGCCGATGCCCAGCGCCTCGAGCGAGCGCCACAGCCGCGGGTTGTACGAGCGGGTGAGCTGCAGCACGAAGGTGACCGGGTCGTTGCGCCCGAGGATCGCCGCCAGGCGCAGGATCATGTCGAACGGCAAGCTGGCCCTGCCGCTTTCGACCAGCGCCATGAAGCTGGCATCTTCCAGCTCCAGCGCGGCGCCCAGATCGTCCAGCGTCATGCCGGCGGCCTCGCGCGCATCCTTCACCAGCGCGGCGGCCTTGGCGACGGCGGCCTTCGGCCCGGGGCGTTGCACCGACGCGGCCGCCAGCGCCAGCGACACGTCGGCGGCCGTGCCGACCCCGCCCAGCAGGCTGCCGGCCCAGGAATGCAACTGGCGCGCCAGCGAACGCACCGCGCCGCTGGCCGGGTTCGGCTTGGGTGGCGGCGGCCCGGACGCGACCGTTGGGCCGCGCCTTGTGGTGCGCGCATCGCGCTTCTTGCTCGAGGGCTTTCGCAGCGCTGTGGGCATGCTCGATTCCCGGTGGCTTGGACGGCAGCGAGCATAGCGGCACATTGGCGTGCCCTCGAGCGGGCGCCGCCGTGCCGCCGCCAGTCTCAAACGCTCCCGAACTTGCGGGAACGCCCTTGAAGCCGGCCCCGCCGCGGCAATATGTGCTGCAAGGCGAGGCGGGCGCTTGGTGTGTGCCCAGCGTGCGCAGGCTTCCGTCGATAGAATGAATCATGCCCGAGCAAAAGCCGAAAGTGCCTGCTTCTGCCCCGGTGGCGCCGCGTCCTGCCAACGGGCAAGGGGCGGTCGTGGCCGAGCGCAAGGCGCTGCGCACCAGGCCGCCGCGCATGTATCAGGTGCTGATGCTGAACGACGACTACACGCCCATGGAATTTGTCGTCATGGTTCTGCA
Organism: uncultured Rubrivivax sp.; assembly: GCA_964477985.1. Classification (GTDB taxonomy): domain Bacteria; phylum Pseudomonadota; class Gammaproteobacteria; order Burkholderiales; family Burkholderiaceae_C; genus Rubrivivax. Next base: position 386 of record CAYZGL010000039.1, on the reverse strand, counting down.
ACAGTATTTCCAGCGCGACCTGGAAACCGCCACACTCATCATGTTGAAGATTCACCATGAAGGCAAGGCGGTGTGCGGCGTGTACCCGAAGGACGTCGCCGCGACGAAGGTGGAATTGGTGGTGGCCGCCGCGCGTCGCGGCGGCCATCCGTTGCAGTGCACTATGGAGGCGGCATGATCGCGCAAGAACTGGAAGTCAGCCTGCACATGGCCTTCGTCGAGGCGCGGCAGCAGCGGCATGAGTTCATCACGGTCGAACACCTGCTGATGGCCTTGCTCGACAACCCGTCGGCTGCCGAGGTGCTGCGCGCCTGCGCCGCCAACATCGAAGACCTGCGCAAGAGCCTGGTCAGCTTCGTCAAGGAAAACACACCTACCGTGTCGGG
>CAYZGL010000038.1:0-22258 GCA_964477985.1 uncultured Rubrivivax sp. | reverse complement strand
CTTCGTGCCCACCGCGATCCTGTCGCGCCAGGTGGCGGTGATCCGCGGCAAGGCGCTGATCATCAACCTGCCCGGGCAGCCGAAGGCCATCGCCGAGACCTTGCAGGGCCTGAGCGAGGCCACGCCGCCGGTGCCGGGCATCTTCGCCGCGGTGCCCTATTGCATCGACCTCATCGGCGGGCCCTACCTGGAAACCGACGCCGCCGTGTGCAAGGCGTTCAGGCCCAAGAGCGCGGTCCGTCCACCGCGCCCCTGACCCCTTACTGCAGCGACTTGCGCGCCTCGAGCACCAGGTTGAATGGCGTCTCGGTAGCGCGCCTGAAGCTGCCGAAGCCGGCCTCGGCGAAGACATGGCGCAGCCGCCGCTCGCCGGCCTGCGCGCCCAGGCCCAGGCCCACCTCCTGCGACAGCGAGTTCGGTGTGCAGATGCAGGTGGATGCCGCATAGAACATGCGCCCGACCGGATTCAGGTTCTGCTCGAGCTCGTCGTTGGCGAAGGGCTCCACCAGCAGCACCGTGCCGCCGGGCCTGAGCGCCTGATGCGCGCGCCGGGCGGCACCGACGGGATCACCCATGTCGTGCAGGCAATCGAAGAAGCACACCAGGTCGTAACCGCTGCCCGGGAATTCGCGTGCGGTGGCGCAGCCGAATTCGACCCGGTCGCCCACGCCGGCGTCGGCCGCACGCTGGCGCGCCTGCTCGATCGACGGCGCGTGGAAGTCGAAGCCGTGAAAACGCGAGCGCGGATAGGCCTGCGCCATCACGATGGTCGACGCACCGTGGCCGCAGCCGATGTCGGCCACCTTGGCGCCGGCCTCGAGCCGCGGCACGACGCCGTCCAGCGCCGGCAGCCAGCTGCTGACCAGGTTGGCCTTGTAGCCCGGGCGGAAGAAGCGCTCGGTGCCCGAAAACAGGCAGGGGTGGTGGTCGGCCCAGGACAAGGCGCCGTTGCCGCGCATCGCCGCCACCAGCTTGTCCTTGTCCAGGTACATGCTGGACAGCACGCTGGCGCCGCCGGCCACGTACACCGGCGAATCCTCCACGGCAAGGGCCAGCGCCTGTTCCTCGGGCAGGCGGAAACGCCCGGCCTCGTGCTCCACATAACCGCTGGCCGCCTGGCCGCTGAGCCATTCACGCACCAGCCTGGCGTGGCAGCCGGTGCGCGCGGCGAGTTCGTCGGGCGTCACGGGCTGTCCGTCGGCCATCGCCCGGTACAAGCCCAGCTCCTCGCCGAGGATCACGTTGGCCATGATCGCTGCGCCGCCCATGTCGCCGACCAACCGGCCCATGAATTCCTGAAGCTTGGCCTCGTCCATCGCAGGGTCTCCCGCATGCGGGCCTGGGGAAACGACGGCTGGGGGGCCCGCGACATGGCCACCCGCGGCCCCGCCGATGCGAGGCGCGGCCATTATTTCATTGGATATTGATGCAAATCAATACGCCGGCATGGGATTGACATCCCAAGACGACACACCACCGCCAAAACGCTCAGCGCACCAGCCGGTTCAGCTTCTCGGCGTCGAAGCGTTCGGTGGTATGCGCCTCCTGCGGCACGCATTCGGCCAGCGACAGCTCGCGCGCACCGCCCGACAGCCGCTCGATCGCCTGCCACAGCAGCGCGATCTGGTGCTCCTGCGTGGACGCGCTGTCGATCAGGCCCTTCATCGCCAGCGACACCGGGTCGTCGCCCTGCGTCACGCCATAGGCCGAAAAACCCATGCGGGCCGAAGCTTCCTCGCGCTTGGCGTCGGCCTTGGCCTCGATGATGCGCGCCGGGATGCCCACCGCCGTCGCACCCGGCGGCACCGGCTTGAGCAGCACGGCGTTGGAGCCCACGCGCGCGCCGTCGCCCACGGTAAAGCCGCCCAGTACCTTGGCGCCCGCGCTGACCACCACACCGCGGCCCAGCGTCGGGTGCCGCTTGGTTCCCTTGTACAGCGAGGTACCGCCCAGCGTCACGCCCTGGTAGATGGTGCAGTCGTCGCCGACTTCGGCGGTCTCGCCGATGACGATGCCCATGCCGTGGTCGATGAACACCCTGCGGCCGATGGCCGCACCCGGGTGGATCTCGATGCCGGTGAACCAGCGCGCCAGCTGCGAGGTGAAGCGCGCGAGCCAGCGAAAGCCGCGCTTCCAGCAGGCGTGCGCGAAGCGGTGCATGACCAGCGCATGCAGCCCCGGATAGCAGCTCAGCACCTCCCACTTCGTGCGCGCCGCGGGGTCGCGTTCGAGGATGCAGGCGATGTCTTCACGCAGGCGGCTGAACATGGTCGGCTTGGGCTGGGCGGGCGTAAAGTGTATGCGTGTGCGCTGTCGCCCGCCTGAGCCAAGGGTCGGCGAAGCCTCGCGCGAATCCCCGCCACCACCCTAGCCACGACGACCATGCGACGCCAATTCCTGCAGCTGCTTGCTGCCGCCGCGATCGGCCTGCTCGGCGGCTGCGCCAGCACGCCGACCCAACTCGACGCGCAGTGGGTCAACCCGCAGGCCGCCGGCCAGCACGGCGTACGCAGCGTGATGGTGATGTCGGCGGTGCGCGACTCGACCAGCCGGCGCATCTTCGAAGACCGCATGGTCGGCGCCTTGCAGGCGGCCGGCGTGACGGCGGTGGCGTCCTACAAGTCCATCCCCGCCGACGGCCCGATCGCCGAAGAACAGCTGCGCAAGCTGCTGGCACAGGCCGGCGTCACGCACGCGATGGTCACGCGCATCATCAATGTCAGCACCGAGGTGCACGTGTCGCCGGGCATGGTGATGGGCCCCGGCTGGGGCCCGGGCTGGGGCTGGGGTGGCGGCTGGGGCCCCGGCTGGGGCGGTTTCGCCGGCTACCACAACGCGATGTGGGCGATGAGCGTGCCGCCGCAGGTCACGACCACGCAGAACGTGCACGCCGACACCCGCGTGTTCGATGCGGCCGACGCCGCCGTGGTGTGGTCGGCGGCGACCACCACCGCCACCGGCTACCGCTCGCTGACCGAGCTGATCGACCAGTTCGTGCAACTGATCGTGGCCACGCTGGCCCAGGACGGGCTGATCTGAGCGCCCGACGCCGCCCTGGATCTGTGCAGCCCCTGCAGCCCCTCGAGCCGCCGGCGCGGCGGCTTCAGCAGCGCTGCTCGATCGCACGCGCGATGCCGCGCAGGATCTGCACCTCCTCGGTGCTGAGCTGCGCGCGGTTCAACAGCTGCTGCAGCCGGGGCACCAGCTTCTTCGGCGCGTGCGGATCGAGGAACCCGAGTTGCACCAGCGCGCGCTGCCAGTGCTCGACCGCGCCGCGCACCGCCGCCATGTCGGCCGGCACCGCCACCGCCGTACGGGGCACCACCGCGAAGCCGCCCAGCGCCATGCGCCATTCGTAGGCCACCAACTGCACCGCCTGCGCCAGATTCAGCGAGCCGTAACGCGCAGCGGTGGGGATGCTCAGGCAGACGTGGCAGCGGTAGACGTCGTCGTTGCTCAGGCCGAAGCGCTCCGAACCGAAGACGAAGGCCGTCACCTGGCCCAGCCCGCCGCTGTCGCGCAGCGCCTCGAAATGCGCTCGCGGTGCCGCGGTGGGCGGGCCGAAGTCGCGCGGCGTCATCGCCGTCGCGCAGGCATGGTGTACCCCCTGCAGCGCCTCGTCCAGGCTGTGGACGATGCGCGCACGCGTCAGCACGTCGGCCGCACCGCTGGCCATGGCCACCGTCTCCTCGCGCGACAGCACGTCGGCAAAGCGCGGCCGCACCAGCACCAGCTCGGCGAAGCCCATCACCTTGATCGCGCGCGCGGCCGCGCCGACGTTGCCGGCGTGGCTGGGGTGCATCAGCACGAAGCGCGTGGGGTCGGGTGCGGTGGTCATCGGCGGCTAAAATCGGCGGTTCGTCGCGGCATTCTCGCCGCCCGCGTTCTTTGTCACCGCCGCCGCGCTGCCCACCCATGTCCCAGACCCTGCATCCCATGCTCAACATCGCCGTCAAGGCGGCGCGCGCGGCCGGCGCGATCATCAATCGCGCGGCGCTGGACATCGACATCCTCAAGGTCAACGTCAAGAACCCGAACGACTTCGTCACCGAGGTCGACCATGCCTGCGAGCGCGCCATCATCGACACGCTGCTCGAGGCCTACCCGAACCACGGCATCCTGGCCGAGGAGTCGGGGCGCAGCCGCGGCGCGAAGAACAGCGAGTACGTGTGGATCATCGACCCGCTGGACGGCACCACCAACTTCATCCACGGGCTGCCCACCTACGCGGTGTCGATCGCGCTGGCGCACCGCGGCCAGGTGCAGCAGGCCGTGGTCTACGACCCGCCGCGCAACGATCTGTTCTACGCGTCCAAGGGCCGCGGCGCCTTCCTCAACGACCGCCGGCTGCGCGTGAGCAAGCGCACGCGGCTGGCCGAGTCGCTGATCGGCACCGGCTTCCCGTTCCGCAAGGGCGACAACTTCAAGCAGTACCTGCAGATCTTCGAGACCGTGATGCGCAGCTGCGCTGGGCTGCGCCGCCCCGGTGCCGCCGCGCTGGACCTGTGCTACGTGGCTGCGGGCTGGTACGACGGCTTCTTCGAAACCGGCCTGCAGCCCTGGGACGTGGCCGCGGGCTCGCTGCTCATCAGCGAGGCCGGCGGGCTGATCGGCAACTTCACCGGCGAGGCCGACTTCCTGCACCAGCGCGAGGTGGTCGCAGGCAACCCGAGGATCTACGGCCAGCTGGTGCAACTTCTGGCGCCGCATACGCAACTCGGCGCGAGCGCAGCGCCGGCGGGGGACGCCGCGGCCGCGCTGTAGCGGCGCAACGGCGCAACGGCTCAGGGCCGCAGCACCGCGGCGCCGTCGAAACGGCCCGCGCGCAGGTCGTCCAGCGCCTGGTTGGCCTGGCTCAGCGGGTACACCGTGGTGTGCGTGCGAAGGCCCACGCGCGGCGCGAGTTGCAGGAAGTCGATGCCGTCCTGACGCGTCAGGTTGGCCACCGACACCAGCTGGCGCTCCTGCCACAGCAGCCGGTAGGCGAAGGACGGGATGTCGCTCATGTGGATGCCGGCACAGACCACGCGCCCACCCTTGCGCACCGCGCGCAGCGCCAGCGGCACCAGCGCGCCCACCGGTGCGAACAGGATCGCCGCATCCAGCGCGTGCGGCGGCATCTCGTCCGACGCCCCGGCCCACACCGCGCCGAGGCTGCGCGCGAAGGCCTGGCTGGCCCCATCGCCGGCGCGCGTGAAGGCATAGACCTTGCGCTGCTGCCAGGCTGCCACCTGGCTCAGGATGTGCGCGGCCGCGCCGAAGCCGTACAAGCCCAGGTGCTTGCCCTCGCCGGCCATGACCAGCGCGCGCCAGCCGATCAGCCCGGCGCACAGCAAGGGTGCCAGCGCTTCGTCGCTGTCCTGCTCGGACAGCGGCAGCGCGAAACGCGCGTCGGCAACGGTCGCGGTGGCGAAGCCGCCGTCGCGCGTGCAGCCGGTGAACTGCGGTGCGTCGCACAGGTTCTCCTGCCCGCCCAGGCAGTACGAGCAGCCGCCGCAGGTGTGGCCGAGCCACGGCACGCCCACCCGTTGGCCCAGGCGCAAGCCGGCCACGCCCGCACCCAGCGCATCGACGCGGCCGACGATCTCGTGCCCGGGCACGATCGGCAGCCGGGTTTCGGGAAGGTCGCCGTCGCACACGTGCAGGTCGGTGCGGCACACGCCGCAGGCGGCGATGCGCACGCGGATTTCGCCCGGCCCCGGCTCGGGGTCGCCCCGCTCGCGCCATTGCAGCGCTGCACCGCTGCGTTCCAGCACCATTGCCTGCATGGCCGCACTGTAGAGTGCGGCCGCCCGATGCAGCAAGCCACCCCTTCCACCGCCAAGGCCGCCGCCTGGATGGCCGGCTGGCTGACGCTGATGCTGGTCATCGCCGTGGCCGGGCGCGAGGCCACGCGCGACGTCGCCGTATTCCAGCTGATGCTGCTGCGCTCCAGCATCGGCTTGCTGCTGCTGTGGCCGCTGCTGCACGCCGGCGGCGGCCGGGCCGCGATGCGTACGCAGCGGCCGCGCGAGCATGCGGCGCGCAACCTCGTGCACTACGCGGCGCAGTACGGCTGGTTCGCGGCGCTGACGCTGATCCCGCTGGCGCAGGTGGTGGCCATCGAATTCACCATGCCGGTGTGGACCACCCTGCTGGCCGCCGCCTTCCTCGGCGAGCGCATCACGCGCTGGAAGCTGCTGGCCGTGGCACTGGGCCTGCTGGGCGTGGCGCTGGTGGTGCGCCCGCAAGCGGCGGGGCTGAACGCCGGGCACGCGGTGGCGCTGGCTGCCGCGCTGGGCTTTGCGGTGTCGGTGGCCCTGACCAAGTCGCTCACGCGCAGCGACGACGCGCTGACCATCATCTTTTGGATGCTCGTGGTGCAGTCGCTGCTCGGCGTGCTGCCGGCGCTGGCGGTGTGGCGCTGGCCCACGGCCGCGGGTTGGGGCTGGATCGTGCTGGTCGCCTTCTGCGGCACCTTCTCGCACTACTGCATGGCGCGCGCGCTGCGCCATGCCGAAGCCACGGTGGTCGTGCCGATGGACTACCTGCGCGTGCCGCTGACCGCGCTGGCCGGCTGGCTGATCTATGCCGAGCGCATGGACCTGCCGACCGTGCTGGGCGCCGCGCTGATCCTGGGCGCGAACCTGCTGAACACGCGCCGCGCCGCAGCGCGCTGACGCGCCGGTTCGACCCGGCGCAGCGAAATGCGCAGCTGCCGTCGGCGCAACGCTGTCCTCGAGTCGACGGCCAGAACGCATTCACCGCGCAGGAAAGGACGACGCAGAGCCTGCGCACAGGAACGCAGCGCCGGCAGGCCGGCAGGCACGGACACCTTCTTCGTATGCCTTGGCCTCCACCGTTCCCGTTTCGCAGCTTGTACGTTTCGACTGCGGTTCCTTTTCCTCCGCAGTGGAAGGCTCAGGCGTTGCCGCAGGGTCTGCGCCTGGGGGGGACGCTTCACGCTTGCAGGCTTCACGCTTCCAGTCGCGCCAGCCGCTGCCTTTCGGCCACCTGCAGGTGGCACCAGGCCGCGGCCAGCGCGGCCGGGTCCAGCGCGGCGGCGCGCACGCGCCGCAGCATGTCGCCGACCACATGCGCGGCTTCGGTGCGGCCGCCCGCTTGCAGATCGCGCAGCATCGACGCCGTGGTGTTCGACGCCGGATCGGACCACATCGCACCAAAGGCATCGATGGCCGCCGCACGCGGCGCGTGGCCGGCAGCGGCGGCCGCCCCGGTGCAGGTAGCGTAGGTGGCCGCGAACAGCGCCGCGCCGTCGTCGCTGGCCAGGATGTCGCCCACCGTGCCGCGCATCAGGCAGGTCATCGCCGCCAGCGTGGCCAGGCCGGCGAACTTCTCCCACAGCGCGCACATCATCCGCTCGTCCAGGCTCGCATCGACCGGCGTGCGCTGGAACAACCCCAGCAGCGCCTTCAGCCGCGGCAGCGCCTGCGGCGCGGTGCCGGGCAGCAGGCCGAAGACGATGCGGTGCAACGGCCCGAGTTGCAGCACCTCGCCTTGCGGCGACAGCGTGGCCGGGATGCCGCAACTGCCGCCGGCGACACGGCCAGGCCCGTAGGCCGCGATCAAGCGCTCGATGTGCAGCAAGCCGTTGAGCAGCGGCAGCACGGTGGTGTCGGGGCCCACCGCCGGGGCGGCCGAGGCGATCGCCGCATCCAGGTCGTAGGCCTTGCACGCCAGCAGCAGCAGCTCGGCCGGCGCGCCGATCTGCTCGGGCCGCAGCGCGCGCACCGGCAGCGTGAAGTCGCCGTACGGGCTGCGCACCACCAGCCCGGTGCGCTCCAGCTGCTGCTGCCGCCCCGGGCGCACCACAAAACCCACATCGGCGCCGGCCTGCAGCAGCCTGCCGCCGAAATAGCCGCCGATCGCGCCGGCGCCCAGCACCATGATCTTCATCGCGTCGTGCTCCTGTGCCCAAGGCGGCGCGCGTCGCCGCCGCCGCGCTCGCCGCCCAGGGGCCGACTGTATAGACGCGGCGGCGCGGCCACCGCGGCGAGCGCGTGTTGTGCTACACCGCCGTCATCACCGCGCCGCACCCGTCCACCATGACCACGAATTCACCCGCCCTGCCCATCGACCTGCGCTCCGACACCGTCACCCGCCCCACCGCCGCGATGCGTGCGGCGATGGCCGCGGCCGAAGTCGGCGACGACCAATACGGCGAGGACCCGAGCACCAACCGGCTGCAAGCGCGCGTGGCCGAGCTGCTGGGCAAGCCCGCCGCGCTGTGGCTGCCCAGCGGCACCATGGCCAACCAGGTGGCGCTGCGCACGCTGACGCGCCCCGGCGACGAAGTCATCGCCTGCCGCGAGTCGCACGCTGCCTGGCACGAACTCGGCGGCGCGGCGGCCAACGCCGGCGTACAGATCCACGAGATCGGCGCGCACGGCGTGTACAGCGCCGAGCAGCTGCGCGCGGCGGTCAAGCCGCGCGGCCTGCCGGTGTTCCCCACGACCACGCTGGTGCAGGTGGAAAACACCCACAACCGCGCCGGCGGCGTGGTCGTGCCGCAGGCCGAAGTGCAGCGCATCTGCGCCGCGGCGCGCGAGCTGGGCCTTTGCAGCTTCCTCGACGGCGCGCGGCTGTGGAATGCCAGCATCGCCAGCGGCGCGGCGCTGGATGTGCTGGCCGCGCCCTTCGACCTCGTCGCCGTGGCCTTCAGCAAGGGGCTGGGCGCGCCGGGCGGCTCGATGCTGGCGGGCCCCACCGAGCTGATCGCGGCCGCCGACCGGCACCGCCGGCGCATGGGCGGTGCGATGCGGCAGAACGGCATCTTCAGCGCCGCCGCGCTGCATGCGCTGGACCACCATCTGACGCGGCTGGCCGACGACCACGCCAACGCCCGCGCCTTCGCCGAAGTGCTGCTGCGCGACAGCCCGGCACGGCTGGAACTGGGCAGCGTGCAGACCAACATCGTCGTCTTCCATCTGCCGGCTGCGCTGGCGCTGGACGCGCCGCAGCTCGTGGCGCGCGCGCGCGAGCGCGGCGTGCTGCTCAACGCCTTCGGCCCACACACCGTGCGCGCCGTCACGCACCTGGACGTCGGGCGCGCGCAGTGCGAGCACGCGGCCCGACTGGTGGCCACGCTGCTGTGCGCCGGTGCAGGCCCATAGGGACAGGAACAGGGACAGGGACAGCGACGGCGACAGCGCACGGCTGTTCGTCGCGCTGTGGCCCGGCCCCGCCTTGCGCGCAGCGCTGGCCGCCTGGCGCGACCGCCAGGCCTGGCCCGCGGGCGCACGGCCGACGCCGGCGCCGCAGCTGCATCTGACACTGCACTTCCTGGGCCAGGTACCGCGCGAGCAAGTGCACATGCTGGCCGCAGCGCTGCGCCAGCCATTCGCACCCTTCACGCTGCACCTGGGCCGGCCCGTGCTGTGGCCGGCCGGCATCGCGGTGCTGGAGCCGTTGCAGCCGCCGCCGCGACTCGCGCAGTTGCACGCCACGCTGGCCCACGCGCTGCACGAGGCCGGGCTGCGCACCGAAGCGCGCGTGTACCGGCCGCATCTGACGCTCGCGCGCCACGCGCATCAGGCGCAGCGGCTGGGTGACGGCCCCGGCCTGCGCTGGCCGGTGCGCGGCTACGCGCTGGTCGAATCCTGCCCCGGCCGCGGCTACAAGGTGCTGCAGCACTACCGTTGACCTGCACCGGGTCGCGCTGGCGAGCCGGCATGGCAGGCGGCCGTCGCACGGCCGCTACGCATCGGCATCGGCATCGGCATCGCCTTGCCGCGCTGCCTCGCCGCGCGCGAACAGCCGGCGCACCCGATCGCGCAGCCAGGCGTGCGACGCGTCGGCGCTGACGCTGCGGTGCCAGACCATGCGCACCGAATAGTGCGGGCCGTGCCCGGGAAGCTGCCACACGCGCACGCTGCAGCGCGAACTGAGCGAGTCGGCAAACATCTGCGGCACGATGGCCATCAGGTCGGTGCAGGTCACCAGTTCGGGCAGCGCGCCGTAGTGGCGCGCGCGCACCACGGCGCGCTCGCTCAGCTTCAGCCGCGTCAGCATGGCCTCGACGCTGCCGTGGAAGGTGGCCGTGGGCGCGGCCACCACCAGCGCGGCGTGGGCCAGCTGCTGCGTGCTCAGGCCCGGGCCCGAGCGGCCGAGCGCGGGCCGCCAATGGCTGCCGGTGATGGCGACGAAATGCTCGCGGAAAAGCTCCTCGCTGGCGACGCCCACGTGCTCGGGCAGCAGGATGCCGATGGCCAGGTCGATGTCGCCGGCCTCGAGCGCGGCACTGACGCGCGCGGCGTCGACCGCCACGTTGGACACCCGGCTGTGCGGCGCATCCGTGCGCAATGCCGCGGCCAGCGGCGGCAGGAACATCAGCTCGCCCAGGTCCGACAGCGACAAGCGCCAGTGCAGCGCCGCACTGGCCGGCTCGAAGCGGTCGCTGCGGCACAGCTCGAGCTCGAGCTCGCGCAACTGCGCGGCCACGGGCGGCACGATGCGCTGCGCCAGCCGCGTCGGGTGCAGCCCCGCGGGCGAACGCACGAACAGCGCGTCGTCGAAGAAGCGGCGCAGCCGCGCCAGCGCGTTGCTCACCGCCGGCTGCGACATCGCGAGCTGGCGCCCGGCCTCGGTGACCGAGCCGGTGCGGTGCACCGCGCACAACACGCGCAGCAGGTTCAGATCGAGCTGGCGGAAGTTCATCGACCCATCGGTTTGGTGAATGGGCCGGATTCTGACCATCAATTCGACGCGCGGGCCGCCGCCGGCTAGATTGCACGCGCAGCACCCGAGGGCGGCCGGGTGCACGTTGCGGGAGACGACGCGTGCTGCAGATCATGATCCAGGGCCGCGGCGGCCAGGGGGCGCAAACGGCAGGCAACCTGCTGGCGATGGCCTTCTTCGCCGCGGGCAAGCAGGTGCAGTGCTTCGCCAGCTACGGCGGCGCGCGGCGCGGCACGCCGGTGAGCTCGGCGCTGCGCGTGGACGACCGGCCGGTGCGGCTGCGCTGCGACATCGAACGCGCCGACGCCATCCTGTGCTTCGACGCCAGCCTGCTCGAAGGCCGGCTGCTGGCCACGGCAAATGCACGGACCTTGATCGTCGTCAACTCGGCGCAGTCGGTCGAACACTTCGCGCAGACGCTGCCCGGCTGTCGGGTGATCCCGATCGACGGCCTGGGCATCGCGCGGCGCCAAGGGCTCGGGCGCATCGTCAACTCGGCGCTGCTGGGCGCGTTCGCGCGCGTTGTGCAAGCGCCCTCGCTCGAACAGATGGAGCACACGCTGGTGCAGAACTCACCCAAGCTGCACGACGCCAACATCGCTGCCTGCGAACAAGGCTGGCGGCGCGCCGACGAACTGCTGCGCGAGGTGGCGGCATGAACGCGCCGCTGGCGATCCCGCCCACCTGGACCACCGGCAGCACCGCGGTCATCAAGACCGGCACCTGGCGCGCGGCGATCGCCAGCCACATCAGCGCACCCTCGCCCTGCCACAGCGCATGCCCGATGCACGGCGAGATCGCCAGCTGGATCGGCCAGGCGCGCGCCGGCGACACCCACGGCGCGTGGCGCACGCTGTCGCTGCACAACCCCTTCCCCGCGGTGATCGGCCGCATCTGCCACCACCCCTGCGAAACCGCCTGCAACCGCGCCGAGGTCGACGGCCCGTTGTCGATCTGCAAGCTCGAGCGCCATGTCGGCGACGTCGCGCTGCGGCAGGGCTGGCAGCACGAGGCGCCAAGCGCCCACGCACAACGCGGTGAGCGCGTGGCCGTGGTCGGCGGCGGCCCGTCGGGCCTGTCGGCCGCCTACCACCTGCGCCGCCGCGGCTTCGCCGTCACGCTGTTCGAGGCCGGCGCACAGCTGGGCGGCGTGATGCGCGACGGCATCCCCGGCTACCGGCTGGCGCGGCAGGTGCTCGACGCCGAGATCGAGCGTGTGCTCGCGCTGGGTATCGAGCTGCGCTGCAACCACGCGATCGCCACGCCCGAGGCGCTGGCCGGGCTGCGTGCGCAGTTCGACGCGGTCTATCTGGCCTATGGCGCCAAGCAGCCGAAGCGGCTGGCGCAGCTCGACTACGCGCGCCCCTGGGCGCTGGACGGTGCCGACTACCTGGCGCAAGCCAACGCCGGCACGCCGCCGCCGCTGGGCCGGCGCGTGGTGGTGATCGGCGGCGGCAGCGCGGCCTTCGACGTGGCACGCAGCGCGCGCCGCGCCGGGCACGAGGTGACGATGCTGGCGCTGGAAGCGCAGGCGCAACTGCCGGCGCAGCACGAGGAGCTGGACGAAGCGCGCGAGGAAGGCATCGTGCTGCGCGACGCGACGCAGCTGTGCGGCGTCACCGAGACCGGCGGCGTGCTGCGGCTGGACTGCCGGCGCGTGCGCTTCGAGCCCGGCGCGCGCCCCGGCGAGTTCGCGCTGACGCCGCTGGCCGACACCGCGTTCCAGCTCGAAGCCGACGCCGTCGTCAGCGCGATCGGCCAGGACCCCGATCTGGCGCCGCTGGCCGGTGTGGTGCCGCAACACGGCAAGCTCGCAGCCATCGACAGCTTCGGCGCCACCGGCAGCGACGGCGTGTGGGCCGGCGGCGACCTGGCCAGCGATGCGCGCTTCGTGTCGGTAGCCATCGGCATGGGCGAGCGCGCGGCGCTGGCGATCGAGCGCTGGTTGAACGCGCGTGCCGGCAAGGCGGCCGCAGCGCCGGCCGAGATCGGGCCCACGGTGCCGCTGAAGGACATCAACCTGCACTACCACCCGGCGTCGCCGCGTGCCGAAGCGCCGCGCCTGGCCGTGGCCGAGCGGCTGCGCAGCAGCGCCGAGGTGCAGCTGGCACTCGACATCGAACAGGCGCTGGCCGAGGCGGCACGCTGCTTTTCCTGCGGCACTTGCACGCACTGCGACAACTGCATCACCTACTGCCCCGACCTGGCGGTGCAGCGCCTGGGCGCCGGCTACACCGTGCTCGCCGACTACTGCAAGGGCTGCGGCCTTTGCGTGGAGGAATGCCCGACGGGGTCGATGACCATGCTCGAGGAAGCGAAATGAGCACGACCCCCGACGAAGCCCCGGTGCTGCTCACCGGCAACCACGCGGTGGCCTGGGGCGCGCGGCTGGCGCGGCCCAAGGTGGTGCCGGTGTACCCGATCACGCCGCAAACGCCGGTGCTGGAACTGCTGACCGACTTCCAGGCCGCGGGCGAGTTCGACGCCGAGATCCTGACGCCCGAATCCGAGCATTCGGTGATGTCGGCGTGCATCCCGGCGTCGCTGGCGGGGGTGCGCGTGTTCACCGCCACCGCCTCGCAGGGGCTGCTGCTGATGCACGAGCTGCTGCACTACGCATCGGGCGCGCGCGCGCCGATCGTGATGGCCAACGTCAACCGCACCGTGGCTTCACCCTGGGCCTTCTGGCCCGACCAGACCGACAGCCTGGCACAGCGCGACACCGGCTGGATCCAGTACTACGTGGAGACCGCGCAGGAGGCGCTGGACACCGTGATCCAGGCCTTCCGCGTCGCCGAGCAGGCGTTGCTGCCGGCGCTGGTCAACCTCGACGCCTTCTACGTGTCGCACGCCCTCGAGCCGGTGAGCCTGCCGGCGCAGGATCGGGTGGACGCCTACCTGCCGCCGTTCGCGCCGGCGCAGCGGCTGGATACCGCCGCGCCTTCGGGCTGGGGCAACGTGGTCAGCCCCGACATGTACAACCGCCACCGCCAGGACATCGAAGCGGCGATGGGCCGCGTCGCCGCCCTGGCCGCCGAGGCCGACCGCGAATGGGCCGAGGCCACCGGCCGCTCGTGGGGCGTGGTCGAGCGTTACCGCTGCGATGGCGCGACCTGCGTGGTCGTGGCGATGGGCAGCCTGTGCGGCACCGTGCGCGAGGCGGTCGACGCGCTGCGCGACGCCGGCGTGGCGGTCGGGCTGCTGAAACTGCGGCTGTTCCGCCCGCTGCCGGCAGCCGCATTGCGCGCCGCGCTGGCCGATGTGCCCGATGTGATCGTGCTCGACCGCGACCACTCGCCGGGCTGCGGCGGCGTGCTGCACCAGGAGCTGCGCGCGGCGCTGTACGGCATGCCCGGCGCGCCGCGCATCCACGGCTGCCTGGCCGGCGTGGGCGGGCTGAACGTCGCGCCCGAACACATCGAAGCCTTCGTACGCCGTGCCCTGGCCGGCACCCCTCAACCGCATTCGGAGTGGGTGCGATGAACGCGACGATCGAACTGAAGCACCAGGCAGCGGTGGCCCAGGCGGCAGCGCCGGCGCCGCTGCTGTGCTCGGGCCACGCCGCCTGCCCGGGCTGTGCCGAGCCGCTGTCGCTGCGCCACATCCTGGACGTGCTCGGGCCCGACACCATGGCGGTGATCCCGCCGTCGTGCATGGCGATCATCGCCGGGCCGCAACCCTACAGCTCGCTGCGCATCCCGGTGTACCAGCCCACGCTGGAAGCCAGCGCCGCAGCCGCGTCGGGGCTGCGGCGTGCGCTCGACGCCAGCGGCCGCCAAGACACGCAGGTGATCGTGCTGGCCGGCGACGGCGGCACCTACGACATCGGCTTGCAGTGCCTGTCGTCGGCGGCAGAGCGCAACGAGAACATCCTCTACTTCTGCCTCGACAACGAGGGCTACATGAACACCGGCGCGCAGAAGTCGTCGTCGACACCGCACTTCGCGGTGACCGGATCGACCCCCGCCGGCAAGACCACGCGCAAGAAGAACCTGCTCGAGATCATGGCCGCGCACGGCATCCCGTACGCCGCCAGCGCCAGCGTCGGCCATCTGGCCGACCTGCGCCAAAAGGTCGAAAAGGCCAAGGCGATGCGCGGCCTGCGGCTGATCACCTTGCTGATCCCCTGCCTGGACGGCTGGGGCCTGGCCGACGACAGCGCGCTGCGCACCGCGCGCCATGCGGTCGAATGCGGTGCCTATCCGCTGTACGAGATCGAGGACGGCCAGCGCTACACCTTGAACGTGACGCAGCGTACACGCCCGGTCAGCGACTACCTGGCGCTGCAGCGCCGCTACCGGCACATGACGGCCGAAGCCACGCAGCGGCTGCAGGCCGAAGTCGACGAAGGCTGGGCGCGGCTGCGCCAGCGCGTGGCGGCCAGCGCGCCGGCCTGAACGCACCCCAGGTCAAGGCGGTTCGCGTGGGCGCCCCCACGCGGCACCAACGGTTGAACCAGATCAAGTCTTTTTCGGTATTGCGGTACCACAATCCGCCAATCAAACGGGGCATTTCCGACCCGCCGGCGGGGCCACCGCGAGGAGCGCGACTGTCGTGAGCAACCGCCTGCTGAGCCTGAACGTCAACGGCCGCACCGAGCAGCACGCGGTGGCCGACCACGCCTTGCTGGTCGACGTGCTGCGCGGCAGCCTCGGCCTGACCGGCACCAAGCAGGGTTGCGACGGCGGCGAATGCGGCGCCTGCACCGTGCTGGTCGACGATCAGCCGCGGCTGGCCTGTCTGACGCTGGCCGCCACCTGCGAAGGCCAGCGCATCGAGACCGTCGAGCACCTGGTGCAAGCCGGGCGCATGGGCCGGCTGCAGCGCGCGTTCCATGAAGCACTGGGCGCGCAGTGCGGTTTTTGCACCCCGGGAATGATCATGGCCAGCGAGGCGCTGCTGCGCCGCGAGCCGCAGCCCACCGAGGCACAGATCCGCGAAGCGCTGGCCGGCAACCTGTGCCGCTGCACCGGCTACGTCAAGATCATCGAATCGGTGCAGCGCGCCGCCGCACAGACGACGCCATGAGCGCCACCCGCCCTCCCGCGCATGCCGCGCACGGCCTGAACACCGAGCACACCGCACACCGCTTCGCCCCGGCCGCCGCGGGCGTGGGCGTGCGCACGCCGCTGATCGACGGTGTCGACAAGGTCACCGGCCGCGCGCGTTACACCGCCGACCTGCCGCTGGGGCCCACGCTGGTCGGGCGCATCCTGCGCAGCCCCGTCGCCCACGGCCTGATCCGCGGCATCGACACCCGTGCCGCGCTGGCGCTGCCCGGCGTGCGCGCGGTGATCACCGGCGAGGACTTCAGCGCACCCTACGGTGTGATCCCGATCGCGCAGAACGAATGGCCGCTGGCACGGGAGCGCGTGCGCTACCGCGGCGAGCCGCTGGCTGCGGTGGCGGCGGTCGACGAGGCCACGGCGCAAGCCGCGCTGCGCGCGATCGTGCTCGACATCGAGCCGCTGCCGGCCTACTTCACGGCCGCCGAGGCGCGCGCCGAGGGTGCGCTGGCGCTGCACGACAACCGCCGCGGCAACATCGAGCGCCAGGTGGAGCAGGACTTCGGCGATGTCGCCGCCGGCATGGCCGCGGCCGACCTGGTGCTCGAGCGCACCACACACTGCGCCGAGGTGGCGCACGGCCAGATCGAACTCAACGCCTCGGTGGCATCGTGGGACGCCGAGACCGAACGACTCACCGTGCATTCGGTGACGCAGGTGCCGTACTACCTGCACCTGACGCTGGCGCAGGTGCTGGGGCTGGACAGCTCGCGCATCCGCGTCATCAAGCCCTTCGTCGGCGGTGGCTTCGGCCACCGCGTCGAGCCGCTGAACTTCGAGATGATCAACGCCGCCTTGGCGCGCGCGGCCTGCGCCACGGTGACGACGCACCAGACACGCGAGGAAGTCTTCCTCACGCACCGCGGCCGCCCCGCCACCGACGTGCGCTTGAAGATCGGCATGAAGCGCAACGGCGAGATCACGGCCGTCGACGCCGAAGTGGTGCAGCGCGGCGGCGCCTACGGCGGCTACGGGCTGGTGACGATCCTCTACGCCGGCGCATTGCTGCACGCGCTGTACCGCGTCGGCGCGGTGCGTTACCGCGGCTTTCGCGTCTACACCAACCTGCCGCCGTGCGGTGCGATGCGCGGCCACGGCGCCGTGAACGTGCGCCAGGCCTTCGAGACGCTGCTCGACGAGATGGCCACGCAACTCGGGCTGGACCCGTTCGCGCTGCGCCGCGCCAACCTGATCGAAGCGCCCTGGCGCACGCTGAACGACCTGCAGGTCAATTCCTACGGGTTGCCGGCCTGCCTGGACTGGGTCGAGCAGGCCTCGGGCTGGGCGGCGCGACACGACAGCCACCCCGGGCGCGACGACCCGCCGCACATCAAGCGCGGCCTGGGCGTGGCCTGCTCGCACTACGTGTCGGGCTCGGCCAAGCCGGTGCACTGGAGCGGCGAACCGCACGCGGTGGTCAACCTGAAGCTGGACTTCGACTGCGGCATCACCATCCTCACCGGCGCGTCCGACATCGGCCAGGGTTCGTCGACGCTGCTGACGCAGGTGGTGGCCGAGGTGCTGATGCTGCCGCTGGCGCGCATCCGCGTCATCGCCACCGACAGCGCGCTCACGCCCAAGGACAACGGCTCGTACTCGTCGCGCGTGTCGTTCATGGTCGGCAACGCGGCGCTGCGCGCGGCCGAGGAACTCAAGCGCGTGCTGGTCGAAGCGGCCGCGCGCCGGCTCGACGCCACACCCGAGGCGATCGAATGGGCCGGCGAATGCTGCAGCGTGCTCGGCACCGACCGGCGGTTGAGCTTCAACGAGGTGGTCGAAGCCGCGCTGGCCGAGGCCGGCACGATCACCGTCAAGGGCACCTGGTCCACGCCCAAGGAAACGCAGGGCGGCAAGTTCCGCGGCGCGGCGGTGGGCTCCAGCGCGGGCTTTTCCTACGCGGCGCAGGCGGTGCAGGTCAGCGTCGACTGCGACACCGGCGTGGTGCGGGTCGACAAGGTGTGGGTCGCGCACGACTGCGGCTTTGCCATCAACCCGCTGGCGGTCGAAGGCCAGGTGCAAGGCGCGGTGTGGATGGGCATGGGACAGGCCTTGAGCGAAGAAACCCAGCACCACGAGGGCCTGCCGCTGCGGCCCAACCTGCTGGACTACCGCATCCCGACCATCGTCGAATCACCTCCGATCGAGGTGCACCTGGTGCAAAGCATGGATCCGCTGGGCCCCTTCGGCGCCAAGGAGGCGAGCGAAGGCGCGCTGCACGGCTTCCCGCCGGCGCTGTGCAACGCGGTGTACGACGCGGTCGGCATCCGGTTGCACGAACTGCCGGTCACACCCGACCGCGTGCTCGAAGCATTGCAGCAGCGCCGGCGCGAGCAGCGGCTGCGCTCGCGCCGCGCCGCGGCCACCGCCGGGGCGCCCGAGGCCGCACCGGTCGCCGCCACCGCCAAATGAGCAGGGCCGCAAGATGCAAGCACTGAGCCCCTTCCGCCTGTCGCACCCTACAAGCTACGCCGAGGCCGCTGCGCTGCTGGCCACCGACCCCGGCGCACGGCTGCTGGCTGGCGGCACCGACCTGGTGCCCAACCTGCGCCGCGGCCTGGAAGCGCCGCCGCAGCTGGTGCATCTGGGCCGCGTGCAGGGCGCGGACCGCATCGACTTCCATGCCGCTGGCCTGGTGCTCGGCGCCGGCGTCACGCTGGCGATGCTGGCCGCCGATGCGCGCATCGCCCGCGACTACACGGCGCTGGCGCAGGCCGCACACGCCGCCGCCGGCCCCAGCCACCGCAGCGTGGCCACATTGGGCGGCAACCTGTGCCTGGACACACGCTGCGTGTTCTACAACCAAAGCGAGTGGTGGCGCCACGCCAACGGCTACTGCCTGAAGCGCGGCGGCACGGTGTGCCATGTGGCGCCGCAGGGTGAGCGCTGCCACGCCGCCTTCAGCGGCGACCTGGCGCCGGCGCTGATCGCGCTGGGCGCGCAGGCCGAATGGCTGTCGCAACGCGGCACGCGGCGGCTGGCGCTCGAGCAGTGTTATCGCGACGACGGCGCGGCGCACCTGGCGGTCGAGCGCGACGAGGTGCTGGTGCGTGTGTTCGTACCCACGCCCGAGCCCGGCTCAATCAGCGGCTACCTGAAGGCGCGGGTACGCGCCGCGATGGACTTCCCGCTGGCCGGCGTGGCGATCGCGCTGCGCATGCACGACGGCGTGCTCGCGGCACTGCGGGTGGCGATCAGCGGCACCAACTCGCATCCGCTGTGGCTGCAGCGCAGCGACACCTTGCTGGGCAAGCCGCTCGACGAGGCCGCGCTGGCGGCGCTGGGCAAGCTGGTGCAGCAGCAGGTCAGCCCGATGCGCAGCACCGCCACGCCGTCGAACTACCGCCGCCTGGTGGCCGCGGCGCACGCGCAGCGTTTGCTGCGTGATCTGGCCGAAGCGGCGTCGCGCTGAACAGCGAGGTTGACGATGTCCTTGTCGACGCTGCACCCACACCGGCACCAAGCGGCGCACGCCGCCGTAGCCGATACCGACCCGCGTTCGATGAACGCGGCCGCGCTGCTGCTCGAAGGCCACGATGCGCAGCACACCGCGCTGGTGTGCCATTGCGGCGAAAGCCTGGACTACGGCGAACTACGCAACCGTGTCGCGCGCACCGCCGCATGCTGGCGCGCGCACGGCGTGATGCCGGGCGACCGCGTCGCAGTCAAACTGCCCGACAGCGCCGATTGGGTGGTGGCCTTCCTGGGTGCGATCTGGTGCGGCGCGATCGCGGTGGGCGTGAACCCGCAGGTGCCCGAGGCCGACTGGCACTACATCCTCGGCGAAAGCGACTTCAAGCTGATCGTCGCAAACGGCAACGACGACGACGGCGCCGACGACGACACGCCCGCGCCGTGGCGCGCACGGCTGTTGCGGCGCGAGCAGTGGCGCGCCGAGTTGGCGCATTGCGCGCCGCTGCCCGCACAGCCGATGGACGAGGACGCGCCGGCCGTGTGGTGCCACTCGTCGGGCACCTCGGGCAAACCCAAGGCAGTGGTGCACGCGCACCGCTTCGCGCGCCGCATCGAGCAGGTGTCCAGCGAAGGCCTGGGCCTGCGGCCCGGCGACCGCGTGTTCGCCAGTTCGCGGCTGTTCTTCTCCTACCCGCAGACCAACAGCCTGTTCGCCGGGCTGAAGCTGGGCCTGACGATCATCCTGGATTCGCAGTGGCCGACCGCCGACAGCGTGGCCGCCACCGTGGCCGCGCAGCGCCCCAGCGTGTTGTTCAGCGTGCCCTCGCTGTACCGCAACATGCTGCACGCCGGGCTGGCGCCGCAGATCGCCGCGGCCGGCGTGCGGTTGTGCGTGTCGGCCGGCGAAGCGCTGCCGGCCAGCCTGCGCGAGGCCTGGCGCGAGCAGACCGGCCTGACCATCGTCAACGGCTACGGCGCGTCGGAAACCCTGGTGCTGGCCATGATCGACCAGGGCGCCGGCTTCGCGCCCTCGCCCGGTGTTCGCATCGCGCCGGCCTGCGACGTGAAGGACGGCCAGCCGACGCGGCTGCTGATCGAGGCACCGACACTGGCCGTCGGCTACTTCGACCGCCCGCAGGCGCAAAGCGAACACTTCCGCGACGGCGCCTTCTGCCCGGCCGACCTGTTCGCGCACGAGGCCGGCAGCGGCTGGCGCTTTGCCGGGCGCGAGGATTCGCTGGTGAAGATCCGCGGCCGCTGGGTCAACCTGGTCGAGCTCGAAGAGCGTTTCGCGCGCCACACACCGGCGATGGCGGAAGGCGCCGCGGTGTGCGTGCCCGATGCCGACGGCGTCGATGCGGTGGCCTTCTTCTTCGTCGCCAGCGACAGCGCGGCGGTACAGGCCTCGCTGCGCGCCGCGGCCGATGCGCTGCCGCCGTACCAGCGCCCGCGCTGGCTGCACCGCGTCGACGCGCTGCCGCGCACCGCCACCGGCAAGCTGCTGCGGCGCCGGCTGCAGCAACTGCACGCCGAACAGGGCTGAGCCGGATGGCCGCGCTGGTGGTCACCGAACGTCAGGGCCGCGTGCTGGTCGCCACGCTGGCACGCCCGCCTGTGAATGCGCTGGACGACCCGTTGATCGCCGCACTGGATGCCGTGCTCGAGCAGGCGATCGACGACGACGAGGTGGCTGTGCTGCACCTGCGCAGCGAGCAGCGCGCGTTCAGCGCCGGCGCCGACCTGAGTCTGATCGAATCGTGCTTCGCTACGCCGCACGGCCCCGACCGGATGACCGACGTGGTGCGCGACATGCAGCGGCTGTATGCACGGCTCGAGGCCGCGCCGCTGGTCACGCTGGCCGAGATCGGCGCGCCGGCGCTGGGCGGCGGTTTCGAGCTGGCGCTGGCCTGCGACCTGCGCGTGGCGGCCAACGAAGCGCGGCTGGGCCTGCCCGAAGCGCGGCTGGGGCTGCTGCCCGGTGCCGGCGGCACGCAGCGGCTGACACGGCTGTGCGGCCCGGGGCTGGCCAGGCGGCTGATCCTCGGCGCCGAAATGATCGACGGCGCCAGCGCCGAACGCCTGGGCCTGGTGCAGTGGGCGGTGCCGCACGCGCAGCTGGCCTACTTTGCCGCACAGGTCGCGCAGCGCTACGCGGCGATGCCCAGGGCCGCGCTGGCGGCCAACAAACGCTGCATCGCCGCCGCCACCGACCCCGCGCGCGACGGCTATGCCGACGAGATCGCCGAAACGCGCCGGCTCTACGACCACCCCGACACGCGCGCGCGGGTGTCGGACTTCCTCGCTGCCAAAGCGCATTGACGCGGCCGCCTCGAACCACCGACAACCCCCACCGAAGGATCCAGCATGACACTAGACAACCAACTCGCCATCGTCACCGGCGCCGGCTCGGGCATCGGCCGGGCCACCGCGTTGGCGCTGGCGCGCGCCGGCGCGCAGGTCATCGCCGCCGACATCGCCGCCGACAGCGGGCAGGCCACCGCCGCGGCCATCCGCGCCGAAGGCCATCGCGCCAGCTTCAAACAGGTGGACCTGACCGACGCGGCCTCGATCCACGCCTTCGCCAAGGCGGTGCAGGCCGAGCACGGCGCGGTCGACGTGCTGGTCAACGCCGCGGGCTGGGGCCGCACCGAACCCTTCGTCGACGGCAAGCCCGAGTTCTGGGCCAAGCTGGTGGCGCTGAACTTCGTCGGCCCGATGACGCTGACGCAGGCGCTGCTGCCGGCGATGATCGAACGCAAGCGCGGGCGCATCGTCAACGTCGCCAGCGACGCCGGGCGCGTGGGCAGCCTGGGCGAGACGGTGTACGCCGGCACCAAGGGCGGGCTGATCGCCTTCACCAAGTCGCTGGCGCGCGAGATGGCGCGCTACGGCATCAACGTCAACTGCGTGTGCCCGGGGCCCACCGACACGCCGCTGATGGCCGCGGTGCCCGACAAGGTGAAAGAAGCGCTGATCAAGGCGATCCCGCTGCGCCGCCTGGGCCGCCCCGAGGAAACCGCCGACGCCATCGCCTTCTTCTGCGGCCCGGGCTGCAGCTACGTCACCGGCCAGGTGCTCAGCGTCAGCGGCGGGCTGACGATGGC
>CAYZGL010000037.1:0-22315 GCA_964477985.1 uncultured Rubrivivax sp. | reverse complement strand
AGGACCGCTTCCTCAAGCTGCTGGTCGCGCAGATGCAGAACCAGGACCCGATGAACCCGCTGGACAACGCGCAGGTCACCAGCCAGATGGCGCAGATCAACACCGTCAGCGGCATCGAGAAGCTCAACACCACGGTGGCCGGGCTGAACGGCCAGCTGGTGCAGCTGCAGGCGCTGCAGGGCGCCACGCTGGTCGGGCGCGACGTCACGGTGGCGGGCAACCGGCTGGCGGTGGAAGGCGGCGTGGGCGTGGGCGGCTTCGAGCTGACATCGGCGGCCGACCAGGTGAAGGTGGAGATCGTCAACGCCGCCGGCCACGTGGCGGCCAGCCTGCCGCTGGGCGCGATGAGCGCCGGGCGCCACGCCTTCGAATGGCCGGCCGGCAAGGTCGGCGACGGCGACGGCTACCGCTTCCGCGTCAGCGCCACCAGCGGCAGCGCCAGCGTGCTGGGCGGCACGCTGATGCGCGACCGCGTCGACGCCGTCAGCCACAGCGGCAGCAAGGTCAACCTCGAGCTGCGCCATTCCGGCGCGGTGGGCTACGACAGCGTGCAGGCGTTCAACTGACGACGCCGCGTTCACCCAGTGCACATCAGCGAAAGGGCAAACCCATGAGCTTCCAGCAAGGCCTGTCCGGACTCAACGCCTCGAGCAAGAACCTCGAGGTCATCGGCAACAACATCGCCAACGCCAACACCTACGGCGCCAAGGTGGCGCGCGCCGAGTTCGCGTCGGTGTATGCCACCTCGCTGAACGGCGCGGGCACCAACCTGGTGGGCATCGGCACCACCTTGCAGACGGTGGCGCAGCAGTTCACGCAGGGCAACGTGTCGACCACCGGCAACCCGCTGGACCTGGCGATCAACGGCGCCGGCTTCTTCCAGGTCAGCGACGGCGCGAGCCCGGTGGAATACACGCGCAACGGCCAGTTCAAGCTCAATCGCGACGGCTACCTGGTGAACAACGCACAGGACAAGCTGCTGGGCTACACGGCCGACAGCGCCGGCGTGATCCAGCCCGGCCGCGCGGTGCCGCTGCAGCTGCCCACCAGCGGCATCGACCCGAGGGCCACCACGCGCGCGGCGCTGGAAGTCAACTTCGATGCGCGCAAGACCGCGGTGGCGATGCCGATCGACTTCGCCGACGCCAGCACCTATCACAACGCCACCTCGCTGACGGTGTACGACGACAAGGGCCAGGACGTGGCGGTGAGTCTGTACTTCCGCAAGACCGCCCCGGAGACCTGGGAGGTCTACGCCACCGCCAACGGCAGCACCGTCGGCGGCACGCCGGCCGCGCCGCAGCCGATCACCATCGTTGGCTTCGATCCGCTCGGAAAGACGCCGACGACGACGCCGTCGCCGGCGACGATCGGCATTCCCGCGAACGCACAGACGACGGCGATCAACGTCAATCTGGACCTGGGCGCGGCCACGCAGTTCGGCTCGGCCTATGGCATCACCGACCTGACGCAGGACGGCTACAGCGCCGGGCTGCTGACCAAGATCGCGGTCGAAGGCAACGGCATCGTGATGGCGCACTACTCCAACGGCCAGTCCAAGCCGGCCGGGCAGATCGAGGTCGCCAACTTCCGCAACCCGCAGGGGCTGCAGCCGCTGGGCGACAACACCTGGGCGGCCAGCTACACCTCGGGTGAGCCGGTGGTCGGCGTGCCCGGCAACGGCAGCCTGGGCGTGCTGCAGGCCGGTGCGCTGGAAGAAAGCAACATCGACCTGACCGGCGAGCTGGTCAACATGATCACCGCGCAGCGCGTGTACCAGGCCAACGCGCAGACCATCAAGACGCAGGACCAGATGATGCAAACGCTGGTCAACCTGCGCTGATGGCCCCCCCCCGAAGCGCCGTTGGCGCTCCCCCCCAAGGGGGCGCCGCCAGCGGCCCGGCAGAGCCGGTTCCGCGGCGGCCGCTCGACGCACCCCAGGTGGCGCCGGGTTTCGTCGACCGCATGGCGGGGCGTACCGCGCAGGGCTTGCCATGGACCGCATGATCTACCTGTCGATGTCGGGCGCCAAGGCGACGCTGCAGCGCCAGGACGTGCTCGCGCACAACCTGGCCAACGTGTCGACGCCGGGTTTTCGCGCCGAGATCGCCGCTTTTCGCGCGGTGCCGGTGCGCGGCGACGGCGCCAGCACGCGCGTGTATGCACTCGAATCCACGCCCGGCCACAGCGAGGCTGCCGGCCCGGTGCAAAGCACCGGGCGCGCACTCGATGTCGCCGTGAGCGGGCGCGCCTGGCTGGCGGTGCAGGCGCTGGACGGCAGCGAGGCCTACACCCGCGGCGGTGCGCTGGATGTCGACCCCGAAGGCCAGCTCGTGACGCGCAGCGGCCTGCCGGTGCTGGGCGACGGTGGGCCGATCACGGTGCCGGCCAACGCACAGATCGACATCGCCGCCGACGGCAGCGTCAGCGCCAAGGTCGGCAACGGCAAGGCGCAGACGCTGGGGCGGCTGAAGCTGGTGACGCCCGAACCCGGCGCGCTGGCGCGCGGCGACGACGGGCTGTTCCGTTCCGGCGGCGGCGAGCTCGACGCCGACCCCGCCGCGCGCGTGCAGCAAGGCGCGCTCGAAGGCAGCAACGTCAGCCCGGTGGAAACGATGGTGGCGATGATCAGCGCCGCGCGCCAGTTCGAGCAGCAGATGAAGCTGCTGCAGGCGGCCGAACAGAAGGAGCAGGCCGCGGCCAAGCTGCTGTCACCCGGCGCCGGCTGAACCCGCCGCCGCGTCGCGGCTGCCCGGGCTGTGCCAAGATGGCGCCGCGCGCCATGCCAGCGGCGCCGGCGAGGCCGCGTTGCACACCGATCCGCACACCGACCCGGACACCGACCCGTTCCGCCACCTGCCGCATCTGCGCGAACACATCGCGCCGGCGCACCGCTCGGCGTTGCGCGTCACGCCGCAGCTGCTGGCGCAGTGGGACGCGCAGGCGCGCGAGCAAGGGCGCGGCGAAGACTGGCGGCTCGGCGATGCGCAGCTCGAGGCCACACGCGCCGCGCTGCTGGGCAGTCTGGACCGCGGCGCCGCGCTGTGGGTCTTCGGCTACGGCTCGCTCACCTGGGACCCCGGCTTCCATTTCGACGAGGTGCGCATGGCCGAGCTGCCGGGCTACCGCCGCCGCTTCGGCCTGCGTACCACGCTGGGCCGCGGCTCGCCCGAGACGCCGGGGCTGATGCTGACGCTCGAACCGGGGCAGGGCGCCTGCGCCGGGCTGGGCTTTCGCATCGGCGCCGCCAGCGTCGCACACGAGTCGGGCATGCTGTGGCGGCGCGAGATGATCCGCGACGGCTACCGCCCCTGCCTGCTGCCGCTGCGCACGCCGCAAGGCGAGGTCACGGCGCTGGTGTTCGCCGCCAACCCGGCGCACGCCGACCACGTCGGCGCACTGCCGCTGCAGCAGGCTGCCGCCATCATCGCGCGCGCCGCCGGCATGATGGGCCGCAACCGCGACTATCTCGAGCAGCTGGTGGCCCAGCTCGCGCACCTGGGCATCGCCGACGACTACCTCGATGCGCTGCTGCGGCAGGTGCGTCGGCACGGGCGTTGAGCGCGGCACCGCCGCGCCGGGGATGGCGAAGACGGTGCTCGCGGCGGTGTAAGAAACACCCCGAAGGCGCGGCTTATCGAGCGGCCGGCGCGGCCGGCTTGGCCGGACACTGGCCTGCAAAGCATTCGGGGCCATGCGCATGAACCGTTCGTTGTGGATCGCCAAGACCGGCATGGAAGGCCAGCAGTTCAAGCTGGACACCATCGCCAACAACCTGGCCAACGTCGCGACCAACGGCTACAAGCGCGGCGGCGTCGTGTTCGAGGACCTGATGTACGACAACCTGCGCCAGGTGGGCGCGGCCAGCAGCGAGCAGTCGCAGCTGCCCACCGGCTTGCAGGTGGGGCTGGGCGCGCGCGTGTCGGCGGCCACGCGCAACTTCAGCCAGGGCAGCCTGCAGAACACCGGCAACAACCTCGATATCGCGATCCAGGGCCAGGGGTTCTTCCAGATCCAGCTGCCCGACGGCAGCACCGCCTACACGCGCGACGGCTCGTTCCAGCTCGACGCCAATGGCCAGGTGGTCACCGCCAGCGGCCATGTGCTGCTGCCGGGGCTGACGATTCCGCCGAACGCGCAAAGCGTGACGCTGGCCGCCGATGGCACGGTCAACGTCGCGCTGCCGGGGCAGGCCGCGCCGCAGTCGGTGGGGCAGCTGCAGCTGGCCACCTTCATCAACCCGGGCGGCCTCGAGCCGCGCGGCCAAAACCTGTACGCCGAGACCGCGGCCTCGGGCACGCCCGGCGTGGGGGCGCCGGGCACCGATGGCCGCGGCGCATTGATGCAAGGCCATGTCGAGGGCAGCAACGTCAACGTGGTCGAGGAGCTGGTGGCGATGATCGCCACGCAGCGCGCCTACGAGCTGAACTCCAAGGCGATCCAGACCACCGACCAGATGCTGGCGCGGCTGGGGCAGCTGTGATGCGGCCCGCGATGCTGGCGGTGCTGTGCGCGGGCCTCGCCGGCTGCGTGACGATGAACCCGCGCGTCGAGGTGGCCGAGCCGACCTACGTGGTGCCGCAGCCCGCGCCGCCGCCGGCGGCCGCCAACGGCGCGATCTTCCAGGCCGCGCAATACCGCCCGCTGTTCGAGGACTATCGCGCGCGCCACCGCGGCGACACCCTGCACGTGCAGATCGTCGAGAAGATCACGGCCAGCCAGAAGTCCACCAGCTCGGTGGACAAGAACGGCAAGGTCGATGCGCAGGTCGTCGCGCTGCCCGGCATCAACCCGAGCCGGCTGACGCGCGCCAGCGCCGAAGGCAGCAGCAGCAACACCTTCGCCGGCAAGGGCGCCACCGAGAACAGCAACGACTTCTTCGGCAGCATCACCGTGGTCGTCACCGAGGTGCTGCCCAACGGCCACCTGCTGATCGCCGGCGAGAAGCAGATCGGCGTCAACAGCAACGTCGACGTGCTGCGCTTTTCGGGCCAGGTGGACCCGCTGCTGATCCGCGCCGGCAACACCGTGCCGAGCGCGCAGATCGCCAACGTGCGCGTCGAACACCGCGGCCGCGGCCAGCAGGCCGACGCGCAGACCATCGGCTGGCTGAGCCGCTTCTTCCTCAACATCCTGCCGATCTGATGCAAGCCGAGCAAACCGTGCAACGCCTGCTGCGCCGCGTGTGGTGGCTGGCCGTCTGGCTGGCCGGCGCCGCGCCGTGGTGGCTGCAGCCCGCGCAGGCGGCGCGCATCAAGGAGGTGGCTTCGGTGGCCGGGGTGCGGCCGAACCAGCTCGCCGGCTACGGCCTGGTGGTCGGCCTGGACGGCAGCGGCGACCAGACGACGGCCGCGCCCTTCACCACCCAAAGCCTGATCTCGATGCTGCAGCAGCTGGGCGTGACGATCCCGCCGGGCACCAGCCTGCAGCTGCGCAACGTCGCCGCGGTGATGGTCACCGCCACCTTGCCGGCGTATGCGATGCCGGGGCAGGCGGTGGATGTCAACGTCTCGTCGATCGGCAACGCCAAGAGCCTGCGCGGCGGCACGCTGGTGTCCACGCCGCTGAAGGGCGTGGACGGGCAGATCTACGCGCTGGCGCAGGGCAACGTGGTGATCGGCGGCGCCGGTGCGGCCGCCAACGGCTCGAAGGTGCAGATCAACCAGTTGTCCAGCGGGCGCGTGCCGGCCGGCGCCACGGTGGAGCGCGCGGTGCCCAACGACGCGCTGCAGGGCGATGCGCTGCAGCTGGCGCTGCATGCCGGCGACTACCAGACCGCCAGCGCGGTGGCCGCGGCGATCAACCAGGCCAAGGGCGCGGGCACGGCGGTGGCGGTCGATGCGCGCATGGTGCGTGTCGCGCTGCCCGAGCCGTTCGAGCGCCGCGTGGCCTTCCTCGCCGACATCGAAAACCTGCCGGTGCAACTGGCCAAGCCGGCGGCCAAGGTGATCCTGAATGCGCGCACCGGCTCGGTGGTGCTGAACGAGGCGGTGACGCTGGGCGCCTGCGCGGTGGCGCACGGCAACCTGTCGGTCACCATCTCCACCACGCCCAGCGTCAGCCAGCCCGGGCCGCTGGCCAACGGCCGCACCGTGGTCACCGAGCAGTCCGACATCGCCATCACCGCCGGCAACAAGGCGATGATCGAAATGCCCGCCGGGGTGCGGCTGAGCGAGGTGGTCAAGGCGCTGAACGCGATGGGCGCGACGCCGCAGGACCTGCTGGTGATCCTGCAGGCAATGAAGAGCGCCGGCGCCTTGCTGGCCGAGATCGAAGTCATATGACCCCCCCCCGAAGCGCCTGCGGCCGTCCGGGCCCGCGCAGAGCGCGGGCCGTTCGCGAGGCGCATGGGTCTGCGCAGGCAGGCCCGTACGTCCACGCTCACTCCCCCCAGGGGGGGCGAGTCGGACGAGGAACAGTCCCTGCGGACTGTTCCTCGCCTGCGAGCGCCCACAGCGTCCTCGCTGTGGGCGCCACCAGCGGCCCGGCGAAGCCGGTTCCGCGGTGGCTGCTTGGATCCTTTGTCCGCGCCACGACTGGCAGCAGGGCAGCGGGTTCATGAGTGCACCATCGTCGCCGCTGCGCCTGGCCGGCGACGCGCAGTCGCTGGCGGCGCTGCGCACGCAGGCCAATGCCGACCCCAAGGCCGCGCTGCGCGAGGCCGCCAAGCAGTTCGAGGCGCTGTTCATGCAGGAGGTGATGAAGAGCCTGCGCGCGGCCACGCTGCAGTCGGGGCTGCTCGACAACGAAGGCAGCAAGCTGGGCACCGACATGCTCGACCAGCAGATGGCCACGCAGCTCACCGGGCTGCCCGGCGGTTTGAGCGAGGCCATCACGCGCCAGCTGCAGCGCCAGCTGGGCACGCTGGACGTGGCGTCGGTGTCGGCGTCGGCACCGGCCGCGAAGGTCGCGGCCGCACCCGTGCCGGCCAACGATCGTGCGGCGCGCATTCCCGAACAACGCGCCGCCGACTTCGTGCAGCAGCACACGCGCGCGGCGCAGGCCGCCGAAGCCGCCACCGGCATCCCGGCGGCCTTCATGATCGGCCAGGCCGCGCACGAAAGCGGCTGGGGCCGGCGCGAAATCCTCCACGCCGACGGCACGCCGTCGCACAACCTGTTCGGCATCAAGGCCGGCGCCGACTGGAAGGGCGCGGTGGCCGAAGCCGTGACCACCGAAGTCATCGACGGCCGCGCGGTCAAGACCGCGGCGCGCTTTCGCGCCTATGCCAGCCACGCCGAATCCTTCGCCGACTATGCGCGGCTGATGGCGCAAAGCCCGCGCTACCGCCCGGTGCTGGAGCGCGCGCGCGACGCCGGCAGCTTTGCCAGCGGCCTGCAGCGCGCCGGCTACGCCACCGACCCGCAGTACGCCGACAAGCTCACGCGCGTCATCAACACCACGCTGCGGCTGCAGCGTTTGAGCTGAAGAACCCGCCGCTGCCATGAACACCAGCTCGTTGTTCTCGCTGGGCACCAAGGCGATGGCGGCCAGCCAGGCCGCGCTGGCCACCACCGGCCACAACATCGCCAATGCCAACGTGCAGGGTTACTCGCGCCAGCAGGCCGAGCTGGCCAGCGCGGCGGGCCAGTACAGCGGCTCGGGGTATTTCGGCAAGGGCGTGGACGTGACGACGGTGTCGCGCGCGCACGATGCCTTCCTCACGCGCGAGGCCGCCAGCGCGCGCTCGCTGGCGGCGATGGACTCGAGCCGGCTCGAGCTGCTGCGCGAGCTCGAAACGGTGTTCCCCGGCGGCGAGCAAGGCGTGGGCCATGCCGCCGGCGAGTTTCTCAACGCCATGGTCGACCTGAGCGCGCACCCCGGCGATGCGTCCACGCGCGAGGTGGTGCTGGCACGCGCGCAGGACGTGGCGGACCGCTTCGCCAATGCGGGCGCGCGGCTCGACGCTCTGCAGCAGCGCGTGCGCGACGAGCTGCAAGCCGGCGTCGCGCAGATCAACCGGCTGAGCGCGAACATCGCCGAGCTGAACCAGCGCATCGGCGCTGCGCAGGCCCTGGGCCAGCCGCCGAACGACCTGCTCGACCAGCGCGACCAGGCGCTGTCGGACCTGAGCCAGCTGGTGCAGATCAGCACGGTGCGCGCCGACGACGGCTCGGTGTCGGTCTTTGCGGCCGGCGGCCAGAACCTGGTGCTGCGCGCCACCGCGCAGACGCTGCGCGTGCAGGCCGACGCGAACGACGCCTCGCGGCTGGGCGTGGCGGTGACCGCCAGCGGCGCGCTGCTGCAGCCGCAAGCGCTGGGCGGCGGCGAGCTCGCCGGGCTGCTGCGCTTCCAGAACGAGGATCTGGTCGACGCGCGCACACGGCTGGGCCAGTTGGCCGCCGCGCTGGGCGGAGCGGTCAACCGGCAGCAGGCGGCGGGGCTGGACCTGCGCGCCCCGGCAGGCAGCGGCGCGCCGATCTTCGCCGACGTCGTCGCCACGCAGGCCTGGCCGCAAGCCGGCAGCGCCAGCGGCGCCAGCGTGACGCTGGCGCTGGCCGATGCCACGCAGCTGCAAGCCAGCGAATACAGCCTGCGCGCCGACCCCGGCGGCGCGCCCGGCGTGTGGCAGCTGACCCGCCTGAGCGACGGGCTGGTGCGCAGCATCGCCAGCGGCAGCACGGTCGACGGGCTGACGATCACGGTCGGTGCGGCACCGCCGCCGGCAGCGACCGACCGCTTCTTGCTGCAGCCGGTGACGCGCGCGGCCAACGGCATGAAGCGGGTGCTCGACGACATCCACGGCGTGGCTGCCGCCAGCGCCGCGCCGGCGTCGAACAACGCCAACGCGCTGGCCTACACGGCGCTGCGCGATGCGGCGCTGGTGGCGCGCGGCGCCAGCGGCGGCGGCGCCAGCACCCTGACCGATGCCTACGCCGCGGCGATGGCCGACATCGGCGTGCGCGTGCAAGGCGCGGCCTCGGGCGCGGCGATCTCGGCGGCGGTGGCCACGCACGCCGAGACCGCGCGCAGTGCCCAAAGCGGCGTCGACCTCGACGAGGAGGCGGCGCGGTTGATCCATTTCCAGCAAAGCTACCAGGCGGCGGCGAAGATCCTGCAGGTCGCGCAGACCGTGTTCGACACCTTGCTGCACGCCGCCTGACCACGCCACCCGAACCGATGCGCATCACCACCGCCAACGCCTACCGCAGCACCATCGACAGCTTGCAGCAGCGCCAGCAGCAGTTGCAGCAGTCGCAGGACCGGCTCACCAGCGGCAAGCGCGTCGCGCGCGCCAGCGACGACCCGGCGGCCGCCGCGCGCGCCGAACGCGCCTTGGCCGCGCAGTCGCGCGCCGTGGCCGACCAGCGCGGCCTGCAGGCCAGCCGCAATGCGATGCAGCAGGCCGAGTCCGCGCTGGGCGACGCGGGCGAAGCGATGCAGCAGGTGCGCGAGCTGCTGGTGGCCGCGGGCAACCCCACCTACGGCGATGCCGAGCGCGCCAACCTGGGCGATCGCATCCGCGGCCTGCGCGACACCCTGCTGGCCATCGCCAACCGCGGCGACGGTGCCGGCGGCTGGCTGTTCGGCGGGCAGGGCGCGACCCAGCCGCCCTTCGCCGACAGCGGCGGCAACGTCGGCTGCACCGCCCTGGCCGGGCAGACGCAGGTGCAGGCCAGCGAGCCGATGCCGCTGACGCTGGACGGCCAGGCAACCTGGCTGGGCGCGTTGTCGGCCTTCAGCGTGCTCGACCGCGTCGCCAGCGATCTGCAAACGCCCAACCGCAGCGGGCCGCAGGTGGCGCAGACGGTGGCCGACGGCCTGCGCGATGTCGACGCGGTGATGGGCCGCTTGCAGTGGCAGCGCGCGCGCGCCGGCGAGAGCCTGAACCGCGCCGACAGCGTCGAGTCGCGGCTGGCCGACGTCACGCTGCACGCGCAGACCGAACGCTCGCTGGCCGAGGACGTGGACATGGTGCAGGCGCTGTCGGACTTCAAGGCGCAGCAGACCGGCTACGAAGCGGCGCTGAGCAGCTACGCGACGGTGCAGCGCATGTCGCTGTTCCAGTACCTGAAATGAAACCGACCGCCCCCGGCCGCCTGGCGGCCGCCCCCCGAGGGGGCACCGAACCCGACCGAGAGACCCGGATCGGGTTCGGCCCGCTCACGCCGCGGCTCCCCCTGGCCGCCTGCGGCGGCCTGTCCCCGTGGGGAATTCGTCTCCTGCGGCGCGGGTCGCGCCAAGCGCGATGGAGCAACTGAAGTAAACGCCAGTAAACGCCAGTAAACGCCAGTGAACGCCAATGAACGCCGCGCGATGAACGAACACCCGATCCTGGGCCAGGTGGTGCTGGGCTACTGCCCGATGATCGACCGCCAGCGCGCCGTGCTGGCCACGCGGCTGACGGTGTTCGCGTCGCGGCCCGACGCGCCGGCCGATGTCGCGGCGCTGCTGCTGGCGCTGCAGCAGGTGTGGAGCGCCGACGGCAACCACCAGCTGCTGCTGAACTTGACCAGCGAGCCGATGCTGCGCGCCGCGCTGGTGCAGCCGCTGCCGGTGCAGGTTTGGCTCGAGGTGCCGGCCTTCATGGCCGCCGACGCGCAACACCAGCCGCTGCTGGCGGCGCTGCATGCGCGCGGCAGCACGCTGTTCCTGCAGGGCCGTGCCGGCGACTTGCCGCCGGCGGTGCGCGCGTGTTTCCGCTACGCCATCGTCGAGCTGGACGACGAGCGCCGCAGCGGCGCCGCGCCGGCGCCGCAGGGCATGCCGCGCACGCTGGCTTTCGTGCACTCGGGGGTGCGCTGCGCATCGCAGCTCGAGGCGAGCTTCCAGTGCGGCGCGGCGGCGGCGCTGGGCTGGCCGATCGACGAGCCGATGGCCGCGCGCGCGGGCAAGGCGGTAGCGCCGGACCTGGCGGTGATCGTCGAGCTGATCAACCGCGTCGACCGCGAGGAATCCATCGAGCGGCTCGAGGCGGTGCTGAAGAACGACCCGACGCTGGCCTTCAGGCTGGTGCGCTACATCAATTCCGCGGCGTTCGGCCTGCGCGTGGAGATCGGCAGCTTCCGCCACGCCATCATGATGCTGGGCTACCAGAAGCTCAAGCGCTGGCTGGCACTGCTGCTGGCGTCGGCCAGCAGCGACCCGGCGATGAAGCCGGTGATGTATGCCGCGGTGCGCCGCGGGTTGTTCATGGAAGAGCTGGTGCGCGGCGCCGGCGACGAAGCGATGGCCGGCGAGCTGTTCATCTGCGGCGTGTTCTCGCTGCTGGACTGCATGATCGGGCAACCCTTCGAGCAGCTGCTGAAGAGCATTCCGGTGGCGCACGACGTGTACCAGGCGCTGGCCTGCGGCGCCGGACGCTACCTGCCGTACCTCGAGCTGGCGCGCGCGGTGGAGCAGGCGTCGCTGTTCGACATCCGCCAGCACGCCGAGCCGCTGATGCTGTCGGGCTTCGAGGTCAACCGCGCGCTGCTGCGCGCGCTGCTGAGCGCGCGGCAGCTGGGTTGAGGCCGCGCCGCGCCGGGCGGCGGCGCGCGGCGATGAGCGATCATGCGCAGTCGTCCCCTGCTCCCGAGTACGCCGCCGATGGCCACGCGCCGCACCGTTGCCGCTTCCCCGCAGCCCGCGCCGCTGCCGTCGTTGCCGTCGCGCTCGGCGCTGGCGGCGCTGCTCGATGGTGCCGACGAGCCGCTGCTGCTGTTCGATGCGCTGGCGCGGCTGAGCTTTTGCAACCGCGCGGCGATGCGCGCGCTCGGCGCCGAGCCCGGCCCCGGCGTGGCGCAGTTGGCGCCGCTGCTGGGCGACGAGGCGGCGGCGTGGCTGCAGGCGCGGCTGCGCGACGCGGCCGACGCCGGCACGGCGCCGCTGCGCACCACGCTGCCCGACGGGCGCGCGGCGGTGCTCGGCGTGTGGCGCGTGGCGCGCGAGCTGGCGCTGCGCGTGCAGCTCGAGCCGGCCGCGGCCGACGGTGCGCTGCTGCCCGGCATCGAACCCGGGCCGACGCTGGAGATGCTGCGCATGCTGTGGGCCTCGCCGTTCCCGGCCACGCTGCAGGACGGCCAGTACCAGCTGGTGGCGGTGAACGACGCGTACCTGGATTTCACCGGCCGCACGCGCGACGCGCTGATCGGCACCGACCCGGTGCGGTTGCAGCCCGGCGAGGACCAGGCCGCGCAGATCGAGGCGCGCCGCGAGCTGCCCGCACTGCTGGCCACGCACACGGTGCCGCGGCTGCACGAGCAGCGGCTGATCGACGCCTCGGGGCGCGAGCGCTGGTCGCGTGCGTCGGCCTACGCGGTGTCGGCGCCCGACGGGCTGCCGCTGCTGCTGTGCGTGCTGCAGGAGTCCACCGCCGAACACGTGGCGCGCGCGCAGGCCGACCGCTCGCTGGACGAGCTGGCGCAGTGGTTCGACCTGAGCCCCAGCGGCATGCTGGTGTTCGACGAGGCCGGGCTGATCGTGCGCTCGAACCCGGCCTTCGAGGCGCTGACCGGCCAGGTGCCGGTGCTGCTGAGCGACGCCTCGGCCGAGCTGCAGGCGCTGCTGGGTTGGCAAGGCGGCGCGCCGCAGCCGCAGCTGCGGCCGCTGGCGGCACCGCTGGAAACGCACGTCGTGCTGCCGCTGGGCGACGGGCGGCGCCAGCGCCTGAGCGCGCGCGTGCGCGGCTTTGCCACCGAGCAGGGGCAGCACCGCTTCATGGCCATCGTCGAGGACCGCAGCGCCGAGGACGAACGCGACCTGGCGCAGCTGGAGATCGGCGCGCTGATGGACACCGCCGGCGTCGGCGTGGCCACCTTCGATGCGCGCCGCGGCTGGCTGCGCCCGCGCGCCGAGCGCCGCCGCGCCGGCGCCGCCAAGGCGCCGGGGCTGCAGGCGATCGCGCGCGAGCTGGTCGAGCCCGAGTCGCTGGCCGAATACGAAAGGCTGCAGCGCGCGTTGCGCGACGGCGAGCGCACCGAAGTGCGCTACGCGGTGCGGCATGCCGAACTGGGCCGGCGCTGGCTGCTGACGCGGGTCGAACCCGGCGACGGCGAGTCGGGCCGGCGCACCGTGGTCACGGTGGACGTGACCGAGCAGGAAAGCGCGCAGCGCCAAAGCCAGCAGCTGCTGCGCGAGCTGACCACCATTCTGGACGGCACCACCGCCGGCATCGCCTACCTGCGCGGTGCGCACCTGGTGCGCTGCAACCACCGCTTCGAGGCCATGCTCGGCCTGGCCGCGGGCGCCGCCGCCGGCGCCACCATCGGCGAGCTGTTCGGCCGCTTCCCGCCGGTGCTGCACTCGCTGCAGCAAGGCGCGGCCTTCGAGTCGGAGCTGTCGCTGCAGCGCGAGGACGGCACGCCGGCGTGGTACTCGCTGTCGGTGCGCCGCGCCGAACCGGCGAGCGGCGACCACGAAGTGGTGGCGGTGCTGAGCGACATCTCGAGGCTGAAGTCGCAGCAAAGCGAACTCGAGGCGGCGCTGCGCGAGCGCGAGCTGATGTTCAGCGTGTCCGACGTGGGCATCGTGTTCCTGCGCGCCGGGCGCATCGAGCGCGCCAACCCGGCGATGGCCGCGCTCACCGGTTATGCCGATTCGGAACTCAGCGGGCTGGACCCGGCCGAACTCGCCGCCGACGCGCCCAGCCACCGCCGGCACGAAGAACTGGCGCTGCGCATGCTGCGCCAGCAGGGCCGCTACCACGGCGAGCACCCGCTGCGTCGGCGCGACGGCCAGCTGGTGTGGATGCAGGTGGCGCAGCGCCTGGTCGACGAGGCCGACGAGGCCGCCGGGCGCATCTGCACCTTCGTCGACGTCGACGAACGCCACCGTGCGCGCGAGGAACTGCTGCGCCAGGCCGAGCGCACGCGTGCGATCCTCGATTCGGTGCTGGTGGGCATCGTCACCGTCGGCGAACGCGGCATCGAGTGGATGAACCGCTCGGCGCGGCGCATGTTCGCCGGCGATCTGGCCGACTTCGTCGGCGAGCCGATCGCCACCGTCGCCACCCCCGAGGCCGAGCACCCGCTGCGCCGCATCGACTACCTGCAAACGCTGGCCGAAGGCGACGCGCACACCTTCGAGTGCCGGCTCAAGGCGCGCGACGGCCGCGAGTTCTGGGTGGTGGGCAACGCGGTGCTGACCGGGCGGCCCGGCAGCGCGCCGCAGATCACCTTCGCGCTGCTGGACATCGAGCGGCGCCGCCAGGCGGAGATCAGCATCGCGCAGGCGCAGGCCTCGCTGCAGCGCATCATCCAGACCGCACCGCTGGCCATCGCGCTGTTCGACGCGCCGTCGCAGCGCGTGGTGCAGGCCAACCAGATGGCCGCGGCGCTGTTCGGCCGCCCGGTGGCCCGGCTGGCCGGCACCACGCCGCATGAGGCCTTCGCGGCCGAGGCCGCGCAGCGGCTGGCGGCCGATCTGGCGGCGGCGGCTGCGGGCAACGAGGTGCTGCAACGCGAGCTGCAGCTGCACCAGCGGCTGTGGGACATGCGCTTCGTGTCGCTGCCCTCGAGTGCCGGCGCGCTCGAGCAGGTGCTGCTGGTGGCCAGCGACGTCACCGAGCAGCGCGCCGAGGCGCAGGCGCGCTTCGACGCCGAGCTGGCGCAGCGCGAGATGCTGGTCAAGGAGGTGCACCACCGCATCAAGAACAACCTGCAGGGCGTGGCCGGGCTGCTGCAGCAAAACGCCGCGCGCCACCCCGAGGTGGCGGGCGTGCTCAACGAATCGGTGGGCCAGGTGCAGGCGATCGCGCAGGTCTACGGCCTGCAGGTCGGCTCGTCCGGGCCGCTGCACGCGCTGGGCGTGGTCGAGGCGATCGTGCTGTCGGTGCAGCGCACCTTCGGCTGCACGGTGCAGGTGCAGGCCGAGGGCGACGACCTGGCGCGGCTGCTGCTGCCCGAGGCCGAGTCGATCCCCATCGCGCTGACGCTCAACGAGCTGCTGACCAACGCCGTCAAGCATGCGCCCGCGGCCGCGCCGCTGCAGGTGCGCTGCCGGCTGCAAAGCGTCGGCGAGGCGCTGCACGTGACGATTGCCAACCGCGGCCGCCTGCACGAGGGCTTCGACCCGGCGCGCCGCCCCGGCGGCGTGTCGGGCCTCGGGCTGGTGCGCGCGCTGCTGCCGCGGCGCAGCGCGAGCTTCACGCTGACGCAGCAAGGCGACGAGGTGCACGCCGAAATCGTGCTCAGCCCGCCCAGCGTACAGCGCGCAGCCGCCTGATCGCGGGGGCTCGGCGCCGCCGCTTTGGGCGAGAATGCCCGATCTAATGCCGTCAAGAGCCATCACCCCCCATGAACGCCAAGGGCAAGATCCTGGTCGTCGATGACGACCGCCTGGTACTCGCCACGGTGACGCACGGCCTGGCGCAAGCCGGCTACGAAGTCATCGATGCCGACAACGGCGACGACGCCATCCTGCTGGCGCGCCAGCACAAGCCCGAGCTGGCGCTGCTGGACATCCGCATGGAAGGCAAGAGCGGCTTCGACGTCGCCGAATACCTGCGCACGGCCTGCCGGATCCCGTTCATCTTCCTGTCGGCCTTTGCCGATGCCGACACCGTGGCGCAGGTGGCCGCTTTGGGCGCGGTGGGCTACATGGTCAAGCCGCTGGACGTCGGCCAGATCGTGCCCACGGTCGATGCCGCGTTCGAGCGGCTGCGCGCGCAGCGCGATCAGGCGGCGGCGCCCGGCGCGCAAGGGCCGAGCGACATCGTCGCCATGGCCGCGGGCGTGCTGATGCACCGCTATTCGCTGTCGCGCACCGAGGCGCTGTCGCGGCTGCGGCGCGTCGCCGACGCGGCCAAGGTGCCGCTGGACGAGCAGGCCGAGCGGCTGGTGCGTGCGGTCGAGGAGCTGGCGCGGCCGGGCAACTGAGCGCCGCAGCCGCCCGGCCCGCGGCGAAAGCGCGCGCCTCAGGCGCGCAGCGTGAAGTGGAACTGCGCGCCCTGGCCGGGCTCGGCTTCGGCCCAGATGTCGCCGCCGTGGCGCCGCACGATGCGCTTGACCGAGGCCAGGCCGACGCCGGTGCCGGGAAAGTCGTTGGCGCTGTGCAGCCGCTGGAACACGCCGAACAGGCGGTCGGCGTTGCGCATGTCGAAGCCGGCGCCGTTGTCGGCGACATGGAACACCGTGCGCCCGCCCTGCTGATCGCAGTCGAAGCGGATCGTCGCCTGCGCGCAGCGCGCGCTGTACTTCCAGGCATTGCCCAGCAGGTTGTCCAGCACCAGCCGCAGCAGCGTGGGGTCGCCGTCGGCCAGCATGCCGGGTGCGATCTGCACGTCGACCGCGCGCTCGGGCGCGCCGCGCCGCAGGTCGTCGATCACGAAGCCGGCCAGCTGCGACAGGTTCACGGGCTGGCGCGCCAAGGGTTGCGACGACAGCTTGGCCAGCGCCAGCAGCGCGTCGATCATGCTGTTCATGCGCGCCGCGGCGGCCAGCACGCGGTCGAGGTGGTCGTTGCCGATGCGGTCGAGCACGCGGCCGTAGTCCTCCTTCAGGATGCGCGCGAAGCCTTCGACGACGCGGATCGGCGCACGCAGATCGTGCGTCACGGTATAGCTGAAGGCGGCCTGCTCGCTGAGCTGCTCGGCCGCCTCGGCGCCGTCCAGCGCCAGCGTGGCCGCCGCGGCGCCGGCGCCGCCCGCGGCATCGCTGCGCGCGGTGCCTACATAACCTTCGAACTGCCCCTCGGCGTCGAAGCGCGGCACGCCGCGCAGCCGCCAGGGGCCGGCATCCGGCGCGCCGGCCGGATGCACCTGGACGTCGGCCAGCGCCACCATCGACTCCACTTGGGCGCGCAGCGCGCCGGTGTCGCCGCCGAAGCGTTCCCACAGCGGCTGGCCGTCCCACTGGCCCGGGTGCCAGGCGTCGGACGGCGCGCCGGCCGGCGGCTGCAGCCGCAGCAGGCGGTGGTGCCGGTCGGTCTGCCAGCACCACACGTCCAGCAGCTGCGCCAGCAGATGCTGCTGCGCGCGCGCCTCGCGCAGCGCCTCGCGCTGGCGCTCGCGCTGCAGCCAGCGCCCCGCGGCGAAGCCGGCGAACGAGGCCAGCACCAGGGCCATGCAAGCGAACAGCCAGAAGGCGGTGCCGGGCACTTCGCTGGTCTGGGGCATGTGCGGGATTGTAAGGAGCGCCTCGGCCGCACCCTGCGCCCGTGCCCCGCACCGTACGGCTCGCGCCGCAGCGTGGCGCCAACGGAACAATGCCCGGGCCATGGTCGCGACAGGCGGGCAATTGCGTGACATTTGCGCCGACCGCGCCGGGACCTCGTCCTTATCATCGCTGCCATTCATGCTTGCCGCGACTACTCCTCCCCCATCGCCCCGGCCGGAGTTCGGCTGCATCCTGGACCCGACGTCGCTGCAGCGGCTGCACGAGCTGGATCCGCAGGGCACCCACCGTGTCGTCGAGCGCGTGCTGCGCGCGTTCGAGGCCTCGCTGCAGCGCCTGCTGCCGCAGTCGGCACAGGCGCTGCGCGACGGCGACCACGAGGCGGTGCGCCATGTCGCGCACACCTTGAAGTCCTCGTCGGCCAGCGTCGGGGCGCTGGGCCTGTCGCGCTGCTGCGCGGACATCGAAAGCCGGGTGCGCGCACAACAGCGCGACGGCCTGGCCGAGCCGCTGTGCGAGCTGCAGGCCGAGGGCCAGCGCGTGCTCGCGGCGGTACGCGCGCTGCTGCCGCACTGAAGCCGCCTTGAACGCCGCCGCCGCTCCATGACCTCCGAGCACGCCTTCGCCAACGACCCTGCAGGCAAGCCGCCGCAGGTGCTGCTGGTCGACGACGACGAGGTCAGCCTGCTGCTGACGGCGCTGGCGCTGCGCGAGCGCGGCTTCGACGTCACCGAATCCGGCGGCGGCGAGCACGCGTTGCAGCTGCTGGCCAGCTGGGCGCCGGACGTGGTCGTGCTGGACGCGATGATGCCGGGGCTGGACGGTTTCGCCACCTGCGCCCGGCT
Organism: uncultured Rubrivivax sp.; assembly: GCA_964477985.1. Taxonomy (GTDB): domain Bacteria; phylum Pseudomonadota; class Gammaproteobacteria; order Burkholderiales; family Burkholderiaceae_C; genus Rubrivivax. The sequence continues at coordinate 4,437 of CAYZGL010000037.1, read as the reverse complement.
GCGCGCGATGCCCGGCTACGAAAACGTGCCGGTGCTGATGCTGACCGGGCTGGACGACGACGCGTCGATTACCCGCGCCTACCAGGCCGGCGCCACCGACTTCTTCGTCAAGGCCAACCAGTGGAGCCTGCTGGCCGGGCGGCTGCAGTACCTGCTGCGCGCGTCGCGCACGCGCATCGAACTCGAACGCAGCCAGGCCAAGCTGGCGCGCGCGCAGGATCTGGCGCGCATGGGCAGTTTCGACTGGCGCCGCGGCGGTGCGCGCAGCGGCGGCTCGGTGCTGCTGTCGGCGCAGGGCCTGCGCGTGCTCGGCTGTCACGACAACGCGCCGTTGGGGCTGCGCGCCATCCTGCGCCTGGTGCAACGCAGCGAGCGCCGCGCCGTGCTGCGGCTGTTGCGCGAGTCGATGCGGCACAACGCGGTGCTGGCCACCGACGTGCCGGTGGCGCTGCACGACGGGCGCCAGCGCATCATCCACATCGAGGCCGAGCCCGAGTTCAACGAGCACGGCCACGGCGTCGGCTACACCGGCATCGTGCAGGACGTCACCGACCGGCGCGTCGCCGAGGACCGCATCCGCCACCTGGCGAACTTCGATTCGCTGACCAGCCTGCCCAACCGGCGCCAGCTGGTGTGGCGCATGGAACGCGCGATCGAGCACGCACGGCGGCTGGGGCACCCTTGCGCCTTCCTGCTGATCGACCTGGACCGCTTCAAGATCGTCAACGACACCCTCGGCCACGCCGCCGGCGACGAGTTGCTGATGGAAGTCGCGCAGCGGCTGCGCGCGTGCGTACGCCACAACGACCAGGTCATGGAAGGCACGCTCGAGGCCGCGGGCTCGCGTGCGCACCGCTCGCTCGAGGCGGTAGGGCGCCTGGGCGGCGACGAATTCATCGCGCTGCTGCCCGAGATCGGCGACGAGCGCGACGCGCAGCGCGTGGCCGACCGCATCCTCGAGGTGATGCGCGACCCGGTGCTGGTCGGCGGCCAGGAATGTTTCGTCACCGCCAGCGTGGGCATCGCGATCTTCCCGCGCGACGGCGGCAGCGTGGCCGACCTGATGCGCAACTCCGACGTGGCGATGTATTCGGTCAAGTCGCAGGGCAAGGACTCGTCGGCGATCTACAGCCCGCAGCTGGCCGGGCGCGGGCGCGAGAAGCTCGAGCTGGAAAGCGCGCTGCACAAGGCGATCGAGCGCGACGAACTGGTGCTGCACTACCAGCCCAAGGTCGACGTGCGCAGCGCGCGCATGGTCGGCGCCGAAGCGCTGATGCGCTGGCAGCGCGGCGGCACGCTGGTGCCCCCGGCGGACTTCATCCCGCTGGCCGAAGAGTCGGGGCTGATCCTGCCGCTGTCGGAATGGGCGCTGCGCGAGGCCGCGCGCCAGGCGCGCATCTGGCAGAACAGCTTCGACTTCGCCGACGCCATCGCCGTCAACCTGCCGTGCCGCGTGTTCGAGCGCTCCGACCTGATCGACCAGATCCACCAGAACGCGCTGAACTACGGCATCCCGCACCGCATGGTGCAGCTCGAGATCACCGAAACCGGGTTGATGAAAGAGCTGCAAAGCGTGATCCCGTCGCTGCACCGGCTCAAGGACATCAACGTCGAGGTCGCGATCGACGATTTCGGCACCGGTTATTCGTCGCTGGCCTATCTGACCACGTTGCCGATCTCCGAGCTGAAGATCGACCGCAGCTTCGTGCGCGACCTCGGCGTCACGCCGCAAAGTTCGGGCATCGTCACCGCGATCATCGCGGTGGCGCGCTCGCTGAACCTGCGCGTCATCGGCGAAGGCGTGGAAAGCCTGCGCCAGATGGAGGTGCTGCACCGGCTGGGCTGCAGCCTGATGCAGGGCTACCTGTTCAGCCGGCCGATCCCGGCCGACGAGCTCGAGCGCTGGCTGCAGCAGACTGTGCTGCCGCGGCGCGCGCCGTGGATCGGCCAGGCCGCAGAACTCGATTTCGGCAGCCCCACGCCGCGCGCCATCGCCGGCCGCTCGTTCTGAGCGCGGCCGGAACCTCTTGATGGACCTGTCGCACGGCGCCTCGCAGCTCGCCGCGACCACCGCGTCGTCGCCGGTGCAACTGGCCAAGGCGGCACTGCGCCGCCTCGCGCTGGACAAGGTCGAGCCCACCCCCGAGAACTATGCGCGCGCCTACGCCGCCGAAGGCGGGCAGGCCGCCACCGCGCTGCCCGAGGCCGCGCGTGTGCGGCTGCAGCGGCTGAGCGCCACGCTGGCCGTGCCGGGCAGCCGCAGCGGCGACGAATGGGTGCGCGCGATGATGGCCGGGCGCTGGGACGAGGCCGACGCGATCCTCGGCGATGCCGGCGCGCGCGAGCAAGGCCAGGCGCAGGACTGGGCCGAGCTGCTGCAGCGCCTGGCCGAGGCGCTGCAACATGGCGGCGACGCCGCGGCTGCGGCACGACGCAAGGACGAGCTGCTGCGCTCGCTGGCGCCGGTTCGAAGCGACGCGCGGCGCTTGCGCGAGCGCTTGCGCCACCAGCTCGACGTCTGGCAGCACGAGGCCGGCACCGGCACGGCGCCTGGCGCGCCGCCGGCGAGCCAGGCTGCCGCGGCGCCGGGGGCCGGTGCTGGCGGCGCCGCCGCCACGCACGACTGGGCGCGGCTGGTGCAGGACCTCGAGGGCACGCTGCGCAGCGCGCTGCCCGCGGGCGAGGCGCGTGCCGACGAACTGGCGCGCGCGCTGCAACAACTGTCGCAGCAGGTCGCCGAGCACGGCGCCGAGCCCGCGCTGCTGGGCCAGGCCGCCGAGCTGTGCCGGCGCGCGCGCCGGCTGCTGGCGCACCGCCAGCACCTGCTCGACGAACTGGGCCGGCTGTGCGTCGAATTGACCGAGGGCATGACCGAGCTGGCCGAGGACGACAGCTGGGCGCGCGGCCAGTGCGCGCTGCTGCGTTCGCGCCTCGCCGAAGGCTTGAACGTGCGCAGCGTGCGCGCGGCCGGCGAGCTGCTGGCCCACGCGCGCAAGCAGCAGGCGCAGCTGCGCGGCCAGCGCAACCAGGCGCGCGACGCACTGAAGGAGCTGATCCACGGCATGCTCAGCGAACTGGGCGAGTTCAGCGCGCACACCGGGCGCTTCCACGCCAGCGTCGGGCGCTATGCCGAGGCCATCGCGCAGGCCGACTCGCTGGGCAGCCTGGCCGACGTGGTGCGCCAGATGTTGCAAGACAGCACCGAGGTGCAGGCGCTGGTGCGCCAGACGCAGGGCCGGCTGCAGGCCGAGCAGGCGCGTGCCGGCCAGATGCAGCTGCGCGTGAGCGAGCTCGAAGGCGAGCTGCGCCGCATGTCCGAGGAAGTGGCCACCGACGCGCTGACGCAGGTCGCCAACCGCCGCGGTCTGGCGCAGGCCTTCGAGTCCGAACGCGCGCGGCTGCAACGCGCCCGTGCCGAAGGCGCGGCCGCGGCGCTGGCCGTGGGGCTGATCGACATCGACAATTTCAAGCGGCTGAACGACACGCTCGGCCACGCCGCCGGCGACGTCGCGCTGCAAAAGCTGGCTGCGCGAGTGGGCTCGCAGCTGCGCCCCGGCGACACGGTGGCGCGCTTCGGCGGCGAGGAGTTCGTCGTGCTGCTGCCCGATACCGAACCGGCCGCGGCGCAGCAGGTGCTGACCCGGCTGCAGCGCCAGCTGACGGCCAGCCTGTTCATGCACGAGAACAAGGAAGTGTTCGTCACCTTCTCCGCCGGCGTCACCGCGCTGCGCGACGGCGAGCCGCTGGACCTCGCGCTCGAGCGCGCCGACGAGGCGCTGTACGAAGCCAAGCACAGCGGCAAGAACCGCACCTGCATCGGCTGAAGGCGGCGCGGCGCGCGGCTGGCCCGCGCGAATGATGCCAACTGGCACTACGGCGGCGCCAGCGCAGGCCCTACGCTGCAAGGCATGGCCAATCGCGGGATGATCGACACGTGAGCGAACTCCAGGACATCCAGCCCGACCGGCTGATCGGCGTGCGCGAGGTGTTCGGCATCGACACCGAGCTGAAGGTGCCGGCCTTCTCCGAGCGCGACGACCACGTGCCCGAAGTCGACGAGGCCTACCGCTTCAACCCCGACGTGACGCTGGCGCTGCTGGCCGGCTTCACGCGCAACCGCCGCGTGCTGGTGCAAGGGCTGCACGGCACCGGCAAGTCCACGCACGTCGAGCAGGTCGCGGCTCGCCTGAACTGGCCTTGCGTGCGCGTCAACCTGGACGGCCACATCAGCCGGCTCGACCTGGTGGGCAAGGACGCGGTGGTGCTGCGCGACGGCCAGCAGGTCACCGAGTTCCAGGAAGGCATCGTGCCGTGGGCGCTGCAGCGGCCGGTGGCGCTGGTGTTCGACGAGTACGACGCCGGCCGCCCGGACGTGATGTTCGTGATCCAGCGCATCCTCGAGCGCGACGGCAAGTTCACGCTCACCGACCAGAACCG